>CAZXBB010000256.1:0-8758 GCA_964638815.1 uncultured Isosphaeraceae bacterium
GTGAACTTCGGCGTTCCGCCGCAACTGCAGGACGCGACCGGCGATTCCGGCCAGGCTCTTCACAGGAAATGAACCAGTGACCAAGCATGCACCGACCGTCGTCAGACCGACCGCCATCACGCTGACGGCCATCACGCCGACGGCCATCACACCGACGGCCATCACACCGACGGCCATCACGCTGACGGCCATCACGCCGTCGGCCATCACGCTGACGGCCATCACATCGACCCGAGTCACCACCCTGGTCGCGGCCGCCACGCTCGCCCTCACGACGGTCTGCTTCGCGGAGCCTCCGACGATCCACGAGCTGGCGCCCGAAGGCACGATCTTCGTCGCCGGCGTCCGGAATGCCGAGCGGACGATGACGCGGCTCAAGGCGACGAGTCTCTGGGAGCTGTGGCAATCCCCGGAGCTCGCCAGGCTGCGCGCCGACGCGCGCAAGGACTTCGAAGCCGACGTCGAGAAGATGATGCACGATCTCGACCTCGACGCCGATGCCCTCAGGATGCCGCCCGGCGCGATCGGTGTCGCGCTGTTCACGGTCATGGACGCCGAGCTCGGCCAGTTCGAGCCCGGGCTCCTGTTCGCCGCCGACTACGGCGATCACGCCGCGGCGACGGCCGAGCTTGTGGAGACCGCGCGGCGGCAGGCCGACGAGGACGACGGGATCAAGTACGAGGAGCGCGAGGTCCACGGCCGGACGGTCTACTGCGTCGAGATCCCCGAGGCCCCCGTGGTGGAGGAAGAGCCCGTAGCGGGCGGAGACTGGGGCGGGGACGGCTTCGCCGACATGCAGGACTTCGGCGGCGGGCCCGAGGATATGATGTCCGACGCGTTCGACGAGCTGTTCCTCGTGCAGGACGGGACGCTGTTCCTCCTCTCGAACGACATGGCGACGATCGCCCACGCGCTCGAGGTGATCGACGGCGATACGCAGCCCGTGCTACCGAACCGCACCGACTTCACCGGGGTCATGGAGCAGATCGGCGAGGGCGACGCGACGGCGGCCATCCTCACGAAGGACCTCGGCAAGCTCGTCTCCGCCATGGATCCGATGGGCATGGCCGGGATGGTCGGACCGATGATCCGGCAGATGGTCGGCGACATCCAGGGCTTCGGCATGGGTACGCGGCTCGACGGCCCCGACGCGATGGTCGAGATGACGCACGTCGTCCACATGCCGAACGGAAAGGTCGGCCTGACGGCGCTGCTCGACCGCCCGGACGCATCCGGAGTAGTGCCCGCGTTCGCGGGCGCCGGTGCGATGAGCTTCTCGACGTTCCACTTCGACTTCCAGGGCCTGCCCGACGCCGTGCGTCCGCTCGTGCAGCTGATGCAGATGATGGTCCCGCCGCAGCCGGGCGAGGCGCCCGCGATGGACCAGACGATCGAGCAGGTCACCTCGTGCCTCGGTCGCCGGCTTCACGTGATCCAGACGCTCGACCAGCCTGTCGAGGCCGACAGCTTGAGGCAGCTCATGGCGATCGAGTGCCGCAAGCCGCAGGAGCTCGAGCACTTCCTCTCCCTGACCGCCCAGAGGATGGGGATGGAGGCGCGCGATTTCCTCGGTCACCGGATCTACACCGTCGATCCCGCGATGATGGCGATGATGCCGCTGGACGTGCCGGTGGCGCCGACCGATCCGCCGGCGATCGGGCTCGGCGGCGGCTACGTCTTCAGCGGCCCCGCGCCCGCCGTGGAGCAGGCGTTGCGTTCGATCGGTGACGCCGGCAAGGCGACGCTCGCGGATGAGCCCGCGTTCCGCCGCGCGCTCGTCGTACTCGGCAGCGAGCCGGTGGTCGGCTGGGGCTACTCCAACATCGTGGACTGCTTCGACGCCGGCATGAAGATCAGCCGGATGGAGATCGTCCGCGAGGTGGAGCGCGAGGACCTCGTGATGCCCCGCGACGACGACCGCATGGGGTTCGAGAACGTCCTGGGGAACGGCTGGCCGGAGGGCGTCGACGCCGACCTCCTCCGCAGGTTCATCGGGCCCATGGCGTGGAAGATGGTCTCGACCGACGCGGGGTTCACGGTGCGGTCCTACGTGCTGGACGCCGGGAAATGAGCACGCGAAGAGAGCCGTCGCCTGCCCCGCGGGTGAACCGCGAAATCGTCAGCGGAAGAGGGTGCAACCGGACCGCGATTACGTCCAGCCGAGCGCCAGGAAGATGCCCGTGAACAGCAGGTCCGTCAGGATCACCGCCACGACGGTCTGCACGACGGTGTCCGTCGTCGCGCGCCCCACGCCGGCGGCGCCGCCCGAGACCTTCAGGCCGTTGTGACAGGCGATCGCGGCGAGGATCAGGCCGAACACGGACGCCTTGATGAGGCCCGTGAGGAAGTCCGCCGGCACGAGCTGGTCGAGCGTGTTGTTCTTGTAGACCTCGTACGGGACACCGAGGAAGACGATCGTCATGACGCCGCTCGAGGCGACGGCCGTGACGTCGCCGATCACGGTGAGCAGGACGAGGCTCAGAATCGTCGCGAGCACCCTCGGCACGACGAGGAAGCGCACCGGGTTGAGCGCGTGCGCCTCGAGCGCCTCGATCTCCTCGCCCACGACCATGGTCCCGATCTCCGCCGCGATCGCCGCGCCCGCGAAGCCGGTCAGGACGATGGCGGCCACGAGCGGTCCGAGCTCGCGGAAGATCGCGACGCCGACGATGTTGGCGATCTTGTCCGTCTGGCCGAGCTCCGCCAGCGGAGGCTGCATCTGCATCGCGAGGATGAAGCCGATGGAAGCGCACACCAGCATGATGATCGCGATCGACCGGAAGCCGATGCGGATTGTCTGCGTGACGATCGCGGTCCGGCCCATGCGGACCCGCGGGTTGACGAAGCTGAACAGCAGCCAGTACGCCACGTCGTGAACGAGGTACGACACGCCGCCCACCAGGGCGAACGAGCGCATCCACACGGCTCCCCATTCCTCGAGGATCCGCGTGAGCAGGCCGGGTTTCTTCGCTTGGTCGACCGCGGGCACGGTGCGATTCCCGAGAGGGGTCAGGCGGTCTTGGCTTCCTCGGCGCTCCCGAGGATCGTGAACACCATGTCGAGCCGCGCGATCTCGAAGATGGATCGCACGCGGTCCTGCATCGCGCAGAGCACGAGCACGCTCCCCTTCTTTCGGGCAAGCTGCATCGCCTCCACGAAAGTGGCGACGCCGGAGCTGTCCATGTACGGGACCTCCGCGAGATCGATGATGAGACGGCCCGGCTTCGACGCCAGCGCCTCGCTCAGATAGGTCCGCAGCGCCGGCGCGCGGCTCAGGTCGATGTCGCCGACGGGAGTCAGGACCAGCAGGCCGTCTCCCGTTTCCCGTCGAACCTGGATGTCGTCCGCGTCAGTCATGCTCGCCCTCATTCTTGCAGGCGGCGTGGCTCGGAGCGCCATCCGCACGTTCTTTCGCCGCCGGTGTGGGAACGTGCTTGGTCATGCTCAGCCGCATGCCGCCTCCGTCCCGTTTCGTGTACTCCACATGATCCATGATTTCCCGGATGATGTGGACCCCGAGCCCGCCCGGACGAATATCGTCGAGATCGCGGGGGCGGATCGTCTCCGGATCGACCTGTCGGGCCCGGTCCTCCACCACAATCAGCATCCCGCCGGCAGGATTGTCCCGGAGCTCCCAGATGGCAACCCGGATCCGCCCGCAGTCGTCCCTGGCGTAGCCGTGGTTGATCACGTTGCAGAGCGCCTCGTCCACGGCGAGGCTGATCTGGCCGCACTGGACCTCGTCGAAGCCGATCCGCGCCGCGAAGCTCGAGGTCAGCGCGCGGGCGGAGGCCAGCAGCCGGGCCTGGCTGAAGAGCTGGAGATCGAGATCGGGGGTCCGCTCATCCATGGTCGGCGGCTCCGGAAAGCGCCGTGCCGTGCGTCGCGGTGGGTCCGGCGACGCCCGGGTGGTCGAGCCACCGCGCGACGGCGGCGCGTCGTGCGGCGACCGGATCGTCGTGGCGATAACCGTACGTCTCCCCCGTGAGCTCCTCGAGCGCCGTGATGGCGACGAGCCGCACCGCGGCGTCGTCGCTGTCGAGCTGCTCGATCAGCCGGCGCAGGGTTGCCGGCGACCGGTCGCCTCCCGCGCGGGCCTGCTCGATCGCGCGGAGCCGCGCGGCGGGCACCGGCGAATCGAGACCGCCCGCCAGCGACGACGTTGCGCAGGAAGTGGCGACGGCGGCGAACCACGTGAGGCCGAGGGCGGCGATCGCGTGAGGCATCGGGCACAGGGTAGGAATCGGAGGGACCTCCGGCAACGAAGGCAGGGCGGACCTGTCCTTTGTCGGCAATCTGACGGGCCCGAGTCAAGGAAGACGAGGCGGTGGCGATCGTGCTACAGTTCGCCCACCCCCGCATGCCCACCAGTTCCACCCGGATGACGAAGAAACCGCGGCCGATCGAGCCTCCTGCCGGCGTCGAGGTGATCCCGATCCTCGATTTCGGCACCCAGTACGCCCAGCTCATCGCGCGCCGGGTCCGGGAAGCCGGCGCGTTCGGCCTGCTCGTGGCGCCCGACACGCCGGTGGAGGAGCTCGCGGCCCTCGAGCCGCGCGGCATCATTCTTTCCGGCGGGCCGGCCAGCGTGACGGTCGGGCCCTCCGGACCGTCCGGCCCGAGGTGCGACCCGCGGCTCTTCGAGCTCGGCGTCCCGGTCCTCGGCATCTGCTACGGGATGCAGCTCGGCTGCTCGTTGCTCGGCGGCCGGGTCGAGGCCGCGAAGGCCGGCGAGTACGGCCGGGCGAAGCTGACGATCCGCGACGACAGCGACCTGCTGGCCAACCTGCCTCCGAACACCGCGGTGTGGATGAGCCACTCCGACCAGGTGGAGATGCTCGGCGACGATTTCGAGGTGCTCGCTTCGACACCCACGTGCCCGCTCGCCGTGGTGCGACACCGGACGCTTCCGTTCTACGGCGTGCAGTTCCACCCCGAGGTCACGCACACCCCGCACGGCGTCGATCTGCTGCGCAACTTTCTCTACAAGATCTGCCACTGCGCCGGCACCTGGAAGATGGCGGACTTCCTGGAGTCGGAATGCGCGCGCGTGCGCGAACGCGTGGGATCCGACCGCGTGCTGTGCGGCCTGAGCGGGGGGGTCGATTCCTCCGTCGTCGCGGCGCTCCTCGCCAAGGCGATCGGCGACCAGCTCACCTGCATCTTCGTGGACAACGGGCTCCTGCGCAAGCACGAGCGGGAGCTCGTCGAGAGCACGTTCCGCGATCATTTCGACATCGACCTGCGGGTCGTGGAGGCCGCCGACGCGTTCCTCGGCGACCTCGCCGGCGTGGTGGACCCGCAGGAGAAGCGCAAGCGGATCGGGCACCGATTCATCGAGGTGTTCCGCGAAGCGGCGGGCCGGATCGACGGGGGTGCGAGGTTCCTCGCGCAGGGCACGCTCTATCCCGACGTGATCGAGTCGGGGCACGGCCACGCCGGCACGAGCGCGAACATCAAGCTGCACCACAACGTCGGGGGTCTGCCCGAAGATCTCGGCTTCGAGCTCGTGGAGCCGCTGCGGGATCTCTTCAAGGACGAGGTGCGCAAGCTCGGCGAGGTGCTCGGTCTGCCCGACCAGATCGTGTGGCGGCATCCCTTCCCGGGCCCCGGGCTCGCGGTCCGGGTCATCGGCGAGGTCACCCGCCCGCGTCTCGACCTGCTGCGCGACTGCGACGAGATCCTGCTGGAGGAGATCATCGCGAACAACCTCTACCGGTCCACGAACCAGGTGTTCGCGGTGCTGCTCCCGATCCGGTCGGTCGGCGTCATGGGCGACGGGCGCTCCTACGATTCGGTCGTGGCGATCCGCGCCGTCGAGACACAGGACTTCATGACCGCCGACTGGGCGCGCATCCCCTTCGACGTCCTCGCGACGATCAGCAACCGGATCATCAACGAGGTGTCGGGCGTGAACCGCGTGGTATACGACATCTCGTCGAAGCCGCCGGCGACCATCGAGTGGGAGTGAGCGCGGAGTCCGGAGTCTCGAGTTCGCGTTCCGGCACGTTCGAGACGCGAGACGCGAGACTCGGCTCAAGACTCTGCTCGCGAAAAAAAAAGACCCCCGCCCGAAGGCGAGGGTCTGTCGTGTCGAGTTGCTGTCCGGACCTACCAGCGTCGGCCGCCGCCGCCGCCGCCGCCGCCGCCGCGGGCGCCGCCCGGCTTCGGGCGCGCTTCGTTGACGTTGAGCGGACGGCCGTCGAGATCCTGACCGTTGAGCGCCTCGATCGCGGCACGAGCCTGATTGTCGTCGGACATCGTGACGAATCCGAAGCCTCGGGGGCGGCCGGTGTCGCGGTCGGTTACGATGGCCGCCTCTTCGACGTCACCGTGGGCAGCGAAGGCCTCGCGCAGGTCCTCCTCGGTCGTTGAGAAATTCAGGTTACCCACATAAATCTTCATCGGTCGGGACTCCAATGGTGACGCGCCCGGTTCTGTGGTCCGCGCGCTGCTGTGCCACCGTAAAACAAGAACCAGCGCGGGCGACGGACGCCCACTGTTGGGGACCCAGTATAGCCGTTTCCGTCCGAAACGCGTCCGCGGACCTCTCGGTGGGAGGAGGGGCGGGCGTGCGGGAGGATGCGTCGCCGCCAGGCCCACGCGGGCCCCGTCCTGCGCGACAGGCCGTTGCGGAACGGCAACTTCAAGGGCGTTCGGAAGTGCTCCCCCTCGGATGATCGTCGCCCGGTGGGGAGGCCGACCGGAGAGAACGACGATGGATTGACCACCCGGCGTGCTCGGCAGCATCCGTGTGATCCGGGTCATGCGATCCGGGTCATGCGTGTCATGCCCGCGAGCTCGGACCGGGTGACGGCACGCGCCGCAGAAACGGACCGCGGCATCACCTTCAAGGTCCTCCCACGGCGCGGCCGCCGGCTTGCGCGGAGGGCCGTCTCGCGGCACGACGCCGCGGCGTCCGCGCCCCGCAGCGCGCCGCACCTCACCGTCGCGGATTGCGCCGCGGCGTCCCCTCGCCGGTCTTCGGCGGCCGCGACGTCGCGCGCGGCTGGTTGGTCGCCGCCTCGGCCATGTGGGCCTGGCTCCCGGTCTCCATTGCCGCCGCCGCCCGCTCGCCGTTGTCCGGTTTCGCGAAGATCATGCGCCCCGCGCTCGTCTGGAGCGAGTTCGTCACCACGACCGGGAGCGTCTCGCCGACGCGACCGCCGGTGTGCTCGACGACCACCATCGTGCCGTCCGGCAGGTAGCCGACTCCCTGGTCGGGACCCTCGCCGCGCTTCGTGATCTCGACGACGAGCGCGTCGCCGGCGATCACCTGCGGCCGCAGGGTGTTCGCGAGGTCGTTGAGGTTCATCACCGTCACACCCTGGATCTGCGCGACCTTGTTCAGGTTGTAGTCGGTCGTGAGGATCCGGAGGTTCTGCGCGGCAGCGACGTGGAGGAGCATCCGGTCCACGGAGTGGCCGGGCGCCTGGACCGGGTCGATCGAGATGTCCACCCGCGGGCTCGACTGGAGAGTGCTCACCAGGTCGAGACCCCGGCGGCCGCGGGCCCGCTTCAGCTTGTCGCTCGAATCCGCGAGCGTCTGGAGCTCGTCGATCACGAACTGGGGCACGATGAGCGGGGCGTCGAGGAACCCTGTCTGTCCGAACCCGCTGATCCTGCCGTCGATGAGCGCCGACGTGTCCAGCAGCAGCGGTCGCACGCCGCGGACCTGCTTGGCGAACTCGACGTACGGGATGACGAGGCGGAAGTCGTCCTTCGTCGTGAGCACGATGGAGACGGCGAGGTAGCAGAGCGTCACGCCGATGGCGAGCTTGATGAGCCCGAGGTAGGCCAGCCAGCGGTCGTCATCCTTCAGGTCCCACGAATCGGCGATCAGGTCCAGGAGCGCGCCGACCGCGAGCGCGCCGGCCAGCCCCGCGACGACGCCGAGGTAGATGCCGAACACCGACGCGAGCTTTTTGTTCGGCGTCAGCGCGTCGAAGACCAGCACGGCGGTGCCGAAGAGGAACGTCGCGACGAACGCGCCGCGGTAGTCGGTGAACGTGAACTTCTGCTTCGTGACCGTGCCCACGAAGGGCAGCAGCGTCACGGTGACGAGCAGCACCATGTACAGCAGCCGGACCGCGAGCAGCATGGTGCGGTGGGATCGTTCGGCGCTGCGGGTCCGCTCCGACGGCACCGCCGTGGTGAGGCGGGGGACGTTTCTCTCGTCCGCGTGCGGCAGCGGGGTCCTGTCGGGCATGGTGGATCGAGTTTACCAGACCGTCGCAGGCAAAAGATCCGATGGCTCCAGATCGCGGCCTGCGGCCTGCGGCTTGCGGCTTGTGGTTTTTGCGGTTTGCGGTTTGCGCTTCGCATCGCGAACCCCGAGCCGGAGGTGCCCGATTTCTTTCGGCGATGCGGGCGGACCTCTCCGGGACGCGATGTCCTGAGTCTCGCGACTCGTACCGGAGTTCCAGCGACCGATCCGGCATCGCGAGCGGCGCCCGACCGTGCTACCATTCTGCCGACCGGCGGCAGCAGAAGACGGTCGGGCCCGTGAGACGGGTGGTCCGTGAACCTGGTCAGAGCTTGACCGCAGCAGCCATAAGCGGCGCTCTCCGAGCTTGCGGTGTCCTGGCCGTCTTCCCTGCCGCCGGTTTTCCCATCACGCGCAAGGGAACGACGCGACCAGCGCCCCGGCCCCCGCCCCCGCCCCCGCCCCCGCCCCCGCCCCCGCCCGAGGTACCAGTGAGCTACACGGTCCTGGCCCGACGTTACCGCTCCCGCAGCTTCGACGAGCTCGTCGGGC
>CAZXBB010000257.1:0-4855 GCA_964638815.1 uncultured Isosphaeraceae bacterium
GCGCCGGCGCCGGCGCCGACGGCGGCGCCGCGGGGCCCGGCGCGGGGAAGACCATCGTCCTCGTCAGCGGCGATGAGGAGTACCGGTCGGAGGAGGCCCTGCCGCAGCTTGCGCGCATCCTGAGCTTCCGCCACGGTTTCACGACGCATGTGCTCTTCGCGATTGATCGCGCGACCGGCGTCATCAATCCCGATGACCGCACGAACATCCCCGGGCTCGAGAAGCTCGCGGACGCGGACCTGTTGATCATCGCGACACGCTTCCGCGATCTGCCCGATGAGCAGATGGCCCGCATCGACGCATACCTGAAGTCGGGCCGGCCCGTCGTCGGGCTGCGCACCGCGACGCACGCCTTCTCGCTCGAGGGGAGCGACACCTACGCGCGCTACAACTGGAACTACGACGGGCCCGACTACCGGCAAGGCTTCGGGCGGCAGGTGCTCGGCGAGACCTGGGTCGCCCACCACGGCGAACACGGCAAGGAGAGCACGCGGGGCGTCGTCGCGCCGGGGCAGGAGACGCACCCGATCGTGCGCGGCATCGGGCCGGGGAGCATCTGGGGACCGACCGACGTCTACCGCGTGCGGCTGCCCCTGCCCGACGGCTGCACGCCGATCGTCCTCGGCGCCGTGCTGTCCGGGATGAGCGCCGACGCCGCGCCCGTCGATGGCGAGAAGAACGACCCGATGATGCCGATCGCGTGGACGAAGACGCCGGCGCCCGGCGACGAAGCGCGACCGGCGCGCGTGTTCACGACGACGATGGGCGCCGCGACGGACCTCCTCGCCGAGGGCACGCGCCGGATGCTCGTCAACGGCGTCTACTGGACGCTCGGCATGGAGGATCGGATCCCCGCGGCGGGCACGAACGTCGATCTCGTCGGCGGCTACGCGCCATCCGACTATTCGTTCGGCGGCTTCCGCAGGGGCGTGCGCCCGGAACACCATGCCTACCCCCGCGACGCGAAGGCGACCTTCGGGCCGGGCACGCGGATCGTCGTCACCGGTAACACGTTCGCGGAGCGGCTCGCCCAGAGCGGCGCGTTCGACCCCGTGGTTCACGCCGCGTTCCCCGGGCGGAAGATCTTCATCCGCCACGTGCCCTGGTCCGGCGACGAGGTCGGCCTCCGCCCGCGGGAGATGAATGTGCCGACGATGGAGGACTGGATCGAGCGATTCGACGCCGACGTCGTCTTCATGTGCTTCGGCATGAGCGAGTCGTTCCGCGACGATCCCGCGACATTCGAGCGCGACCTGCGCGACCTCGTCGCATCGCAGCCGACGCGCCGGATCGTGCTCGTCTCCCCCATCGCCCACGAGAACCTCGGCCCTCCGTGGGACGAGACGGCGGACATCGACGGACACAACGAGGCCCTCGCCGCGATCACGGCCGTCATGAAGCGCGTCGCGGACGACGAGGGCGTGTCGTTCGTCAACCTGTTCGACTTCTCGCGCGAGCAGTACCGGCGCCGCGACGAGCCGCTCACGACCAACGGCATCCACCCGAACGAGCTGGCCTGCGCAGTGTTCGTCGGCGCGATGGCGCGCCAGCTCGGGTGGCTCGACGACCCGGACGTCCGCGACGACCCGGGCGGCCGCGACGACGCAGGCGGCCGCGACGACCCGGGCTCCGTCGAGATCGCCCGCACGATCGCCTGCGACAAGCACTACTATCACCGCCTCCACTACCGCGCCACGAACAGCGAGTACGTGTGGGGGCGACGGCACGAGCCGTACGGCGTCGTCAACTTCCCGCCGGAGCTGAAGCAGCTCGAGCGAATGGTCGCGGCGCGCGAGCACGCCTTGCGGTCGATGGACCTGCCGTCGCCGACCGCCGTCATCCGCGGGCTGAAGGAGCTCGCGCCGAGCGCGCCGAGCGCGCCGAGATGGATGAGTACGCCAGGCGACCGGACGTTCCCCGACGACGTCTGGACTCCGGCGCCGGTCGAGGCGAAAGGCGCCGAAACGTCGCTCGGCAGCGTCGGGATCGACGCCCCCGACACCTTCATCGAGCGCTTCACGCTCGCCGACGGATACATCATTGAGTGCTTCGCGTCGGAGCAGGACTTCGAGGAGCTCGCGAACCCGCTCGCGCTCACCTTCGACGACCGCGGGCGGCTATGGGTGGTGTGCACGCCGACGTATCCGCATCTCCTCCCGGGCGAGCGCGCCCGATGCAAGGTCATCATCCTCGCCGACGCCGACGGCGACGGTCGCGCCGACACGCGCACCGTGTTCGCCGACGATTTGTACATTCCCACCGGCATCGCGGTCGATACGGACGCGGTCTACATCGGTCAGGCCCCGGATCTCCTGCGGCTGCGGGACACCGACGGCGACGACCGCGCCGACGTGCGCGAGATCGTCCTGAGCGGCTTCGGGATGCCCGACTCGCACCACACGATCAGTGCCTTCGAGTGGGACCCCTCCGGCGGCATCCTGATGCACGAGGGCGTGTTCACGAAGTCGAGCGTCGAGACGCCGAACGGAACGCGTCGCACGGACGGCGCGGCCGTGTGGCGGTTCGACCCGCGCACGGAGCGCGTCACGATCGTCTCGCATCCTTATTACAACAACCCGTGGGGGCACGCCTTTGACGACTACGGGGCGAGCATCCTCGCCGACGCCTCCGGCGGCGACAACTACGACTTCTCGCACGTCGCGCTGCCGTTCGACTACCCGCACAAGCCGGAGAAGCCGAAGGTCGTCAGCAACCGCGGGCGTCCGACCGCGGGGTGCGAGCTGATCTCGAGCCGCCACTTTCCCGACGACGTGCAGGGCTCGTTCGTCGTGAACCAGAGCATCGGCTTCCACGGAACGCGCTGGGACCGCATGACGCGCGAGGGCTCGACGTGGAGCGCCTCGCCGATGCCGCAGGACCTTCTCGAGTGCTCCGACGTCAACTTCCGGCCGGTCGCTATGGAGATCGGGCCCGACGGCACGCTCTTCATCGCCGACTGGTGCAACCCGATCGTCGGCCACATGCAGTACTCGGTGCGCGATCCGCGACGCGACCACGCGCACGGGCGGATCTGGCGGGTCCGCCACTCGACGCGCCCGCTCGTCAAGCCGCCCCGCATCGCCGGCGCGTCGATGATGGAGCTGCTCGCGTTGCTGCGTGTTCCCGAGCGGAACACGCGTCAGCTCGTACGGCGGCGGTTGCAGACTGCGCCGTGGACCGCCGTGCTCGAGATGCTCACGTCGTGGGGCGCGGCGCTCCTTCCGGCCGATCCTCTCTACGACCGGCTGGTGCTCGAGGATCTCTGGATACGGCACGCCCACGGCCGGGCGCAGCTCGACCACGTCGAACGCGCGCTGCGTCTCGACGAGCCGCAGGCGCGGGCGGGCGCGGTGCGGGTGCTCCGGCACATGCTCCAGGCCGGCGACGCCGGCGTGGATCCCGACGAGGCGGGCCGGCTGCTCGAGCGCGCGGTGCACGACGCGAGCATGGAGGTGCGTCTGGAGGGCGTCGTCGCGAGCGGCTTCCTCCCGCGCCGCGCGGGGATGGCCGTCGCCGCCGGGGCCGATCTTCACGAGATGGACGACGCGATGCGCGTCGTGTTCGGCGAGGTGCTCTCGTATCTCGCCGGCGACGACGCCGGCGCCGCCGTGCCGGAAGTCGTCGAGCGCATCCGTCTCGAGCGGCTTCCCGCAGACGACCTGCTCGCGCGACCGCTCGACGCGCTGAGCGCCGGGGTGCGTCTGGTGCGCGCGGACCTCGCGGACGAAGACCGCCTCGCCGCGCTCGCGCACCTGGCGGGCGACGATCCCGCGGCCCGGGCCAAGCTCCTCGTCGAGCGGATCGACGCCGCCCGCGGGGAGCGTGACACGCGCGCCCTCGGCGCGCTGCTCGCCCGTCTTCCCGCGGCGGGGCTCGCGGCCGTGCCCGACGCCGCCCGCGCGCTGAGCGAAGACGCGAGCGGCGCGCGCCGCGCGGCGGGCGTCGCCGTGCTCCTGCGGACGGACGCCGTCGCCGCGGAACGCGTCGATCCGGCCGACCTCGTCGCGGCGGCGGCGCTCCTCGCCGATGGCGACGCGCCGGCGTCCGCCGTCAGCGCCCTGGAGGATGCGGTGACGGGGCAACGCGTCGATGCCGACGCCGCGATCGCGCAGATCGTCCGGCACGCACGCGACCGCACGTTACACCCCCCCGCGCTGCGACCGTGGCTCGAGCAGCACGTCGCCGCCATCGACGGCGCGGGGTTCGACCCCTGGACGGCGGCGCACGAGACGGCGATGGCCGCACTGCGCGGCCTCCAGGAGATCGGGCCGAGCGCCGGCACGGAGGATCGCTTCCGAATCGCCGAAGTCGCTCCCGACCGGCTCGACGCGGGCCGCGCGCTGTACCTCGACCCGGAGCGCGGCTGCGTCCGCTGCCACGGCGTGAACGGCCGGGGCCTCGAGGGCTTCCCGCCGCTCGCGCGATCACCGTGGGTGGTCGGCGATCCCCACCGCGCGGCCGCGATCGTCGTGCACGGTCTCTACGGCCGCATCCGGATGCCTGACGGGCGTCTCTTCAACTCCGTCATGGCGCCGCTCGGCGCGAACCTCGCCGACCACGAGATCGCCGACGTGCTCACGTTCGTCCGCAGGAGCTGGGGGAACTACGCGGCCGCGGTCAGCGCCGCCGAGGTCGCCGCCGCCCGCACACGCGACACGGGCCAGGTCGGCCCCTGGGAGTCGAACGCGCTCCTCGCGATGCACCCGTTCGCCCGCGACGCGCTGGTGCCGCCGCCGACGGCCGGCGGCGCCGCGTCTGCGGAAGCCGGTCCGACGACCCGGGCCGACGCCGCCTCGGCGGACCAGGTGGTGTGGCTCCTCGTCGCGGTCGCGGCTGCGGTGGTGGCGATCATCGC
>CAZXBB010000258.1:0-2089 GCA_964638815.1 uncultured Isosphaeraceae bacterium
GAAGCACTCGGGGTCCATCCCGCCGTCATCGACCACGCCGAAGTTCGCGCCGTCGCCGGCGCCGACGAGCAGCGAGCCGTCGAAGCCGAAACGCACGGTGCCGATCGTGTGCGACGGCTCGCAGGAGATGATGCCCTCCGCAGGCGTCTCGCCGATCAGGACGCACCGCGTGTCGAGGTCCGCGATGTTGCCGTTGCTCCCCGCCGTGCCCGTGTAGCACGTCAGGCGGCAGAACGTGCCCCGGAACGGATCTTCGTCCGGCATCCCGTAGACCGGGTCAACCGTGTAGAGCAGGTACACCTTCCGATTGCTCAGGAAATCCGGGTGGAGCGCGATGCCGAGCAGCCCGCGATCCCACTGGCCGTTCACCTCGTCCCCGATATCGATGAACGGCTCGGGCAGCACGACGCCGTCCTCGAGGACCCAGACGACACCGGCCTTCTCGGCGACGAACATCCGGCCGTCCGCAGCGAAGGCCAGATCGACGGGCTCGACGAACCCGGTCGCGACGTCGGCGATCTCGAAGCCGGGGGGAAGGGTCACGCCGCCCGCGGCGGCGGGTCCGGCCAGGGCGGCGACGGCGAGGCTCGCGAGCCACCCGGTTGCGGCGTGGCGGCGGCGACCGGCGGTGCGCGTACGGGACGTGTTCGTCATAGTGTTGTCCTTTTCCTCCGCGCCCCGATCGTCTCCGTGCCCGATCCTCCCAACCGGCGGCGCGGGTGTCAACGATGCCGGGCCGCATCGGTTTCGTGGAATATTCGCCTGGATCCGCGAGGGGTGGCACCCGGTGCGGGCATTCTGAGGTAGATGTTGCCGACGATCATGGCCGCTGGCGACCAATCCTCGTCCGGGCGCGCCGGGGACGACGACCCGGACCGGGCCGGCCGCTGCGCGCCGGTTCGCCAGACGATCCTGGGCGAGATCGACGCGCTCTACCGGTTTGCCGCGGCGCGTCTGCGACACGACACGCACCTGGCGGAGGACGTCGTGCAGCAGGGGCTGCTCATCGCGATGACGCATGCGTCGCCGCCGGCTGAGGTGGGCCGGCAGTGCGCCTGGCTGCGCGGCATCGTGCAGAACGTCATCCGAAGGGAAACCCGATCGCAGCGACGCGGCCGCGCTGCAATGGAGCGCGTGGCGCTCGAACCGCCACGGGGGGCCCTGGATGACGCGGGGGGTCATGGCGGCGGGGGTTACGACGCGCGGGGTCATGACGCGGGGGGTCATGCCGGGGGGGCATATGCCGGGGGGGCTCATGCCGACGACCGCGAGGCGGTCGTGCGGTCGGTCTACCTGGCCGTCACGGAGCTTGACAGCGCGGACCAGGACCTGTTCTACGCGTTCTACCGGAGCGGTCGTTCGCAGGAGTCCATCGCCGCCGAGCTTGGAACGACGGTGAAGGCCGTGGAAGGGCGGCTCTATCGACTTCGCTCGCGATTGAGAGCGGCCCTGACGCGCCGCGGAGAGTGACTCCATGAAACAGCCGGACCACGATGCAGACCGAGAGCTCGACGCGCTGCTGCGCGAAGCAGGGCCCGATGTTCCGCGGCTGGAGCTCGGCGACGCCGCGCGCGCCCGGATCATGCGGGCGTTGGCCGCCATCGGCGCAGAGAATCCGCTCGCGTCGGCCGGGCCGGCGCAGCGGCCGTCACGCTGGATGAAGGGCGCGGCGAGCGCGGCTACGGCCCTCGCGGCCGTGCTCGTGGTGGCGCTGGTGCTCCAGTGGGTGGGCATGGCGCGCGCCCGCGACGAGCTGGCCACGGCGCGATGGGAGACCGGCGAGGTGCTCCAGCTCCTCGTCAGCGCCCGGCAGACGCAGAAGTCGATCCCGCCGCCGCACGATCTCGCCGGGCTGCGCGGGTCGGACCTTCTGGTGATCACGTTTCATCACGACCTGTGCCCGATCGCGCGTCACTCCACGCCGGGCTTCCGGCGGCTCGAGGAGTCGCACCGCGGCGAAGCGACGCGTTTCGTCGCGTTCGACGTCACGGGTGCGAAGCGCGGAGGGACCGACCGTGAGATCGACGCGATGGGAATCCGCTATGCGCTGGATGGACCGCCGGGCGCGGAGACCGGCGTCGTGAAGGTC
>CAZXBB010000259.1:0-6894 GCA_964638815.1 uncultured Isosphaeraceae bacterium
ATCCCGGCCGGGCACCTTCGCCGGCTGGCGGATCTCGTGGGGACGGGCGCGGTCGAGATCGCCGCCACGCGGCATGCGGACGGCCGCGGCGGCGTGCCGGCGTGCTTCGACGCCGCCTGCTTCGAGGAGCTGATGCGGCTCGACGGCCCCGCCGGCGCGCGGTCGATCATCCGCGCCGGGCGCTGGACGACGCGATGCATCGCCGCGCCCGGGGCCGGGGCCGGTCTCGACGTGGACACGCCCGCGGACCTCGCGCGGCTCGCCGGGAGCGAGGACGAGGGCGAGGGCGAGGGTGACGACGACGCCGGCCGACACTTCGCGGTCTGAGTCGGCGTTTCGGTGTCGGCGGGCGCGGCGCGCTTCGTCCTGACCTTCGGCGGGGTGGTCGATTCGCGCTGGACAAGCCGGACTCCCCGCGAGAGGATACCGGCGATCCCGGGGCTCGAACGACGAGATAGTCTCTTCCGAGGTCCCGGGGGCTCATGCCGCGCGCTGACCGAACGGGCGCACTCATGTGACGGCGCCGCGTGTCATCGACGGCGAATCGACGCCTGATCGACGCCTGATCGACGGCGAATCGAGGGCGAAAGGAGACGACCATGCCCGAGACAATGCGCGTCCTCTGCGTGCACGGCGTCGGCAACCACCGGGACGACCTCGACTGGCAGTCGCAGTGGCGGGAAGTGATCGAGCGCGGCGTGCGCACGTGGGACCCGCAGCGCCAGGTGGAGCTCGACTTCATCATGTACGACGACATCTTCGCGCAGCACCCGATCAGCGTGGCCGCCACCGCCTCGGCGCTCGCCCAGCTCATGATGAGCGGCGTCGTCCACGGGATCACGGACATCTTCCGCACTCGCGGCGCCCGCGGCCTCTTCGACATCCCCGAGCGTCTGCGCTGGACGGCGGGCATGGTGGTCCAGTGGGTCGAGAACGAAACGCTCCGCACCGAGACGCGCTCGCGGATGATCGAGCACGTCGGCGCGTTCGACCCGCACGTCATTCTCGCGCACAGCCTGGGCTCCCTCGTCGCGTACGACAGCTTCATCCGCGACGACGGGCCTGCGTGGATCGCCGGCCGCCATTTCGCGTCGTTCGGCTCGCAGATCGGCAATCCGTTCGTGCGGGCCTCCTTCGGCGGGAGGATCGTACCCCTCGACGCGCTGCGCTGGTTCCACCTCTACAACCGCCACGACGACGTCTTCGCCGCCTCGGTGCGCGTGCGCGCCGACAACTTCGAGCAGGTGCTCACGACCTTTGACCTGAGCGGGTTCGGGGACCACGACGCGACGGCGTATCTCGGTCACCGCGACACGGTGAACGCCCTCTGGGGAACCGTGATCGGCGGGCGACGTCACCGCGCGCTCGCCCGCACCGAGCCCGGGTTCGCCCGCGCGGTCGCCCGGCCGATGCGCCGCGCACTGCTGGTCGGCATCAACGAGTACCCGAACGAGACCGACCGCCTCGAGGGATGCGTGAACGACGTCTTCCGCATGAGCGAGGCGCTCCAGGAGTGCGGCTACGAGGCCGAAGAGATCCGCGTCGTGCTCGACGATCGCGCCACCGCCGACGGCATTCGCGAACGGCTGCACTGGTTGCTCGACAACGTGGACGCGGGGGACGAGCGGGTCTTCTACTACAGCGGGCACGGCGCGCAGATACCGGGGTACGGCGCCGGCGAGACGATCGATCACGTGGACGAGTGCCTCGTCGCCCACGACTTCGACTGGTCGCGCGAGCGGGCGATCGTGGACGATGATCTGCTCGAGTTCTACAGCCAGCTTCCGTACGACGCGCGGTTCGTGATCATGCTGGACTGCTGCCACTCCGGCGGCATGACGCGGCAGGGCGGGCTTCGGGTGCGCGGCATCGAGGCGCCGGACGACGTGCGTCACCGCGCGCTCCGCTGGAACACCCGCCACCAGATGTGGGAGGCGCGGGAGCTCGCGCAGGCGAACCGCTCGATCACGCAGCAGAAGGACAGCGTCGAGTGGGTCGGTTCCTCCGGCGCGCGGCTGCGGCTCGGGCGATCGATTCCCCTGCGCACGCTGCCGAACGGCGAGTACGACGCCGTGCGGAAGGAGCTCGGGCACCACGGGCCGTACCTTCCGCTCATCTACCAGGCCTGCCAGGAGCACGAGTACGCGTACGAGTATCGCCACGGCGCGACGTCGTACGGCGCGTTCACCTACGCCATGACACAGACGCTCCGCAAGCGCGCCATGACCGGCAAGGGGTCGCTCACGTTCGAGGCGCTGCTGAAGGCGGTGACGAAGGTCATTCACGACCTGGAGTACGACCAGACCCCGGCGCTGGTCGGCCCGCGGCACCTGCGCCGGGCGGAGGTGCCGTGGGGGCGGTGAGACGCCGGGCAGGACAGCGAACGCGAAGCCGAACGGGACGTCGAACGGGACGGCGAACGGGACGAACGGGACGCCGAGCAGGACGCCGAACGGGACGGCAAGCAGGACGCCGGGACGCCGGGCAGGACGCCGAACGGCACGTCGAACAGGGCCCGGCTCCGCGGCGTACAGTTGGGCCATGAGCGCGATACTCACCGGGATCCATCACGTCACGGCCCTCGCGAAGGACCCGCGCGAGAACCACGACTTCTACACGCGCGTCCTGGGGCAGCGGCTGATCAAGAAGACGGTGAACTTCGACGACCCGCTCACCTACCACCTCTACTTCGGGGACCGGCACGGATCGCCGGGCACGCTCCTCACGCACTTCCCGCATCCGAACGCAAAGCGCGGTGTGCACGGGTCGCCCGAGATCCTGGAGACGGCGCTCAGCGTGCCCGCCGGGTCGCTCGACTACTGGGCCGCCCGGCTGCGCGCGCACGACGTGGCCGTCGCCGACGGCGCCGGGGGCGCTGACGACGGCGCCGGCGGTGACGGCGGCGGCGGCGCTGACGGCGACGGCGACGCCGGGGGTGCCGGCGGCGACGAGCGGCGCCTGTCCTTCGAAGATCCCGACGGCATGCGTCTCGCGCTCGTCGAAGGCGCGGATTCGCCGGCCGCTCCGGGATACGCCGGTCACGACGTCGAGCCGCGGCACGCCGTCGGCGGCATTGACGCGGTCGTGATCCGCGTGCCCGATCCTGACGGGACGACGCGTTTCCTGCGCGACGCGCTCGGGTTCCGCTCCGGCTCGGGCGACGGCGCACGGCGGCGTCTGCACCTCGGCGAGGATCGCCCCGGCGCGCGGCTCGACGTGGTGCGGGCGGACGCCGATCCCGCGACCCGCATGGGCGCCGGCACCGTGCACCACGTCGCGTGGCGGGTGCCGGACGACGCGACGCACAAGGAGGCCGCTGCGCGTGTGCGCGCGGCCGGCGTGCCGGTGACGCCGGTCATCGATCGGCAGTACTTCCGCTCGATCTATTTCCGCGTGCCCGGCGGCGTGATCTTCGAGATCGCGACGGACGGCCCCGGTTTCACGGTGGACGAAGCGGAGGCGACGCTGGGGCGGGACCTGAAGCTGCCGGAGCGTCACGAGCCGCGCCGCGCGGAGATCGAATCGCACCTTATCCCGTTGCGCACCGGTCTTCGTGCCGATACGAGAGCAGAACGGATCCCGCGCGAATAATGCCGCCCCCCGCGGCGTTGGAGACTGACATGAAGCTCACGCTCACCATCCTCGCGAGCCTGGTCGTCGCGGCCGGCTGCACCGGCCACGCCGTATCGGACGACACCAGTGCGGGCGACGCGAAGACGCGCGACGCAAAGACGGCAGACGCAAACACGGCAGACGCGAGCACGGCAGACGCGAACACGGCAGACGCGAAGACGGGCGTTGCCGACCGCTTTGCCGACCGCTTTGCCGACCCGGGCCGCGACGGCGGCACTTTCATGGGCCGCACGTACGACGAATCCGGGAATCTCCGCGAAGCGGCGTCGCTGCCGAAGGTCGTCCGGACAGAGGCGGAATGGACGACGCGTCTCGAGCCGGCGCGGTATCGCATCCTGCGCGAGCACGGCACGGAGCGGGCCTTCACCGGGGAATTGCTGAAGAACAAGGCGGCGGGCGTCTACCGGTGCGCCGGCTGCGACCTGCCGCTTTTCGCGTCGGATGCCAAGTTCGAATCCGGCACGGGCTGGCCGAGCTTCTTCCGCGCGATCGCGGACGGCAACGTGGGCGAGACGACGGACCGGTCGTTCGGCATGGCGCGCACCGAGATCCACTGCGGGCGCTGCGATGGTCACCTGGGGCACGTGTTCTCCGACGGTCCGGCCCCGACCGGGCAGCGTTACTGCGTCAACTCGTTGTCGATCGCGTTCACTCCCATCGCGAGCATTGCATCGCTCGCGGAACCCGCCCCGATGCACGGCCGGTCGCAGTCAGCCGGGTCAGCAGACGGGTCAGCAGAAGGGTCAGCAGAAGGGTCAGCAGACGGGTCAGCGGACGGGTCAGCAGATCGGTCAGAGTCAGGCACGTCGGACGGCGTCACTGCCGAGGCGGTCTTCGCCGGCGGCTGCTTCTGGTGCGTCGAGGCGGTGTTCGAGGAGCTCGACGGCGTAAAGGACGCCATCTCGGGTTACGTGGGCGGCACCGCCGAGACAGCGAACTACGAAGCGGTGTGCTCGGGCCGCACCGATCACGCGGAGGCGGTGAAGATCGTCTACGACCCGTCGAAGATCCGCTACGAGGATCTCCTGCGCGTCCACTTCGCGACGCACGACCCCACGACGCTGAACCGTCAGGGCAACGATGTCGGGCCGCAGTACCGCAGCGCGATCTTCTGCGCCGACGAGCACGAGAGCGCGCTCGCCGCGGCGTTCATCGAGGATCTCAACGAGGGGAAGGCGTACGGCGGTCGCCCCGTCGTCACGAAGCTCGAGCCGTTGACGACGTTCTACCCTGCCGAGCGGTACCACCAGAACTACGTCTGCGACAACCCCGACCAGGGCTACGTCCGTGCGGTCGCCCTGCCAAAGGTCGCAAAGGTCCGCAAGCAGTTCAAGGCCCTGCTGAAGGCCGACGCGAAGCACTGACGAGCGATCCGATCCGCGTTGTTAGGCGGATTTGAGGCATGGACAAGAACAAGGTTCTCATCGAACTGTCAGAGTTAAGGAGGCCTGTCATGAAAGACGACTCCATCCGTGTCCTGAAGACTGTCAAGTACAGTGCCATCGCCGTTGGTGTGTTGATGGTGGCTGGCATCCTGACTGTGATGGTCCTCGCCCGAGGAAGGACGGGGGATGACGGAGACATCGCGGGCGTCGTCGCCCCCGCCTTGTTACTGACGTGCGTCTCTGGCGTGGTCGCTGCCGTTGCGGCTGTCCGTCAGAAGCGCGCGCAGCGCACGACGCATGACTGACCGACCGCCTAACAACAGCATGCGGCGGACGGCACTGCGCGCCGCCGCTGATGCTGGAGCGTTCTGCGTCCGACGCTTCGTCCGACCCATCGTCCGACCCTACGTCCGACCAGCCGACGGCGCATGTGCCCCGTTCTGCGCAGCAGGGTCCGACGGCGTTCGAGGACCGGGCGCGTCCGGCGCACCTGCGCGCATGCGTGTTCCGACCAGCCGACGACCGCGTGTGCCCCGGTCCTGCGCAGCAGGGCCGGGTGGCATCCGATGGACGGGTGGCGTCCGGCACCTGCGTGTTACCATCCGACGAAAGCGTGTGCCCCGTTCGGCGCGGCAGGGCCGGCGGCGTCCGGCAGGTTCGCGTGTTCCGACCAGCCGTGGGGCAGACGCGGCAGCGTGACCGCACCCCCCGCCCGCGCGAGCCGCCCGCACGAGCCCCCGCGACCACCGGCAGGCGGCGCCCCCCCGTTGCCCGAGTTCCGAGAGACGGCCACCCCCGGACCGCAGGAAGTCGGGTAAACTGCCGGCTCCCCGCGGGTGTAGCTCAGTTGGTAGAGCGTCAGCTTCCCAAGCTGAATGTCGCCGGTTCGAATCCGGTCACCCGCTTTGATGACCGCCGTTGACGCGAACCGTCAGCGGCGGCCCACGCTTGCCCGGGGCGTCACTTGTGCGAGGTGGGGCGAGGCGCCGGGCGGATGCCCGGCTGGCGGCGTGCCAGAAGATGACGGCGGTGACGCGCGTGGACGCCCGTGTGTGCAAGCGCTTGTGCAAGTGGGTTTGTGCAAGGTACCGAGTGCGAAGACGCCGCTGCCGGACTGGTCCCCGGCGCGAAGGAGTGCGGGAAGATGAACTCGAAGATCAGCGAGTCATATGGCACGGAGATCGGCAAGGGAGTTCGGCTGGCGAAGTACGTGGTACCGAAGTAGGAACGAGCTACTTGCCCGTGTCGCCGAACAATGAGGCCTGATGTCCTAGTACCGGCTTCGTCACTTGGTGCCAGCCCGGTTGATCTAGCATGGCATCATCGACTGGCGCAGCCCCTAGTGCCTCAAGCGCCGCGCGCCCAGTTCCGGCTTCGCCACCGGCTCTCACCAGTACGGAGCCCCACTTGTTCTTAATCGCCTCGGTTGCTCCCGTCCAAGTCCCCCCGCTTCGTAGTGCTGTCTCTACGACCATCGTGGCTTTCGCAGCCGTGTAGATGTACTTATTGCGCTCCATCGCGCGCCATGCTATGAAGCGCGTGATGTCCGGGCTACATGTCGACACAAGCGTCATTCGCCCACTGCCGATTGCCTCAAGGCTCTCCGACTTGCTGGCGTTTCGCAGCAGACTGTCCGCCACCACGCCGACTGTATTCCCGCCAGCTGACAGCGCCGCAGCCATCGCGTACTGATCCACCCCGCGAGCGAACCCGCTAATAACGCTCATCCCATCGCGAACGGCGCAATCCGCAACGCGAACGGCGAAGTCCCGACCCGCGTCATCGACATCCCTCGATCCCACGACACCGATTGCATTCCCGTCGATCAAATGTGGATCGCCAATACAGAACACAATCGCCGGCCGCTGCACACCGA
>CAZXBB010000260.1:0-5972 GCA_964638815.1 uncultured Isosphaeraceae bacterium
GGGATCGAGCCGGCGTGAGCTTCCGGCCGCGCCCGGCGCGGCGCGCCTGGCTCGGCGCGCTCGGCTCGGCGCGCCTGGCGCGGCGCGCCCCGGCCCCGCGCGCTCACTCCGCGCACGGCCCCCACGCGCCGAGCACGATGAGGAGGTCGGTGAATCCGACGGCGCTGTTCGTGTCGAGGTCGGCGGGGCAGGTGGGCATGCACGGCCCCCACGCGGCGAGGAGCGCGAGCACGTCGCCGAAGCCCACGACGCCGTCGCGGTCGAGGTCCGGGCGGCAGGCATCGGCGAACGCGTAAAGCCGGCGGTCGCGGCAGACGACGTAGAGCGTGCCGTCGGGTCCCAGCATGGGCGAGGAGTGCGTGTTGTGCGGCATCTCGTACGTCCAGCGCTCACTGCCATCCGGGTTCAAAGCGATCACGCGTCCGAGATTCGGCGCGCCGCTGGCGCAGAAGTAGATCACACCATCACCGTCGATGATCGGCGCCGAATTGAGACTGATGTTGGGGACGTATTGCCAGAGTTCTGCGCCTTCCGGCGAGACCGCGAATGCTCGCGAGTTCGTGGCGCCGACTGAGGTACCGAAGTAAACGGTTCCGTCGTGTCCGATGGCGACGGCCCCGCGGATCGCCCTCGTCGGTCCGAACCGCCACGCTTCTTCCCCGGTCACCGCGTCGACCGCGTAAAGGACGCTGTCGCGAGAGCCGATGTAGAACCGCCCGTCGTGGAAGGGCGTGACCCCGAACAGCTCGAGGTTCGTCGGGAAGACCCACCTCTGCTGGGTCGTAAGCAAATCGAGCAGCACCGCGTCGGAGTTCGTGTGGACGAGCAGCGACTCGCCGGCCACGAGCGTGGGCGACGCATAAGAGAGGTCGTCCAGGTCGCTGCTCCAGACGAGCTCGCCGTCGGCGGCGCGGCGCGCCGTGACGAGGCCCCCGCGGTCGATGACGTAGACGGTGCCGCTGCCGTCGACCACCGGCGACATGTCGAAACCGTCGGGGGACACGAAGCTCCAGATCTCCTCGCCGGTCGCGGCGTCGGCGCAGACGAATGGGCGGTCCAGGTCCGTGACGCCCCAGAAGACGCGGTCCTGCCACACTGCGGGTGCCGCCGGGACAATGTCACTCCCCGGCGTGGGCCACTGCCAGAGCACTTCGACCGCGAGAGCGTCGATCGCCGTAACGCCGTTCTTTCGGCCGACGAATATCCGGCCGGCGTCGTCCATGACCGCGCTCGACCAGATGACCGCGTCGAACTGGTCGTAGAACTCGACCGACCAGATCAGCTCTGGAGTGCGCGGTCCGCGTACCTCAGTCCTTCCGAGGCGGGTCACGGTGCGGCCCAGGAACGGCCACGGATAGTCTGTGCCGCCTCCCGCGGCGATCGCGGCGGCGGCGGCGAAGTCGAGGAAGGTCATGACGCAGCCTCGGTTCGGGCTTGAGGTTCGCCCCGCGTCGATCGTACATCGGGGAAGACCCGTCGCACGCCAAATCCACTTCGGGCGCACGATTCGTCGTGTCAGGAGCGTTTTGGCATCCCCTCCCCCTGGGGCGCCGGCAGCAACGCGACAATGGGATCCACACGCCCGATCCACGAAACCGGAACAGGGATCTCCCCATGACCACCAACCGATCCAGACCATACGTAGCCGCGATTCTGCTATCGCTGCTCTCATCGACCGCGTCAGGCCAGGATCCCCTCGCACGGACGCGCACGGTCGATCCCTCGGGCAACGCGGACTGGGAGATGATCCAGGAGGCGATCGATGATATCCCCGACGACCCCTCCGTCCGCTGGACCGTCCTCGTCTACGCCGGCACATACCCGGAGGCGATCGTGCTCGGCGACGAGAAGAAGAACGTCGACATCGTCGGCGTCGATCGCGATGCCGTCGTCATCAGCGCGCCGGCGGACAGCGACGCCATCACGATCAAGGGCGTCGGCGCGCGGAACAACACCATCCGGAACCTGACGATCAGGACGAACGACGCGAGCGTGGGCGAGGGACGGGGGATCGTGATCGACAAGGAGGGCACAGGCGACGACCCGAGTGGCGTGCGCATCGTCGGCGTCACGATCGAGACGCAGGCGGCGAACTCCGACGGCGTCTACGTCGATGGCGACGTGGCGGGCGGCTTCGTGTTCCGGGACGTCGCGATCGTCGCGGCGTCGGACGCGAGCCGGGGAATCCACTTCGCCGGCGCGGTGAGCCACGTCGAGATCACCGGCACGTCGATCACGACGGGCGACGGGCACGCGATCGAGATCCTCAACAGCGGGACGACCGCGCCGGAGGACTTCCGCCTCACGAACGTCACTCTCACCACGGGGAGCTCATCGGCGGACGGAGTGCACGCGAAGGCGATCGATGGACTGGCGGTGCGGAACTGCGAGATCCGAAGCGGTGGAGACGCCCTCAGCATCGATGCAGATTCCGGCATTTACCCGAGCGGCGTCGCGCTGACCAACGTCACCGCGGAGGCGGGTTCTCGCTCGCTTTGGGGCAAGATCAAGGGCTTCACCATCGACGGCTGCCGGCTGATCGGCGGGACGATGGGCCTGAGCCTCGAGCTTGCCGAGGACGGCGTCGTCACGTCGTCTGAGATTCGCGGCAAGGGAATCGCCTTTGAGCTTGCGAACGCGACGAGGAACACAGCTCGCGATTGCCTGATTGTGGCGCAGGGCGAGGTTGACAGCGGTGGGCTGAACGGGTTGCGCGTGGACACGTCCTCCCCAGGGAACGAGAACCCCCTGACGGTCATCGCGAGCCGGATCGAAGCGCGCAACGGCGGCGAGGGTTACGCGCGCGCCGTGTTCGTGGACGCGTCGCCGGTCATACTCATCGACTGCGAGATGATTGCAGTGACGACGTACAAGACGGATGCCGGCGAGGAAGACGGCGTGGGCGAGAAGCGCGAGCACGTCGCCGAAGCCCACCACGCCGTCGCGGTCGAGGTCCGGCCGGCAGGCGTCGGCGACGCGTAGTGCCGCCGGTCGCGGCTCTGGGCCCCTACGCTGTCGTCATGCGCGTCGTCTCGCTCCTCCCGTCGGCAACCGAGATGCTCTGCGAAATCGGCGCCGACGATCTCCTCGTCGGCCGCTCGCACGAATGCGACGAGCCGGCCTCGATCGCGCACTTGCCCGTGCTCACCGGGCAGCGGACCGTCGCCACGACGAGCGCGGACATCGACCGGCAGGTGCGCGAGACACTTGGCGGCGCCGAGCGCAGCAGCACGTCTCTGTACACGCTCGACGCCGGACTCCTGCGCGAGCTTGCCCCGGACGTCATCCTCACGCAGGATCTCTGCGAGGTGTGCTCGATCGACCTCGAGACCGTCCGCCGCATCGCCGCCGATGTCGAGCCGGTCCCGGTGATCGTCTCGCTCGATCCGAAGACGGTCGAGGCGATGCTCGACGACGTGCTGCGGGTCGGGCGCGCCGTGGGACGCGAGACCGCGGCGCACCGCGCGATGGTCCGCCTGCGCGACCGCTACTGGACGGCCGTCGATTACGTGAACCCGTACGCGAACGGCGCCGAGGTCGCGTTCCTCGAGTGGATGGACCCCCTCTTCGCCGCGGGGCACTGGACACCCGGGCTCATCGAGGCCGCGGGCGGTCGCCACTCGCTCAACCCGGCGGGCGCGAAGTCGCGGCGCATCGAGCCGGAGGATCTCGTGGCGTCGATGCCCGACCGACTCATCGTCTGCCCCTGCGGCTACGACCTCGCCGCGATCCGGCGCGAGATCGGTTCGCTCACGTCGCAGCGCTGGTGGCGCGCCCTCCCCGCCGTTGACGAGGGCAACGTGATGCTGGTGGACGGCAACCGGATGTTCAACCGTCCGGGCCCGCGTCTGATCGAGGCGTTCCGCTGGCTCGTCGCGTGGCTGAACGACCGGCCGGAAGTGCTGCCGCCGGGATTCCCCGCCGAGCCGCTGAGCCGCTGACCGCCCGGGCCGGGCCGGCACGCGCGGAGCGACGGCTACACCGGGACCCGCTCCGCGTTCACCTTCCGGAACGTGAACGAGCCGCCGTCGTAGTCGGCCTCGATCGTGTCGCCGGGCTCGAACGCGCCGCTCAGGAGATTCGAGGCGAGCGTGTTCTCGAGACGCTGCTGGATCACGCGCTTGAGCGGGCGGGCGCCGAACTGCGGGTCGTAGCCCTCCGCGGCGAGCGCCCCGGTCGCGGCGTCCGTGACCTCGAGCGAGTAGCCGCGGTCGGCCAGACGAGTGCGGAGATTGCGCAACTGGATCCGCACGATGCGCGCGAGGTCCTCGCGGCTGAGCTGGTGGAAGATGATGGTCTCGTCGATGCGGTTCAGCAGCTCCGGCCGCAGCGACCGCTTGAGCAGCTCGCGGATGTGCGCCTCGACCTCCACGTCGAGCGCGCCGCCGGACGCCATCTCGAGGATCGCCTGCGAGCCGAGGTTGCTCGTCATCACGATGATCGTGTTCTTGAAGTCGACGGTGCGGCCGTGCCCGTCGGTGAGCCGGCCGTCGTCAAGGACCTGGAGCAGCACGTTCGAGACGTCCGGGTGCGCCTTCTCCATCTCGTCGAAGAGGACGACGCAGTACGGGCGGCGGCGGACGGCCTCGGTCAGGCGGCCGCCCTCCTCGTAGCCGACGTATCCGGGCGGCGCGCCGATCAGCCGGGCGACCGCGTGCTGCTCCATGTACTCGCTCATGTCGATGCGGACGATGGCGTCCTCGGTGTCGAACAGGAACTTCGCGAGCGACTTGCAGAGCTCCGTCTTGCCGACGCCGGTGGGGCCGAGGAAGAGGAACGAGCCGATCGGACGGGTCGCCTCCCCGAGACCGGCGCGGCTGCGTCGAACGGCGTCCGCCACGGCGCGCACGGCCTCGCCCTGGCCCACGACGTCCTCGCGCAGGACGTCCTCCATACGCAGGAGCTTCTCCCGCTCGGACTCGATGAGACGCGAGACCGGGATGCCCGTCCACTTGCCGACGACCTCGGCGATCTGCTCGGCGTCCACCTCTTCCTTGACGAGCGCCTTCCCCTGCTCCTGCCGGCGCGCGAGCTGCGCCTCGGCCGCCTTGAGTCGCTTGTCCAGCTCGCGCAGCTCGCCGTACTGGATGCGGGCCGCCTCCTCGAGGTCGCCGCGTCGCTGCGCCTGCTCGAGCTGCGTGTGCTTGGCGTCGATCTGCGACTTGACGGCCTGGATCTCGTCGAGCTCCGCCTTCTCGACCTCCCACTGCGCGGTGAGGTGACGGTGGCGGTCGTTGAGCCCGGCCAGCTCGCCCTCGATGACGCCGAGCCGCTTCTTCGACTCGGCGTCGGGCTCGAGCTTGAGCGCCTCGCGCTCGATCTCGAGCTGCATGATGCGTCGCGCGAGCTCGTCGATCTCCGCCGGCATCGAGTCGTTCTCGATCCGCAGACGCGAGGCGGCCTCGTCGAGGAGGTCGATGGCCTTGTCCGGGAGGAACCGGTCCGCGATGTAGCGGCGGCTGAGGGTGGCCGCGGTGACGAGCGCGCCGTCCTGGATGCGCACGCCGTGGTGCGCCTCGTAGCGCGGCTTCAGACCGCGCAGGATCGCGATGGTGTCCTCGACGGACGGCTCGCCCACGAAGATCGGCTGGAAGCGTCGCTCGAACGCGGCGTCCTTCTCGATGTGCTTGCGGTACTCGTCCAGCGTCGTCGCACCGATGCAGCGCAGCTCGCCACGGGCAAGGGCGGGCTTCAGGAGATTGCCCGCGCTGATCGCGCCTTCGGCCGCGCCGGCGCCGACGATCGTGTGCAGCTCGTCGATGAAGAGGATGACGGCGCCGTTGCTCGCGGTCACCTCCCGGAGCACCGCCTTGAGCCGCTCCTCGAACTCACCGCGGTACTTCGCGCCGGCAAGGAGCTGCCCGACGTCGAGCGCGATGATGCGCGACTCCCGCATCGACGCGGGGCAGTCGCCGTTGACGATGCGCAGCGCAAGGCCCTCGGCGATGGCCGTCTTGCCGACGCCGGGCTCG
>CAZXBB010000261.1:0-13490 GCA_964638815.1 uncultured Isosphaeraceae bacterium
CGCAGACGGAGTCGCCGGTGTGGACGCCCAACGGGACGAGGTGCTCGATCGAGCAGACGATCACGACGTTGTCGGTGTGGTCGCTCATGACCTCCAGCTCGAACTCACCCCAACCGCGCACCGACTCGTCGATCAGGATCTGACCGATCGGCGAGGCCTGCAGGCCGCGCGCGCAGATCGCCTCGGCCTCCTCGATCGTGCGGGCGATGCCGCCGCCGCGTCCGCCGAGCGTGAACGCCGGGCGGATGATCGCGGGGAGGCCGATGTCCTCGACGAACGCCAGTGCCTGCTCGAGGTTGTTCACGCTCACCGCGCGCGGCAGGCGGAGCCCCGCGCGCTCGACGACGCCACGGAACGCGTTGCGGTCCTCGGCACGGTAGATGACGTCGCGCGTCGCGCCGATCATCTCGACGCCGTGCCGCTCGAGGACCCCGTCGTCGTGGAGCCGGCACGCGCAGTTGAGCGCGGTCTGGCCGCCGAGCGTCGGCAGGAGCGCGTCGATCGGATGCCCACGCCGGGCCTCTTCGACGATGATCTTCTCCACGGCCTCGGGGGTGATCGGCTCGATGTACGTCCGGTCGGAGTACGCCGGGTCGGTCATGATCGTCGCGGGATTCGAGTTGACGAGAACGACCCGGTAGCCCTCCTCCTCGAGCGCCTTGCACGCCTGCGTCCCCGAGTAATCGAATTCACAGCCCTGGCCGATGACGATCGGCCCGGAGCCGAGGATCAGGATGGTGCGGATGTCTTCGCGTCGGGGCATTGTGGTGGGCGCAAATTTCGCTCAGCATACTCCGCCGCGCGCTCCGGCTCAACGTCGGGCGGATGGGCGGCGAAGCGGCATGCCCGTTTTGTCGATAATGTCGGGGCGATGACCGTTCCGGACGTCCTGCTGATCGTCGCCCTGGCCTGGCTCGCCGGCGTCGCCCTCGTGCGCTTCGTCGTCATGCCGCTGCTCGCCCGTGGACCGGGGGGCGATCCCGTGAAGGGCGCGATCTGGGTGATCCTCCGGCTCTACTGCCGCGTCCGGCACCGCGTGAAGTTCACGAACCGGCGCATCCTCCCGAAGTCGGACGCCGATCACGAGGGGCTCGTCGTCGTGTCGAACCACACGGGCCCGGTTGACCCCCTGGCGATCCAGGCCGGCTGCCGGTTCCTCATCCGCTGGATGATGGCCGCCGACATGGTCGGGCCGCAGTTCGACTGGTTATGGCGGATCCAGCCCATGATCAGGGTCGCCCGCGACGGGAAGGACACCGGACCCCTTCGCGAAGCCATCCGCGTCATCAAGGCCGGCGGCTGCGTGGGCATCTTCCCCGAGGGACGAATCACGACGCCGCCGCGCGAGATCCGGCCCTTCCTGCCGGGAGCCGGGCTGATCATCGCGAAGACCCACGCGCCGGTGCTGCTCGTCTGGGTCTCGGGGACGCCCGACACGAACAAGCTCGGCGAAGCGCTCGCCGCCACGTCACACACCCGCGTCGCGTACCTCGAGATGATGGACTTCGCCGGCGAGCGCGACCCGGTCGTGATCACCGGGCGTCTCCGCGACCGCATCGCCCGCGCGAGCGGGTGGCCGCTCAACGACGAGGTGCTGCCGCCGGGCGGCGCCCAGGCGAACCGCGACGCGAGCGCACAGGATCGCGTCGGCACGGCGGCCTGAACGGCGTTCACCGGGGCGTTCACCGGGGTGAACAGACGCGCAAGCGGCCCGTTTGGGATACCATGCCGCCGTGATCAGCCGCATCGAGGGCAAGCTCGTCTCCGTCGCCCGCGACCGCGCGCAGATCGCCTGCGGGCCGCTCACGTACACCGTGTTCGTCGCCGCGGCGGATCAGCAGCGGCTGGCGACCATGACCGACGAGACGGTCGGGCTCTTCACGCTGCATTACCTGGAGGGGCAGGGCCAGGGCTCGTCGTTCACGCCGCGTCTGATCGGGTTTACGAGCGAGAGCGATCGCGCCTTCTTCGAGTTGTTCACGACGGTCAAGGGCATGGGGAACCGAAAGGCGCTTCGCGCGATGGCACTCCCCTTCCATTCAATCGCCGAGGCGATCGCGGCCCGCGACGTCGATCTCCTCAAGAGCCTGCCCGAGGTCGGCAAACGCACCGCCGAGACGATCGTCGCGGAGCTGCACGGCAAGGTCGACCGTTTCGTCGAGGTCAAGCCCGACCGCGACACCGGCGCCGCGACCCCCGGGGCCCCCGGGGCCTCCGCCCGGCACGCCCTCGTCCACGACGCCGTCGCCATGCTGACGCAGCTCGGCGAGCCGGGTCTCCGCGCGCGCGAGCTGGTCGACCGCGCGCTCCGGGCCGATTCCTCGATCGACACCCCGGAGCGTCTCGTTGCCGCCGCGTACACGCTGAAGGAACGTTGAAGGACACCCGGATGAGCGGCGACGGCTCGAGGTACGCGATGATCATGGCCGGCGGTTCGGGCACGCGACTGTGGCCGATGAGCCGCCACCGCCGCCCGAAGCAGCTCCTCCCCCTCATCGACGGCAAGTCGCTGCTCGAGGCCGCCGCCGCGCGGCTCGAGGGCGCCGTGCCGCTCGAGCGCCGGCTCATCTGTTCCGGCGAGTCGTGGCGGCCGCTCATCCGCGAGACGCTGCCCGCATTTGCCGACGCGCAGATTCTCGGCGAGCCGGTCGGCCGCAACACGACGAACGCCGTGGGGCTGACGGCCGCGCTTCTGGCCCGCCGCGACCGCGACGCCGTCTTCGCGGTGCTCACGGCGGATCATCTCATCGAGCCGGCGGAGGAGTTCCGCCGCAGCCTCGGTGTCGCGTTCGTGGCCGTCGAGGACGACCCGCGCCGGTTCGTGACCTTCGCGATCACGCCGACGTTCGCGGCGACGAGCTACGGCTGGGTGGACCGCGGCGAACCGCTGCCGGGCGTCGAGGGCGCGTTCCGGGCGCGCGGGTTCGAGGAAAAGCCGCCGCTTGAGAAGGCCGAGCGCTACCTCGCGTCGGGGACGTGGGGCTGGAACAGCGGGATGTTCGTGTACCACGCGGCGACGTTCATGGAACTGCTCGCGGATTTCCAGCCGGCGTCGCACGAGGGGCTCGAGCGTATCGCCGACGCGTGGGAGACGTCGCGCGCGGCCGAAGTCCTCGAGTCCGTGTACCCGACCCTGCCGGGGATCAGCGTCGATTACGGCGTGATGGAGCCCGCGGCGACGCACGAGGGCGTCGCGATCTGCTGCGTCCCGATGCGCGTCTCGTGGATGGACGTCGGAAGCTGGCCGAGCTACGGCGAGACGCTCGCGGCCGACGCCGACGGCAACCGGACCAACACGCGCACCGTGCACGTCGGCTCGCGCAACGTGCTCGCCGTCTCCGACGACCCGACGCACACGATCGCGACCGTCGGCTGCGCCGACCTCATCGTGGTGCATACGACCGACGCCACGATGGTGTGCCCGGTCGCCGAGGCCCAGCGCGTGCGGCTCCTGGCGGAGGCGGCGCCGCCCGATCTGCGATAGGCCAAGAACGCCTGGAGCCGGGTCGCGCGGTACGCTGCATCATCAGCGAGTTGCCCGAGCGCGGGAGACCCGAGACGATCGTGACCGTGTCCATCGCCGGCGCAGCGTAGCGACTACGATGCCGTCATGCGTCTCCTGGCGATCGATCTCGGCGACCGGCGGACCGGCATCGCGATCGGCGACGACGGGACGGGGATCGTGACGCCGCTCTCGGTGATCGGGATTCCGCGCGGCGAGCGTCTGCTCGACGCGATCGCGGTGACGATCGCCGGGCACGACCCGGACGCGGTCGTCATCGGACTGCCGGTGAACATGGACGGCACGGAGGGCCCGCGCGCGAAGATCTCGCGCGACTTCGGCGCCGCTCTGGCGACGCGCTGCCCGCTGCCGATCCACTACCAGGACGAGCGTCTGACGAGCGACGCCGCCGAGCGGCACCTCGCCGGCAGCGGCCGCACGCACAAGCAGAAGAAGGCCATTCGCGACGCGCTGGCGGCAGCGGAGATCCTCCACGATTTCATCGGGGAGAGCCGTTAGCGGTCAGCCGTCAGCCGTCAGCCGTCGGCCCTGATGAAGCTCAGGTGCAGCTCCGCGTGCCGGCAGTGGAGCTGCGCCCACTGCTCGTGCGTCAGGCTCCCGAATACGGGGCTGGGCGCGGTCATGCGCTCGCCGTTGCCGACGCGGCCGATCTGCCTGCGGAGATCCGCCACCGCCGCGTCCCACCCGACGATCTCCTCCGGCATGAGGACGCGGAACTTCGCCGGGAGCCTGATCCCGGGCCGGAACGGCTCGCGCAGCATCCGCCCGCGTATCAGACGCACGATAAGCCGCAGCGGCAGCGCGGCCTTGAGTCCGCCGAAGCCGTCGATCGAACGCCCGATGACGGTCGCGATGTGCTGGACGTTCTGGGCGGGCGTCCAGTTGCCGCACTTCCGCAGCGCGCGGCCGTCGAGCGCGTCGACGTCGGCGCGGATGTCCTCCATGCTCGAGAAGGCGAGCTTCCGGCGATCGGTGACGGTCCTCGTGTCGATCATGTCCATCCCGCGTGTGTCTTCCGCAGGTCCCGCATGTCCATCCCGGTCATGTCCAGTCCCGTCGACCCAGCCCGGCCGACCCGCGGCGTCGCGTTCAGGTCGCCGCAGCGGCGCCGCATGCGGGCCCGTCGAGATACCACTTGAGCTCGCCGTTCAGCGGCGCGATGCCGCGGATCGGCATCTCCTCGGCCGACGCCGCCTTCGCGGCGATGCGCTGCACGGTTCCGGCGAGCCGCGCGCCGGTCACGAGCACCGCGATGAACCTCGAGGCGTTCAGGAAGGGGAGCGTGAGCGAGATGCGATCGGGCGCCGCGGCGTCGCCGCTGCGGCACACGCATACGAGCCGGTCGGGATCACGCGCGCCGGCGGGCGCGGGACCGGGCTGCGCGGCGTCGAAGCCGTTGCCGGCGGAGGCGACCGTGCCCGGTGCGATGCCCGCGGTCCCGCCCTGCGGATCGATCGTGAGCAGCGCATAGTCGAGGCGATCCTGCCCCTTTTCTCGCCACTCGAGCGCCGCGCGGATCTGCGCTTCGTAGTCCAGGTCGGCGCTCTCGGACTCGGCGAAGACCGTGTGGAACTGCTCGGGCGGGATGTCGGCGTGGTCGCCGATCAGCTCCCCGATCATCCGGTACCGCGAGCGCACGTCGTCGAACGGCACGCAGTATTCCTCCACGAACCAGACGTGGGCGCGGCGCCAGGGGATGCGCCGGTAGTTGGGGTCGTACATGAGCCGCCGGTACAGCGCCTCGAAGGTCGGGCCCCCGGAGAGCGCGACGTGGAAGTCGCCGAACTCCCGGACGCAGTTCTCGGCATGGATGACGAGGTCAGCCGCGAGGCTGTCGATCAGCTCGTCCGCGTCCGGACGCACGACGACCTTGCCCGGCAACGCGGGGGGCGTGCCGACCGGATCCTCGATCTCATAGAGACCGCCGTCGTCGCCCCGCTCGTGATGCCCGTTCCCGGCCGGCATAGGGTTATCTTCGCAGCCTCGACGGCGATTCGCCACATTGCCCGAAGACTTCACCGCGGAGGGCCGCAGAAGGCGTGAAGGCGCTCCTCACGTGGACGACGTACGGAACCTGGCTTCGCGGGGCCGCCCGCGGCCGGATCGACGCCGCGGCCGCGGCCCGTCGCCGGCGACGTTCAGACGGCGGAGCGGTCGGACCGATCCTGATATCACGGCCGGTCGCGTCACGAGGGCGGACCGACGTACGATTCCGGGCGAATCTGCGATGGGAGCACGCGCAATGAGATCAGCCATGACGGAATCAGCCATGACGAGATCAGCCATGACGAAACGCGCCGCCGCGACCTTGACGCTCGCCGCCGCCGTCGCGCTCGGCTCCGGACCCGTCCGGGCGGACCAGGCGACGAAGACCGCCGCGCCGCCGGAGACGACGCTCCGCGCGCCCGACGCCGTCGTCGACGACCGCATCGACCTGTCGCGCGTCACCGAGCAGGACATCCCGCCGTTGCCGCAGCAGGTGCTGATGCCGCTGCCCCCCGATCACCGCGTCGCCGACCGCGCCGGCCAGGTTCCGATCGACGCCGCGCGCTGGGACGCCGTCTGCGCCGCGATCTCGCGCGGCCTCGCGTACCTCGCGTCGCGGCAGGATCCCTCCGGCGGGTGGATGGTCGCCGCGAGCACGAAGCCGACGGACGCCACGGGCGCGGCGCCCGAGCCGGCGTCGCCGGTGTCCGTCGCCGTCACGGCGCTCGCCGTCAAGTCGTTCGCTCAGTTCCCCGCCCCCGCTGGCGACACGGCACGCGCGGAGCGGCTCGAGCGCGCCCTGGCGTTCATCGCCACCGCGCGCTCGGAGGACGGCTCCTACCGGGGCGGCGCGCTGACGAACTACGTGACGTCCACCGTGGTCTCGGCGCTGGCCGGCGTGGACGAGTTCGCGTTCAGCGACGAGATCCGCGCCGCCGTCACCTGGCTGAAGGGGAGCCAGTGGGACCAGAGCGAAGGGCTCGCGCCGCGACAGGACTGGTTCGGCGGCGCCGGCTACGGCAACCACGGCCGTCCCGATCTCTCGAACACCCAGATGATGCTCGAGGCGATGTACGACGCCGGCCTGAGCCCCGACGAGCCGGCGTTCCAGCGGGCGCTCGCGTTCGTGTCGAGAACGCAGAACCTCGCGACGACGAACCCCGCGGCGTGGGCCGGCAACGACGGCGGATTCGTCTACACGCCCGCGAACGGCGGCGAGTCGATGGCGAGCGAGCACGCGGGCGAGGGACGGCGCGGCGAGCTGCGTCACGGCGAGCCGCTCCCGGCGGGCGCACCGCGCAGCCTGCGCAGCTACGGCTCGATGACGTACGCGGGCTTCAAGAGCCTCCTCTACGCCGGCCTCTCACCGGACGACGTCCGCGTCCGCGCCGCGTACGACTGGGTGCGCCGGCACTGGACGATGGACGAGAATCCCGGGGTGGGGCTCCAGGGTCTCTTCTACTACTACCACGCGATGTCCCGCGCGCTGCGCGTCGCACAGCAGCACGAGGTCGTGGATGTCGAGGAACAGCCCCACAACTGGCGCGCCGAGCTCATCGACGCCCTCCTCGCGCGCCAGCGCGAGGACGGGAGCTGGAGGAACGAGGCGGACCGATGGCTCGAGGGCGAGCCCGTGATGGCGACGGTCTACGCGCTGCTGTCGCTTGAGGAGGCGATCAAGCCGGTGAGCGGGATGGGCGGGATGAACGGGATGGACGGGATCGAGCAGCCGGCGCAACCGCGCCGCTGACGGGCAGGCTCCCCGATTCGCGAGGCCGATCAGCCCGTCGGCCGGGGCACGCGCCGCCGCCCCCGGCGGCCGGGTCGGACGGGTCGCCCCCGGCGGGCGCGTCGGGCGCGTCGGACGGGTCGCGCGGGTCGGCCGGGTCGGCCGGCGATGCGATCAGTCCGCGGCATGATCGGTCAGGTACGTCGACGACGCGAGCTGCGACCGGAACAGCGCGAGGACCTCACGGCTCTTGGCGGCCGTCAGCGTGCCGTCGCGCTCGGCGCGGGCGCACGCCGCCTGCATGCGTTCGTCGAGGTCCTTCGGCTTGTACTGCACGTACGACACCACGTCCCCCACGGTGTCGCCGTGCACGATCTCCTCGACGCGCCAGCCGTCGCCGTCGTCGAGGGCGATGTGGGCGACATTCACGTCGCCGAAGAGATTGTGCAGGCCGCCGAGCGTCTCCTGGTACGCGCCGACGAGGAACGTCGCGATGTAGTACGGCTCCCCCTGGCGCAGCTCGTGGAGCGGAAGCGTCCGGTTGATGTCGCGGACGTCGACGAACCGGTCCACCTTGCCGTCGGAGTCGCACGTGATGTCCGCGAGGACCGCGCGGTGCGTGGGTTTCTCGTCGAGACGGTGGATCGGCATGATCGGAAAGAGCTGATCGATCGCCCAGGAATCCGGGAGCGACTGGAACAGCGAGAAGTTGCAGATGTAGATCTCGCTGAGGATGGTCTCGAGGTCCGCCAGCTCCTCCGGCGGGTGCGTCATCTGGCGGAGCACCTTGCGGATCCTCGTGCAGGTCGCCCAGAACAGCCGGTCGGCGAGGCCGCGCATCTCGAGGGTGAGATAACCGAGGTTGAAGAGCTGCTGGGAGTGCTCGCGGGCGTGGATCGCGTCGTGGTACGCCTCCATGATGCGTCGCTCGCTGACCGAGCCGTACGCCTCCAGGAGGTCGCAGATCGGCTGCGGCGTGTCAACGTCGTCGGCGCACGCCAGGTCAGTCGGTCCGATCGTGTCGCGCCCGAGACCGATCGACCCGATCGCGTCGAACACGAACACGCTCTGATACGCCGCGATGGCCCGGCCCGATTCCGTCACGATCGTCGGATGCGCGATCCCCCGCTCCTCGCACACGCCGGCGATGCGGTAGACGATCTCGCTGGCGTACTCCTCGACCCCGTAGTTCATCGAGGACTCGAAGTTGGTGCGGCTCCCGTCGTAGTCGACGCCGAGCCCGCCGCCGATGTCGATGTACCGCAGGCCGGCCCCCATCCGGACGAGCTCCGCGTAGAAATACGCCAGCTCGGCCACCGCGTCCTTGACGCGACGGATGTCGTGAAGCTGGCTGCCCGGGTGGCAGTGCACGAGCTCCAGGCAGTCTTCGAGCCCCTCCTTCCGGAGGATCTCGAACTGCTCGAGCACCTCGCTCACCGCGAGCCCGAATTTCGAGCGCACGCCCATGGACTCGCGCCACCGGCCGGCGCCCTGGCTCGCGAGCCGGATCCGGATGCCCAGACGCGGACGGACGTCGTGCTTGCGGGCCTGGATGAGCAGGCGGCGCAGCTCGCTGGCCTTCTCCACGATCGGAATCACGTGCCGCCCCATCTTGGCCGCGAGGACCGCCATCTCGAGATAGCTGTCGTCCTTGAAGCCGTTGCAGAGGATCAGCCGGTCGCCGGCGTCGGCCGTCAGCGCGAGGACCACCAGCAGCTCCGGCTTCGATCCCACCTCGAGCCCGCAGCCGAACGGGGCGCCGTGACGCCACACTTCCTCGACGACAGGGCGCTGCTGGTTGACCTTGATGGGGAAGACCGTGAAGTAGTCGCCGCGGTAGTTGTTCTCCGCGATCGCCTTCCCGAACGCGTCGTAGAGCTGCTCGAGGCGGTCGACGAGGGTGTCGGCGAAGCGCACGAGGATCGGCGGGTGCAGGCCGTCACCCTTCAGAGCCTCGACGACCTCGAGCAGGTCGATCTCGCGGGCCGGAGAACGCCGCGGCCGGACCGCGACGTGCCCCGCGTCATTGATCGTGAAGTACCCGGCGCCCCACGAGTCGATCTGGTACATCTCCCGCGCCGAGGCGGGCGACCACCGTTCGTCGAGGATTCCGCGGAATGTCGATGTCGTCAACGGTCGATACCTCACCTGGGGTTCGGGGCTCTTCAACGCCCCGTCGTCAGCAAGTGTACGCCAAAGCGACGCCAGGCAAAGCGGTCAGTGGGCAATGGGCTGCTGGGGCTCGACCGCCAGACGCCGCCGCACCCAGACCGCGAGCAGCGCCGTCACCGCGAGCACGACCGCCCCGTTGGCCTGGTGCGCCGTCGCGAGAACGACCTCGGCGGTCTTCCAGTCGTCGCGCCGGGCCATGACCGGGATGAGCGCCGCGAATCCGAGGAGGAGCTGGAGGGACATCAGGCCGAGCATCGCCCCGCCGAGCCGGCGCAGGACCGGCTCGTCCTCGTAGTACGCCCACGCCCGCAGCCCGGCGAGACAGGCGAAGATGGCGACGAGCAGGGCCAGCGTGAAATGGGCCATGCCCGACCAGGGCATCGGGACCTCGTCGGTGGCGGTGTGCCGGTACAGCGCGCCCAACGAGATCTGGAGAACCACGAGGACCACGAGCACGCCCGTGATCGAGCGCTCGGTCGCGGCACGGGGCGATATCGTCGCGTCGCCCGCCTCGCGCCACGCCCGCGTCGTGAACGCCACGATGAGCGCGAGCGTCGCGAGGAAGACCTGGCCGAAAACGCCGTGCACGATGGCGAGCGCGTGGTTCGGCGGCGCCGGCCCCCCGTCGGGAGCGAGCGTGATCTCGCCCGTCACCCGCAGACCGCCCATCACCCCCTGCACGACGACCATCGCCACCGCAAGGACTCCCAGCCCGCGCAGCCACGCCCGGTCGTCCGTCACCCACAGCACCACGGCGAGCACGACGGTCGTGAGCCCGACGAGCGAACCGTAGAGCCGGTGCGCATGCTCGTAGTAGATGCCGCCGGTCATCCTCGCGAGCGGGTAGAGGAACATGTTGGTGCCGAAGCTGTTCGGCCAGTCCGGCACGGCCAGACCTTCTTCGAGGCTCGTGACGAGCCCGCCGGCGACGACCGCGAGGAGGCCGGCGATCGTCGCAACGCCCGCGAAGGCGGTGCGCCACGCGAGACCGTCGGCGCGCTCGACGCCCATCTTGCGTCCGATCCACGCTCCCATCGCCGCGAGCGCGGCGCTGGCGACGAGCGATCCGGGAATCCAGACGAGGCCGGACGGCACGCGGTCGCCGCCGCCGGTCACCAGGCTCCCGAGAATGAGCAGATTGACCAGCCCCGTCACGAGACCGACGACCGCGCCCTTCCCCGGTCCCGCCGCGGCGTGCCGACCGACGAGCATCCCGCCGGCCACGGGGCACGCGAGCATGAGGCCGAGCACGACGCCGCCGGGCACCGCGACCCCCGGAAGATGCGTGACGTAGCCGATCGCCCACATCGCGACGGACGTGCCGAAGCCGGCGGTGACGATGTCCATGCGGCCCGCGTCCTGCGACGTCGCCATCGTTGAATCTCCGGTGTACGCCGTTCGAATCCGAACCGGCGCCGCGGGGCGGGCGTGGACGGTTCCGCGGGGTCGCCATAGTATGGCTCTCTCCACCGTGAATCGACTCGGCGGGGAACCCCGCACCTGTGAACGTCCCCGCATGAGCCGAACCATGAGCACACCGCTCGAGACGTCGTCCGCCCCCGCGGACGGCGTGATCTCCCGGCGTCTTCACGCCTACGCGACGCTGACGAAGGCGCGTCTGAGCGCGCTCGTCCTCGCCACCACGGCCGTCGGCTACGTGCTGGCGGCGGACGGGGCCGCGTCGTTCGGAGGCGGCCGGTTCCTCGCGACGCTGCTCGGCACTGCGCTCGCGGCCGCCAGCGCGAACGCCCTCAACCAGGTGCTCGAGACAGCGCGCGACGCGGCGATGCCGCGCACCCGGCGGCGCCCGCTCCCCAGCGGCGACCTGTCGGTCGGGCACGCCGTGGCGGTGGCTCTCGCGTGCGGGGTGATCGGGATTGCCGTGCTCGCCGTCTTCGTCAACATGCTCGCCGCGACGCTCGCGTTCGCGACGATCGTGCTCTACGTGCTCGTCTACACGCCGCTGAAGGCGATCACGACGCTCAACACGCTCGTGGGTGCGGTGTGCGGCGCGATCCCGCCGATGATCGGCTGGGCCGGCGCGGACGGCGGCCTCGGCGCCGGCGCCTGGGTGCTCGGGGCGCTGCTCTTCGTCTGGCAGATCCCGCACTTCCTCGCGCTCGCCTGGCTCTACCGCGACGATTACGCCCGCGGGCGGTTCCGCATGCTGCCCCTCATCGATCCGGGCGGGCACCTGACCTGCCGCATCGTCGTCCTCACGAGCCTCATGCTGGTCCCGGTCGCCCTGACGGCGACGCTGCTCGGTCTCGCGGGCTCGGCGTTCACTGTGGGCGCGTGCCTCCTCGGCGCGGGCATGGCCGCCGCGGCGACCCGGCTGTACCTCCACCGCACCCGGATCAACGCCCGCCGCGTCTTCCTCGCGTCGCTCGTATACCTCGCGACGGTGATGGTGCTGCTCGTGCTGGACCGTGGACCGACAGCAAGCTCGACGGTGATCGAGCGGGTCGCGTGGGCGCGGCGGTAGCCCTGGTACGTTCCGACCCCCTGGGCGCTCCTTCTACTTCGGCATGTCGGGCCGGTGTGGCCGGCTGGGCCTTCACCGTGCGGCTTTTGCATCCGCGACTCCCTGCGGGTCTCGCGGCGCGATGGCTGCCCATTTCGCTCGTTCGTTTTTCCTCGTTTTTCGCCCGGAATGTGCTTGTCCGTTTTCGCTTCTTCCCTGGGGGGGCCACAACAACGGGGCGACAACCAACGGGGCACATCCAACGGGCCGACATCCAACGTGTCCTCGATCGCTCGTTTGCTACCACGATCCTCGCCATCCTCGCCTCGCCGGGGCCGTGCCCGTTTCGACCGACGGACGAGCGCCCGACGCTCCCGAACCCCCGACAGCAACCCGAACCGCCGGTTCGTCATTCTGCTCGACGCACCGGGACCCGGAGCCTCACCATGATCGGAACCCATATCCCGCGTTCGCTCGCCGCTGCTTCGATCGTTGCAGCGAGTGGTGCGTTGGCCACCGCCCAGCCCGTCGTGATCACGACCGCCGACGGCGACGGGGCCGACGCCTTCGTCCTCCGGCAGAGTCCCGACGCCAACTACGGCGACCTGGCGTTCGTGAGGGTCAAGAACGCCGCCGCCTTTCCGAGCGGCGACGACTTCGACCGCAAGGGCTACCTGCGCTTCGACCTGCCGAGCGTCAGTGACGTGATCGCCGCATCGTTCGAGATGACGATCTCGGAGGACACCCACGGCAACCCGGTCGGCGGCCCCCAGCAGTTCACCGTGTTCGGACTCATCGACGGCATCGCGGAGGCGTGGAAGGAGCTCGGCATCACGTGGACCAACGCGCCGGCCAACGACACGGGCTCGGCAAACGGCGTCACCGCCGACGCCGTGTGGTTGGGAGAGTTCGTGATCGAAGGCACCGGCGCACCGGGCGCCGTCGTGAGCCTGACGTCCGACGCGCTCCTCGACTTCGTGCAATCGGACACGGACAGACTCCTCACGCTCATCGTGGTGCGCGACACCTTCGACGACGACCACGAGGGATGGGCTCACAGCTTCGCCTCGAAGGAGCATCTCACGTTCGATCCGCCACGTCTCATCCTGACCTCGAGCTGCGAGGCGGACCTCGATGGAACCGGCGACATCGGCTTCGGCGACATCCTGGCAATTCTCGCGGCCTGGGGCAACGCCGGCGGCCCCGAGGATCTCGACGGGAGCGGCACGGTCGACTTCGGCGATCTGCTCGTCGTACTCGGTGCCTGGGGACCGTGTCCGTAGACGGGACTGCGCGATGGGGGTGCGACGGACGTTCGGGGCCGTGCGCGATGGGGCTGTAACACGTGGTGCGGGCGTTCTGGGGACGTCCGGGGGGCTGCGTCGTGCAGCCCCTCTTGCCGTGACGTGGTGTTCACACCTTTGGCCGTCACGCGCGGCGACGCTGCATCCTGCAGCTCACACTTCGACGTTCCGACCCGCCACACGCTCTCGGCGCCGCGGGGTTCCTCGTAGTTTGCACCGGAGCCCGTAGCCGATCGGAGAAGTTGCATGGCAATGTGACGACCCGCAGGATCGCAAGGAACGTCGGACACCAGACGGACAACGGCGGCTGCG
>CAZXBB010000262.1:0-1868 GCA_964638815.1 uncultured Isosphaeraceae bacterium
CTCAGGAGTCCCGACAGCGCGTAGACGCGGCAGAGTCTTCGCATGCGGCGGTGTCTCCTCGGAAAACGGGGCATCGCCCTCGCCCGGAATGCGGCACGTGCGATCGGATATCGGATATCGGCGGTTCGGGGACCCCTCTGAAGTCCGGTAAGGCGGGACGCGTCTTCAGTGTGAAGGACGTTCGGGGGTTTGCGCGACGGGGCTGTAACACGTGGTGCGTGGGTCTCCCGAACGTTCGGGGGGCTGCGTCTCAGGACCCCCTCCCTTCCAGGGAGGGGGCAGGGGGAGGGTCGGCGTCGTTGACGTGACGGTCACACCTTTGCCCGTCACGCGCGGCGACGCTGCATCCTGCAGCTCACACTTCGACGTTCCGACCCGCTCGTGCGACGGCGGCATCCTGCCGCCTGCGCGTGCGACGTTTGGGGCTGGGCTCGTTTTCGCAGGGCTGGTTTTCGCAGACCCTCCGGGTCTGCAGGCGGGTCTGCAGAAGTCGCGCGGCGACCGGCGGCATCCATGCCGCCTTGGGGTGGGACGTTCGGGGCGGTGCGCGATGGGGCTGTAACACGTGGTGCGTGGGTCTTTCGGACGCTCGGGGCCGTGGTAGCGGGGAAAGCCGCGAGTGACCCGAACTAATCAGACCCAAGCGCGCGCTCCGCTCGCGCGAGGTTGTCGCGCAGCTTCGGGTCGTCCGGCTGGAGCCGGACCGCCTCGCGGAAGTGACGGACCGCGCCCGCCCTGTCCCCGTTCATCGCCAGCGCCACGCCCATGTAGTTGTGCGCGACCGGATCGCCCGGGTCGTGCGCGATGGCCGTCGCGAGGTGCGTGATCGCCGCCTGGTGGTCCCCGGTCTGGAGGAGCACGAACGCGAAGCCGCGGTTCGCCTGCGGCTCGTCCGGACGCAACGCGAGCGCCGTCGCGAACGCCGCGCCGGCCTCCGCCCAACGGCCGTACATCGCCAGGTCGTTCGCGAGCTGGCGGTTGCATGCGAAGTTGCGCGGGTTCCACGCGAGCGCTTCCCGCAGGAGCGCCAGAGACCGCTCGGCGCCGAGCGTCGCGCCGGCCAGCTCGACGACGCGCAGGTTCGCGTGCGTCTTCATGTCGGCGACGTTCTCCTCGCGCACCGCGGCGATACGGGCCCGCGCCGCGGCGTCGAGCGGAGCGGCGGCTCCCGCGGCGAGCACAGCCTCGATCGGGGTGAGGTGTTTGTGCAGCAGCCCGACGAGCGGGATCTCGCCGCGATACGTCGGCGCGACGCGCGTCGTCGCGTATTCCAGCACCGGCCGGTCGTCGCGGTACGGCGCGGCGTCGCCCGCCAGTGCCGCGAGATCGGCCGGACCGCACAGGAAACCGCCGAGCAGAACGGCGGGGTCGTCGAGCCACCGGTCGGCGCCGCCCCAGTAGGCGTACTGGAGATCGGCGGCGATCGCCGGATCGCGCAGCGCGCGGGCGATGCGCTCCGCGTCGATTCTGGTGTGCGCGGCGTTGGCGCCGACGAGCAGCAGCTCCGACGTGTTGTACCAGAGCTGCGATTGCGGAAAGACGTCGATGAACGACCGGACGACGCGCCGCAGCCCGTCTTCCGTGAGGAACGGCAGGGGAACGAACTGGGCGATCAGCCCGCCGGGCGCGAGCCGTGCCGCGGCGGCGCGGTAGAAGTCGCTCGTGTAGAAGTTGGCGACGCCCGGCCGGAAGAGCTGCCCGATCTCGAGCGATACGACGTCGTACGTCGCGTCGGCATGGGCGACCCAGGTCCGCCCGTCCTCCGGCACGAGGCGGACACGCTCGTCCGTCATCCAGTCCGACTCGAAGTGCGCGCGGACGAAGTCGAACAGCGCGGGCTCGATGTCCACGCAGTCGAGCCGCTCGAC
>CAZXBB010000263.1:0-11783 GCA_964638815.1 uncultured Isosphaeraceae bacterium
CGTCATTCATGCCAACTGGACCGCGGGTGCCTTGCGGTTGTGGGCGGAGTCGCTCGACGCCTGTCTGAGGACACGCGCGGGCGTTCCCGCGAGGGCCGAGGTGGAGTCCGCCGCGGAGCGCATGGGCGGCGGTGCGGTGGCCGTGGCGCCGCCTCGCGCCGCGGCGACGCGGCATCCCTTCGCGGTCGCGGCGGCGGAGCTGGAGACCGTGCTCGTCGCCGCCGGGCTGCTCGACGCCGGGCACATCGGCGACGCGCACGCCGACGTGCGCGTTCGTCTTCCCGTCAACGGACACGGCCCGAAGCCGCGCGACCGCATGCTGGGTGTCGTCGGCGCAGACGACGCGCCGACCGAGCCTCGCCTCCACGAGTTCATCGTTCCGTGCATCACCCTGCGTCCGGCCGAGACCGTCGCCGCCATGCTCGGTCTCGAGAACGCGGGCCCGTCCGACGAATTCGAGTTCAGCCACGGCCTGCGGTACTGGATCGCGATTGCCCGTCTCGTGCTCGAGCTGCTCGTGGACCAGCGCTTCATCCCGACGCTGATGCAGATGCGCGACGCCGAGCTCAGCGCGGGATGGCTGCCGTGGCTGCATGACGATGCTGCCCGGCAGCGGATCGGGGCGCTCGTCGCCGGCATGCCACCCGCCGTGCGGGCCGTGATCGACGAGCACGAGTGCCGTCCCTGGCCGATCCTCGACAGCGCCATCCGGACGCTCACCGACGCGACGGTACGGGCGGCCCTCATCGCGGACGACTTCGCCGACGCCGTGGAAGGGCACGATGGCGCCGACGCGCACGTGGCGTGGCTGCTCGGCCTGCTCGGTCCCCACGATCGCGTGGAGCCGCCGGCGGACGGCCCGACGGAGATGATCCGCGACACGCGCAACTGGATCGCCCAGCTCGACGACACCGGAAAGGACCGGCCGTTCCGTCTCGGCTTCCTGCTCAGCGAGCCGCCCGCGTCCGCGCTGCCCGACGATCTCGCACCGCCGGGACGTGACGTCCGCTGGTGGCTGGGGCTTCAGCTTCTGGGCAGCGGCGACGAGCCCGTGGTCATCGACGCGGAGGAGTTCTGGCGGGATCCGGCGGCCGCGCAGCAGGCGACGGGAGGCGTGCGCGACCCCGAGGCGCTGCTGCTCGCGGAGCTTGGCCGTGCGAGCCGCCTTTACCCGCGTCTGGAGAGCGCGCTCTCGGCGGCGGCGCCCGTGGGCGTCGAGCTGACGACTCCCGAGGCGTCCGCCTTTCTGACCGAGTACAAGGACCTGCTCGAGGAGTCGGGTTTCGCCGTGACCGTGCCGGCGTGGTGGGGACAGCCGTCCGCGCGCATCGGGGCGCGGCTGAACCTCGACGCGCCGGAGCTCGAGACCGTCGGCGTGAGCGCGGGCAGCGGCGCCGCGGGCGCGAGCCTGCTCGGTCTCAACAGCCTCGTGAACTATCGATGGCAGGTCGCCGTCGGGGACGAGCCGCTGGCGATGGAGGAGTTCCGCGCGCTCGTGCGCGCGGCGGACGGCGGATCGCTGGTGCGCCTGCGGGGGCGCTGGGTCGAGCTGAAGCCCGAGCAGATCACGGCCGCGGCGGCGTTCTTCGAGTCGAGACCCGGCGGCGAGATGCCCCTGCTGGAGGCGATCCAGCTCGCCCACGGCGCCGGCGGCGCGCAGCTCGGCCTCCCGGTGCTCGGAATGGACGCGACCGGGTGGGTGGACGACCTGCTCTCGGCGTCCGGCGGCGGGCACTCGCTGCCGAAGATCGGGCAGCCGGAAGCCTTCGACGGCGAGTTGCGGCCGTACCAGGTCACCGGCCTGAGCTGGCTGCTGTTCCTGGACCGTTTCGGGCTCGGCGCGTGTCTCGCCGACGACATGGGTCTCGGCAAGACGATCCAGCTCATCGCCCTGCTCCAGGCCGAGCGCGAGCGGGCCGACGACCGTTCGATCATCGGGCCGACGCTCCTGGTCGTCCCCACTTCCGTCGTGAGCAACTGGAAGCGCGAGATCGAGCGCTTCGCCCCGGAGCTGACCGTGCACGTGCACCACGGTCCGGACCGTCCCGTCGGCGATCGCCTGCTCGAGCGCGCGGCCGAGTGCGACGTCGTCATCACGACGTACACGCTGATCAGCCGCGACCGCGAGACGCTGCTGCGGCTGCCGTGGCATCGGGTCGTGCTCGACGAGGCGCAGTACATCAAGAACCCGCCGACCAAGCAGACCGCGACGATCCGCGCCCTCCGGACGCCGCGTCGCGTCGCGCTCACGGGCACGCCGGTCGAGAACCGGCTCAGCGAGCTGTGGTCGATCATGGAGTTCTGCAACCCCGGCTACCTCGGACAGGCCGGCGAATTCCGCCGGCGTTTCGCCGTGCCCGTCGAGCGTCACCGCGACCAGGAGAAGGCCGAGCAGCTCCGCCGTCTCGTCCGGCCGTTCGTCCTGCGGCGTCTCAAGACCGATCCGGCCGTCATCGACGATCTCCCGCCGTGCGTGACCACGAAGGAGTACGCCACGCTGACCGGCGAGCAGGCCGCCCTCTACGAGCGCACCGTCAACGAGATGCTCGGCCACGTCGGACGCGCCGAGGGTATCCAGCGTCGCGGTCTCGTCCTCGCGACACTCGTGAAGCTCAAGCAGATCTGCAACCATCCGGCGCAGCTCGAGGACAACGCGGAAAAGGGCGCGGGCGTGGGCCTGCTCTCCGGGCGCTCGGGCAAGGCGCAGCGTCTCATGAGCATGCTGGAGGAGGTGCTCGCCACCGGCGACAAGGCGCTCCTCTTCACGCAGTTCCGCCGGATGGGTCACCTGCTCAGCGCGATGATCGAGCACGATCTCGACGCGAAGGTGCAGTTCCTCCACGGCGGGACACCGCCGGCGAAGCGCCAGGAGATGATCGACCGCTTCCAGGATCCGGAGGGCGGGGTTCCGATCTTCGTATTGTCGCTCAAGGCGGGCGGCATCGGAGTGAACCTCACGGCGGCCAACCACGTGTTCCACTACGACCGCTGGTGGAATCCGGCGGTCGAGAACCAGGCGACCGACCGCGCGTTCCGCATCGGGCAGACGCGTACGGTGCACGTTCACAAGTTCGTCTGCCTCGGCACGCTCGAGGAGCGTATCGACCAGATGATCGAGCAGAAGACGGAGCTCGCGCAGAACATCATCGGCGCGGGCGAGGACTGGCTGACCGACCTCGACAGCGTGCAGCTGCGCGAGCTGCTCACGCTCCGACAGTCGGCGATGGAGGTGGACTCGTGACGACGCCGCAGCCGGCGAAGGACGTTTCGATCGGGCCGACCGGACCGCAGGATACACCGGCGCTGCCGGGGGCTGGCGTCACCCCGGCGTCCGGCGCCCCCCGCGGCGCCGGCGCACCGGCGCCGACGCCCGGCGCCGCACCGCGCATGCCGGATCGCAAACCCGAGGGACCGCGACGCGTGCGCGGCGGACTCAAGCTCAAGTCGCGCGAAGGGCTGATCCCGTCCACGCCGCTCTCGGACGCGATCGTCCGCCGCATCGAGGCGAGCATTTCGGCCGACGAGCGCGAGGAGGGAAATCGCTACGCGCGGCTCGGACAGGTCATTTCGATGCAGCACGACGGGGGTGTTCTCCGGGCGCGGGTGCAGGGCCGCCAGCCGCGGCCGTACGACGTGAGAATTCCCTTCGGCGCATGGACGGATGCGCAGTGGGAGCGGATCATCGATGCGATGGCGGCCGAAGCGCTGTACGTCATCAAGCTGCTCGCCTCGGAGATGCCCGACGGGATCGACACGCTGCTCGAGGGCCTCGGTCTCGAGCTGCTTCCCGGTCCGGCGACGCCGCTCGCATCGTCGTGCACCTGCGCGAGCAACGGGCGTTGCCGGCACGCGGCCGCGCTGGCCTACGTCTTCGCGGAGCACGTCGCGCGGACGCCGCTCCTGGTCTTCACGCTCCGCGGCATGCCGCTCGAGCAGCTTCTCGAGCGTCTGCGTCAGACCCGCACACTCCAGGCGCACGGCGTGTCCGCCGCGCACTTCGATCCGATGATCCCCGAATCGAAGACGGAGCCGCCTCCGCTCGAGATGTGCGTTGACGAGTTCTGGCGCACGGGGCGCGGGCTCGACGACGCCCAGAGCGCGCCGCCGTCGAAGCACCTGCCGCATGCGTTGCTGCGCCGCCTCGGGCCGTCGCCGCTGCCCGGGCGTTTCCCGCTGGTGGGCCTGCTCGCGAGCATCTACGACGTGGTCGCGGAGCACGCGGCCCGGATCGACGCGGAGACGGACAAGTAGGGGCGCCGCCCGCCGGGGCGTGCGGTCGCGTGCCCCGGCAGGATCTCCTGGCGGCTGCGAAGGGCGCGGGCGCCCGTCAGCCCGTCAGCGACCGGCGCAACGGCTCCAGGTGCGCCGCAAACCGCTCGTGACGCCTCACCGACGTCGCGTAGATCGGCCGCTTGACCTGCTCGTGACTCAACGTGCGCGCCTCGCGTTTCGATTCGTGCGGCTTCAGGCACCCGTCGTTCCACGGCAGACCGAGGAACTCGATGATCCGGCGGGTCTCTGTCTCCTGGTCGGCGATCAGTTCTTCGTACTGGAGCGTGAGCATCGGGAGGTCGAGGACGTCGTGCCAGTGCGTCATGAGCCGCTCGTAATGCCGGTAGCGCGAGCCGAGCGCGGCGAGATCGCTCGCGTACGGGTGGAGGTTCTCGTTGAGCGGCTCCATGAAGCACGAGACGCAGGTGTCCATCGGGTCGCGGCGGCAATCGATGATCCTCGCCTGCGGCGCGATGAGCGCGACGAAGCCGAGCGCTTCGTAGTTCAGGAGGTTCTTGTCCACGATGCGCTGCGCCGCCCGGCCGCTGCCGCGCAGCTCCGCGACGTATGCCTCGCCCAGCGCGCCCGCGGAGGCGGTCGTCGCGTCGATCATGCAGAACGGATACGGCTGCGTCGAGCCGACGACGGATGGCGCGCGGCCGATGAGGTCGCGCAGCGCGGTCGTTTCGCCGGCCGCGGCAGCAGCGGGGTGCATCGCGATGATCTGCTCGACGAGCGTGGATCCGGTGCGCGGCATGCCGACCACGAGGACCGGCACGTCAAGCCCGTGGTCGGCGCGGGCCATTCGCGAAAGGCTCTCCGCGCTGAACACCGACGTGAGCTGCTGGACCAGCGTCTCGTACACCCTCGCGTCGTTGCGCGCCGCGCCTTCGCGGTTCGCGGTGGCGTACGCCTCGAATGCGGCGTCGTAGTCCCCCGCGCCCTCGAGCACCTTGCCGAGATGGAAGTGCAGCGTGCGTCGTTGCGCCCGCGTCGTCCCGGGCTGCGCGATGTGACGCCGGAGAAGATCGGCCGCTTCGTCGAGCCGGCCCTCGTGCAGCAGCATCCTGCCGTACGAGAGTGCCATGGACACGTTCTCGGTGCCCGCCCTGACGTAGGGCCCGAGCAGCCGGCCCACCTTGTCGTAGTCGCCCTTGCGGACGTAGACGTACGCCTTGCCGTCAACGGCCGCCGTGAAACCGGGACGCAGCTTCAGCACCTTGTCGAACCGCGCGATCGCCTGCGCATACCGGCCGCGGCTGCTTTCGATCGTGCCGAGCCGGTGGTGACCGCCGATCTCCTTCGGACGAAGCCGGATGAACTGCTCGATGTAGCCGGCGGCCTCGTCGAGGCGATCCTGGGCCTGGAGGATCGCGCCCATGAGGTGAAGCGCCCGGGGGTTTCGCTGGCCCCGGTCGAGGACCTGCGCGCACAGCGCCTTTGCGCGAGGAAGATCGCCGGCATCGTGTGCCTGCTGCGCGGCCGCCAGGAGTGCGTCCGGGTCGGGAGTCATGGAACGGTCCGAATGCGATGTTCGCACTCACTCACACTCACTCACCCACTCACGGCAAGCGCTCCATCAGGTCATCCACCGCCGCCCGCAGTTGCTCGTCCTCGCCGCGTGCCTCGGCTTCCGGCGTCTGCGGCACCAGGAGATCCGGGATCGCGCCGTTGAGCTCCATGTCCGTGTCGTTCGTCACGTACCACCCGCGGAACGGGAGCCGCACCCAGGTACCGTCGATGAGCGCCCAGCCGCCGGTCGAGATGACGCTGCCGTGCGTCTGCTGTCCGACGAGCGTGCCGCGGCCGAGCGTCTTGAACGCGTGCGAGACGATCTCGGCGTTCGAGTAGCTCTTCTCGTTGCACAGCATGTTGACGGGCTGCGTGTAGCGCTGGATGAACAGACGCGGCTGCGGGTAGTGGCCGCGCGCCGACGGATCGCCGCCCCGTGGAATCGTGTACGCGTGCTCGCGCACCATGATCGACGCCAGGACGCGATCCGCGGTCCAGCCGCCGCCGTTGTTGCGGACGTCGATGATCAGCCCGTCCTTGCCGTTCGCCGCGGCGAAGAGATCGCGCTCGAACACGTCGAGCGCCGGCTGGTTCATGCCCTGGATGTGGATGTATCCGATGCGGCCGTTCGACCACTCCGCCGCCAGGCGTGCGTTCTCGCGACGCCAGTCGAGGTACCGGAGCTGGCGCTCGTCGTTGTAGCCGATCGGCGTGATCAGCACGTCGAGATCGCGCGCGCCGTCCGCGGTCTCGCGCGTGATCGAGATCACCGTCTCGCGTCCGACGCGTCCGCGGAGCCGCGCCTCAATCGTGTCGCGCGGGCCGATCGGCTCGTCCTGGATCGCCCGGATCACGTCCCCGGGTCGCAGCGCCATGGGTCCCTGATCGGCGGGGCCGTGCGTGACGACCTCCGTCACCTCGAAGCCGTTCGCGACGCGGCGGTGCGTCGTGCCGAGACGGCCGTACGCCTCCGCGTTGGGAGGCTCGGTCGCCGGGGCCACGATGCGCAGGTGTGATCCGTTGAGCTCGCCGATGAACCGGTTCGCGACCCAGTCGAACTCCTCGGCGGTGCGCGCCCGCCGCGCGAGGTCGTGGTACGCGGCCGTCGCGTCGGACCAGTTCACGCCGTTCATCGTCGGGTGGTAGTAGCCTTCGCCGAGCCCGCGCGCCGCCTCGAGGAACTTCTGGCTCGACTGCTCGGCGAGATCGACGCGGATGCGGGCGTCGATCGCGATCGTCTCCGTCTCGCCTTCGCCCGTCGGGACCGTGTGCGCCTGCCCGTCCCGCACCGTGACGACCTTGTCGCCGGTGAGGCTGAGGTGCTCCACCCGGGCCGCGTCGCCGAGACGCTTCCGGTCCGTGCCGTCCCACTTGATCGAGTACAGCCCGGGCTCGTCGGCGCTGCTCGCGAACACGATCCGCTCGCCGGATGGCATGATCGCATGATCCGTCTCGCCGCCTTCGAGATTCGTCACGCGACGCAGACGCAGGTATGCGTCGTCGAGCCGCCACTCGACGGGGGGCTTCTCCCCCGGGTCGTCGTCCTGGTCGTCCTGGTCGTTCTCGTCGTCCTTGTCGTCGTCGTCGGCCTCGTCGTCGTCGTCGGCGGCGGGGTTCTTCACCGGCAGCGGCTTGCGCTCGGCGGCCGCCTTGGTCCCCTCCTCGAAGTAGGCGGCCAGTTCCTGCTCCGTCATCGCTTCGAGGTCGGCATCGAGGAACACCATCCAGACGTCGAAAGCGTCATTGACGCGCTCGGATCGGAACGACAGGATGCGGCCGTCGGCGGAGAACCGCGGTTCGACGTCGTTGTTCGGATGGCGGGTGACGTTCACCGGCGCGGCGCTGCCGTCGGCCGGGACGATGAAGATGTCGGTGTTGAAGTCGAGATCGCTGTGTGCGTAGGCGATGTGCCGCCCGTCCGGGCTCCACCGCCAGGCCGTCTCGGCGTCCCACCACTCCAGGAGGGTCGTGATCGCCCCGGTCTCGAGGTCGAGCACGTGCACGTCGCCCCGCGTGCCGCGGAAGGCGAGGCGGGTGCCGTCGGGCGAAGGGCTGGGCATGCGGTCGCTGCCCGCGCGCTGCACGAGCGGGGCGACGGCAAACCGCGTCGCATCGTGCCATCGCTCGGCGCGCAGCGCCTTCGGCAGGGGGGGCGTGTCGTCCTCGTCTTCGCCGGCCCCGGAGTCGCCGTCGCCTTCTTCGTCTGCGTCCTCGTCCCCGGCGTCGCCTTCATCGTCGCCACCTTCGTCATCGTCGTCACCGTCGTCACCTTCACCGTCATCGTCGGGCGCCGCCTGCCCCGTCGCCTCGAGAAACGCCTCCTTGATCTCCCCGCGTGTCGTCTCGACGCGCGCCGTGTAAATCGACTCCGTCCCGTCGCGATCGCTCGTGAAGTAGAGCGCCAGGCCGTCCGGCGACCACGCGATGTCCTTCTCGCGGGCGTGCGAGTCGGTCACGCGGCGGGCGACGCTACCCTTCTTCACGTTGCGGACGTAGATCTCGCCGTACGCGACGAGGGCCATCACCTTGCCGTCGGGGCTGAGGGCCGCCTCCGTCACCTTCTTGTCGATGTCGAGCATCTCGTACGCGTCGCGATCGTCCTCGCTTGCGCTGATCGACATCGGACGCGGCGCTGCGCCGGTGCGCGGGTCGAGCGTGTACAGCGTGTCCCAGACGGCGAGGACGACCCGTGCCCCGTCCGGCGTGACATCGAAATGCTGGACGTCGCGTTCCGAGAACGAGGTCAGCCGCTGAGCGCCCGCCTCGCCGCGGCTCGCGTCCATGCGGTAGAGATTGACGCAGTCGAGCTCGCGGTCGGAGAGGAAGAGCAGCGTGCGATCATCGATCCACTTCGCGTGGCGGTCGTTGCCATCCCACGTCGTCAGCCGCGTGAAGGTGTCCTGCCGGCGGTCGTAGATCCAGACGTCGCTCGCTTCCGGGCCCCGGTAGTGCCGGCGCGAGAGGAACCGGTCGTAGTAGCCGCCGCGGTCGAACGCCACCTTCGCGCCGTCGGGGCTGACGCGGGGGTGCGCGCCGAACGCGTCGTGGATCCGCTCGAGGTCGCCGCCTTCGGTCGCGACGCGGTAGGGGCGGAACTCGCGGTAGACGTCGCCCTCGAGCGCGGCGTGGAGGGTCACCATCGCCTCGCCCGCGGCGTTCTCGTCGAATCCGACCGGAATGCACGCCTGGTCCACCGCGGTGAGGTGGCGGATGTTCCCGCCGTCGGGGTCCATCACGTGCACGCCCACAGCGCCGTCGCGCGTGGACGAGAAGGCGATCGTCGCGCCGTCGGGGCTCCACACCGAATGGACTTCGTCGGCCGGGTTCGCGGTGAGCCGCGCGGCGACGCCGCCGCCGGCCGGCACCTTCCAGAGGTCGCCGCGCCACGTGAAGACAACGGCGGATCCGTCCGGGCTGATCGACGGATAACGCGGAAGGTCCACGTTACCGGCCGCGGCGGCCGGCCGGGAGAGGACGAGGGCGGCGAGCAGGACGGGGACTGGACGTGGCATCGGGCTTCTCCTCGAAGGTCAACGGAGTCTACCGAACCGACGTGGGCAGCGATGCGACCGGCGGGCGTCCGTGCCGCGCCTGCGCGTGGTGCGGGTTGTGCGGGCGGGCGAACCCCGTCCGGTCCGGAATCCGTCGGGCGGGAGGCCAAGATGCGACGCGGACGGACCGATTACTGGTTGGCGTCAGGGAGGGCGCCGAATCATGGACAAGTCACGACCAGTCGCGGAACGTGTACGACCGATCCTCAACGCCATGGAGCGTTCCATCGACGCCGCGCGCCGGCGTCGCCTGCATCTGGACGACGAGCCGGAACAGGCGGTTGCCCGCCCGGCGCCCACGCCGCCGGAGACGCCGGCGCCGTGCGACGATGACGTGCCGCGGCTGAAGGCCCGGCCGAAACGGCCCTCGTCGTTCCCTCCCTTCGACGGTGGCTACCGCTCGCAGGCCGGCTGAGCCCTGTCGAACCGAGCCCGATCACCCGTTCGCGCCGCGGTCCGCCGCGGCGCGTTCTCTTTTTGCGCCGGCCTTGCGCCGGCCGCGCGCCGTCGGCGTGTAACCGGAACGGGCGTGCCGTCACAGACGGAACCGTCTGCGCGAATTACTTGAACGACGCATAGCCCCGCGCTGGCATCGAATCGGATACTCGCTAGCGGTCCCATCGCACGCGTCGCCCGCCCGGACGGGGCGGCGCGGGCGCCGGGACCGCCAACGGAGGGGACAACGAGCCGATGTGGAAGCCTTTCACACGAACCGAGGAGGAGGAGGTGGCCATGACCAGGACCAGCGACATCGAGATGGACACGACGACGCCGATCGATCCGGATGCGGGCGCCGCGGAGCGCAGCGTGTCGCCGTGCGCGGGCGGGCAGATCGCCGAGATCCAGATGATGGGCCAGACGGCGATCGCGACGTTCACCGCGACCGAGCTCACGCAGAACGAGGGCGCCGAGGCGCTGGCGGGGCTGCTGAACGACATGGGCGAGACGGGGGCCCTGCACTACGTGCTCGACGTCCAGAACGTGCAGTACATGGACACCGCGTGCCTGGGCTGTCTCGTCGAGGCCCTCAACACGCTCGCGCAGCGCGGCGGCCGGATCGCGCTCGCGAATCCGAACCACAGCGTGCACTACATCTTCCGGCTCACGCGACTCGACCGTGTCTTCCGGATCTGCTCGGACGTGATGAAGGCGCTCGATGCGGTTGAGCATGTGGAGAGGTAGGGCGCGCGGGGGGGCCTCGCGCGGCGGGGGTGTGACCGACGCTTGGGGCCGTGCGCGATGGGGGCGTAACACGTGGTGCGGGGTCTCTCGAACGTTCGGGGGGCTGCGTCGTGCAGGACCCCCTCCCTTCCAGGGAGGGGGCAGCGACTGTCTTCTGGGTCAAGCGGTTTTTCTCCAGGCCTGCTGATCGCGGAGCATGGCGTTGAGGATGGTGAGGAGCTTGCGCATGCACGCGACGAGCGCCAGCTTCTTGCACTTGCCGGTGTCCAGGAGCCGTTGATAGTGGGCGCGGATCACGGGGTTGTGGCGAGATGCAACGAGCGTGGCCATGTAGAGCACCCGTCGGACGCTGGCTCGGCCACCGCACGTGGTCCGTCTCCCACGCATCATCCCGCTATCGCGGTTCATTGGAGCCACGCCAACGAGGGCCGCGATACGCTGGCGTGAGCACGACCCGAGTTCGGGCAACTCGGCGATGAGGGTTCTCGCAGTCTGGTCGCCGACTCCAGGTACGCTGGTGAGCAGATCCTTCTTGACCTGCCACACCGGTGAGCGCTCGATCGATTGGTCGAGCTTGCGATCGGTATCGTCGAGTTGGCGCTCGATGACCTTCAGCACAGCGCGGATGCTCCGTTTCACCACGGCATCCTGAGCCTGCTGCGACCGGTTGGACTCCGCGGTGTGCATCTCGACGAGTTGCTTCCGGCGGGCAACAAGCTCCTTGAACGAAAGCTGTTCCGAGCTGGCGATCGGTCGCATCTGTGGGCGAACCGCACTGCCGAACTGGGCGAGGACCCGAGCGTCGATCGCGTCCGTTTTGGCCAGTTGGCCGGTTGCCCGCGCGAAGTCTCGAACCTGCCGTGGGTTCACGACGACGACCGGCAGCCCGGCCGCCGCGAGTGCGGCTACGACTGGCCGCTCGAGCCCGCCGGTGGCCTCCAAGACGATACGTCCAACGGTGTGGGGTGCGAGCGACTCGAGGAGCGCCTCGTGGCCTGCCCCGTCGTTGTCGAATCGCCGCGGCTGTGAGCTGGCTCCGATGGCGACATCGAGCCATTGTTTCGAGACATCGATTCCAACGTCGACTTGTCCATCCATGGCTGACCCTTCCTTGCGATGCGGGCTCATGAGGCCCTCGCGACTGTTCGGGTTCGTACCGAGGAAGCCGGCCGGTGTCTTGCTACCACCACGGCATTGGGGTGCCCAGGGGGGGACGACCTCGCGACCGGCTGGCGGTGTCGGCCTCGCTCGCTACGCTCGCGAGGC
>CAZXBB010000264.1:0-1546 GCA_964638815.1 uncultured Isosphaeraceae bacterium
CTCCATGTCGAGGACCGCCTGATCCCACGCCCGGCGGACCGTCTCGTTCGACGTGTCGATTCGGACCTTCGGCAGGTGCGGACCCGGGATCGGGCCGCTCGGACCCAGCGCATTGCACGGCAGGCAGGTCGGCCGTCGCGATCCCGTCACGGGCAGCCACTTCACGCAGGTATGCCACACGCCCTTCGGGGCGATCGATGCCACGAAGATGAGGCGCCCGTTGGCGAACTGCGGCGCGCTGTCCGCCTTCTCGACGGCGATGACGAGCTGACGCCGGAATTCGCGGTTGACGTACGTCGTCCGCAATTCACGCCGCGAACGGAACCACTGGCTGTTGATCGCGCCGCGGCGGACGAAGGTGCCGAGCTTGACGTCGAAGATGTCCGCGAAGTCCGAGTCGATCTCGATCTCGATCGTGAGGCGCACCTCGCGGATGCCGTAGTTGACGATGTCGAGGTCCTCGTGGACGCCGCCGCCGACAGACCGATCGAGCCGGATCGACAGGCTGCTCGGCGGGATCTGGCCGCCGACGTCGAGGAGCGCTTCGTTCGTCAGCTCGTGGCGCGACGAAAAGTGCTCGATGGGCGAGGAGCTGAGAAGAACCGGCCGCCGGTCGTTGATCCACAACGAGTAGCCGGAGATGAAGCGCGTGTCACGCGCGAAGAAGCCGTCGTTCGCCGCCGCGTCGATCCGCGCGTCCGGCTGGCAGACGACGACCCGGTCGTCGCGGTTGATCGTTACGGTCGATGGCCCGACCTGGACAGCGAGTGGCACGTGGCGCCGATGATACGGGAGCGGGCCCCGCTTCCCGGTGGCGTCCTGCGCGAATGGGCCGGGAGGCCGAAGATGTCCCCATGCCGAAGCAGGAGAGCCCGCGCGCCGACCCCTCGACCGGACGCCAGGTCGCGGACACGATCGGGTCCGTCGCCGGCAAGGTCGGGTCCGTCGGCGGCAAGGTCGAGTCAGTGGTCGATGTTGTCGTCGAAGGCGCGGTCGGGGCGGTCGGGGGCGCGGTCCACGCTGTACAGGCGGCCGCGCGGCGCTGGGACGAGCGGCCGGGCGCTCGCGTCCGTCGCCTCCGAAGGCTGTCGCGGACGCCGCTGCCCCATCTTTACGATGTCCACCCGGAGTCACGCCGGGCGGTACCCCGCGAGGTGGGCGTGCGCTCGCTCGACACCGACGCGATCGTCGGGACCGCCGTCGGCGGCGCCACCCAGCGTGGCTCGGACTTCCTGCCGCTCAAGCCGTTCCGCTCGAAGAACTGGGTCCAGCGGTGGCAGCGCATCCGGAACGCGATGAGCACGCTGCACGTCCTGCCGCCGATCGACGTCTTGCGCTACGGCGACGAATACTGGCTCCTCGACGGACACAATCGCGTCGCGGCGGCGAACTACGGCGGACAGGTCGCCATCGATGCGAACGTCGTCGAGCTCGTGCCGCCCGGTAGCCGCGCGAAGGAACGTCCGACGTCGCTCGCCCATGTCCTCACCGGAACCCGGGCGCTGCGTGCCGCAGGGCAGGGTGGGCGAGCCAGCCCCGAGCTGGA
>CAZXBB010000265.1:0-6159 GCA_964638815.1 uncultured Isosphaeraceae bacterium
GCGAACAAGAGCGTCAGCGTGACCCCTCCAAGGCACGAGCCCAAGAAGAAGGCGATCAAGATCAGCTCGATTACGACGACGACGATGACGACGACGATGACGACGACGATGACGACGACGACGACGACGACGACGACGAGGACGATGACGACGACGACGGCGACGACGACGACGACGACGACGACGACGACCTCCAGCTCGTCGAGCCGTTCCTCGCAGAGGTCTTCGGAACGCCCGGCGAGATCGTCGACCGCGTCATCGAGGACCCGGTGCTGCTCGGCAACGACGAGCACCAGACCCTGCGTCGGCTCGGCATCTACCTCCGCGGACTTGCGGACCAGGAGCTCCTGGCGGCGACCGAGGGGCGCAACCTCTCGGACGACTCACCGGGCACCAGCACGACACCGCAGGAGCCGGCGACCTCGGCGAAGCGTCTCCAGCGTGCCTCGCTCGTTCGCGTCCTCGAGGAGTTCGAGCTGCTGTTCGGAGAGTCGGGTGGCGCAACGACGGACCAGCCCGCGGGCGGTGCGTGGACGGAGGATCAGTCCGATGCCCTTCGCGTCGCCCTGGAGGGCGCGTGGGACGCGTACATCCGGCAGGCGGAGGGCCCGGTCGACGGCAGCGCGTTCATCGGCTACCTGAATGCGAACGCGGAGGCGGCTCCGGCGCCGGAAGAGGCCGCGGGCGGGACGGCGCCGGTGAACGTGGTGGTGACGCTCGAGAGTCTCCGGCGTCTCTTCCACCAGATCCAGATCTCCGGTCTGACCGACCGCGAGCTGAACGCGTGCGTGACCAGCGTGCTCGAGCCGATCACGCCCTCGAACATGACCGCGATCGACCTCGAGCGGTGCCTCGGAATCGGCTGAGTCGCGGAAGAGCCAGTTGTTCCGGACGCCCGGTCATCGTGACCGGGCGTCCTGTCTTCAATCAGAACGGCCGACCGCACCACGCCCGGTACTGCATCATCGCGCACACCGCGTGCTGCACGTAGTCGATCCGGATCTCCGTCGCGCGGTCGTTGAACGAGCGCACGTTGCGGGGATCGTCTTCCGCGAGACGGCAGATCGCCCGCGGGACGCCGCCCGCGAACGCGCCCTCGCGGACCTGGGCGCGGAGGAGGAACTTCATCCCGTGCTCGACGGACGACGCCACGCGCATCCGCAGGTCCAGGTCGGATTCGGGCAGGAACTCGAGCGCGGCGAGGAGGCCCTCGAGTCGCGTGGCGGTGGGGGTCGTGCGTCCGTCGCGCGAGAAGCCGCCGTCGAGCCGCGGATCGTCGCAGTCCCACACCTGCTCGGCCAGGATGCTCTCGCAGACCTGAACGGCGTGGGCCACGATCGCTTCACGGGGCTCAAGGGCGTCGCATTCGTCGTAGACGGGAAGGATGCGGCTGGTGGCGATGAGCGCCCAGTGGTCTGCCGGCACGGTTTCCGCGCCGGCGCGGTCACGCGCGAGGAACCCGAGCGCGCGCGCAGCGCCGCGCTTCCATTCCGGCGCGGGATCGAGGGCGTCGAGCATCAGGAGTCCGAGCGCGGCCTCGCCGGGGTAGTACAGGCTGGTCCAGCGGTCGCGCCGGCCGACCGACGAGGGAATGTACTTGGAGTAGAAGCTCCCGTCGTCTTTCTGCATCCAGACGATGAAGCGACCGAGCCCGCGCAGGTCCTCGGGCGGCGTCGAGCCGGTGGCGAGCGTCTCCAGCGCCGTCAGCGCGACGAGGCCGAGCCCCGCTCCGCCCAGCTTCACCTGCGTGTTTCTGCCGCTGCCGTTGATCTCGGGGCGCGACCACAGGCCGACCAGGCCCGGCTCGCCCTCGATCGGGCCAATGCAGTGCTCCTGGAGGAACCGCGCCGCGCGGCCGAGCTTCTCGATGGTGCGCAGGTCGGGCTGTGCGGCGCAATGCGTCGCCAGGGCGTACATCGCGCCGGCATGCCGGAGCACGTTGTATCGCGGCCGGATCGTCACGGCCGGGTCGATATTGATCCGGTACTCGAAGCGCCCGTCGTGACGGCACGCCCGAAGCAGGTAGTCGATCGATCGTTCGACGGCCTCCGGGTCCACCCGCACCCTGTGTTTGCAGCCTGGTGTCATCACGTGACCTCCCGCATGGTTCCGGGAAGGTCATCGGCCGCCGGACGGGGCGACTGACCCACATCCTCTCCTCCCCGCGCGCGAGGCCGCCGGCCGCAGGGGTCGCGCCCATCCGCACGCGGGCCGGGGGAGGGTTGCGCCCGTCCGCATGTCGCCGGAATGTCTCATAATGCCACGGCGCGTCACCGCGCACGCGGAGACGTCCACGCGATCATCAGGTCGCCTGCCGCGTGACCTCCTCGAGGATCCGGCACTCGCGGTGCTGGAGCAGGCGACCTTCGACGCGGATCACGCGCCCGTAGATCCACCCGACGACCACGATCTCGACGAGCGAGAGCGACAGGTACACCGGCACGCCCGACCGCCACCCGATCGCATCGAGGCCGAACTCGAGGCCGAGGGGGATGAGCGTCGGCAGCATCGCGATCGGGAAGAGGAAGGCGAAGCCCATCTGTTTCAGGACCGTCGTCACCTTCGGATGCGCGGGCTTGAACGTCGTCGCGGACATCGCCATCGGAGCGATGATCGAGACCACGTTGCCAACGAGGCAGCAGATCATGTACACGCTGCCGAGCTGGAGGATCGACGCGAGCAGGTGGGTCGGGCGCAGCGGAAAGACGAACTGGACCGCCGCGAGCCCGATACCGCCGACGGCGAACGCGACGGGCGCGACCGAGAGGTTTCTGCCGATCAGGATCTCGTGCCGCGCGACCGGGGCGAGCACGAGCGCGCGGAAGCCGTCGCGGTCGAAGCCGAAGAGGTTCTGGAGGAGCTGCACGATGCAGAACATGGCCAGCGCGAGCGTGCCCACCGCGAGCAGCGGCGGAAGCTGCTCGGGTACGTCGCGTGCACGGTTCATCATGAGCATCGAGCCGAAGAGCACGAGCAGGATGACCGGCGTCAGCAGCAGCATCTTCGCCTGCGGGGATCGCGTGAGCGAGCGGTAGCCGGCGAGCGCGATCGCCGCGGTCTGGTCGGAGCACCACGGCAGCGTCCGCTCGACCAGGCTGGGGCGCCCCGCCGCGCGGCCCGCGGTGGCGGCGCGGCCCGCGGTGGCGGCGCGGCCCGGCTTCTTTCGCGCGGATCGACGGCCGCCGCCGCCGCCGCGGGTGTAGAGCCGCATCGTCGTCCGGTACGAGAGCGCGAGGCTGACGGCCGCGATCGCGAACGCGCCGAGCGAACCGAGCGCGCCCGGCAGCGCGTCGCCCCGGGCCGCGGCCATCGCGCCGTAGGGAAGCCAGCCCGGCGGCAGGCAGAGGTTGACCTTCACCATCCTGGCCATCAGCCGCCGGTCCTTCTCCGCTTCCGCCGCCCGCGACTCGTCCGCCCGCTGCTGCACGGCCGCTTTGAATTCGGTCGCGTCGATCTCGCCGGCGTCCCGCTGCCGGACCGCCTCGTCCACCCGCGTCGCTCGGGGGCCGTCCCGCTCCCGGCTCATCCAGAAGAACAGTTGTGGCGTCTGGGTGAGGCCGATGAACACGAGCGTCACGACGGCGATCACGGTCCCGCGGCGACGCTTGTTCGCCATGATCGCCGCGAGCCAGCCGCGGAACTGGAACGTCAGCGCCGTGACCATGAGGAAGAACGTCACGACGAGTGGAAGGACGACCAGCATGCCCGCACCCTTGACGATGACGAGCGCCACGGCGAGCGCGGTCATCGCGGGCACGAAGACGATGAGCGCGAAGCTGAGCAGCGATCCGCAGTAGTTGAGCAGGAACGCCCCCCGCATCGACACGGGCAGGTGCAGGAGCCTGTCGAGCGACAGCGACTCCGAGCGCTGGAGCTCCGTGACGACGCCGATGACCCAGAAGAACAGGAATAGGACGATCAGGACGTCCCACAGGAAGAGCAGGTCCTCGGGCCGGGCGTCGTCGAGGAGGTTCACGCCGAGAAGAAGCGGAACCACGAATGCGACGAGCGCGGTGATGAAGGTCACGACCGCGATCAGGACCGTGACGACGCCGCCGAGCGGCGTGCGGCGCCGGAGCTGGTTCAGCGCGAGCCGCCATTTGAGCCAGAGGATGGCGGCGAGACGCGGCGGGATCATCCCGCGGCGTCTCCGGCCGGTTGCCCCGCCTCGCCACCGGGGCGGAGCCAGCTGAGCTGCTGGTGCGCGCCCTCGGTCGTCCCGACCACCTCGAGGAATCGATTCTCGAGCGAGTCGCCCCGGCGCAGCGTCTCCAGCGAGGCCTGCTCCACGAGCCGGCCCTCGGCGATGATGCCGACGTGCGTGCACAGCCGCTCGACGATCTCGAGGACGTGCGACGTCAGGAACACCGTCGAGCCGCGCGAGACGAACGTCGAGAGCAGATCGCGGATCACGCGCGACGTCACCGCGTCAACGCCTTCGAACGGCTCGTCGAGGAAGAGCAGGTCAGGATCCGGCAGCAGCGCGGCGGCGAGCGCCAGCTTCTTCTTCATGCCGTGCGAGTACTCGATCGTGAGCTTGTTCTCCGCATCCTCCAGCCGCAGCAGGGAGAGCAGCTCGGGGATGCGGCTGCGGATCGTGTCGCGTGGGAGCAGGTACATCCGTCCGACGAAAGTGAGATGCTCGCGCGCAGTGAGGTGGTCGAAGAGCGCCAGGTCCTCGGGCACGACACCGATCCGCTGTTTGACCTCGAGCGCCTGCGCGGGCACGAGAGGATCGCGGTCGAGCAGGGTGATCCGGCCGCCGGAGGGCGCGAGGAGGCCCGTCAGCATCTTGATGGTCGTGGACTTGCCGGCGCCGTTCGGCCCGAGGAAGCCGTAGAACGTGCCCTGTCCGACGCGGAGGTCGATCGCGTTCACGGCACACACTTCGTTGAAATGACGGGTGAGGCCGTGCGTCTCGATCGCCAGCGTCATCCCGCGCCTCCGCGGCGCGCCGCCAGGAACGAGCGCACCGCGAAGACGAGGTAGACGAGGCACGCGAGGGCCATGATCGACTGGACCACGACCGCGACGGGGCGCGCGACGTCGTCCGGGTTCGTGATCAGCGCGGGCAGACTGATCAGGCCGCGTCCGGCGCCGAGAAGGCCGATCACCGCGAGCACGATCGCGATGTGCGTGGCCAGCGCCTTCCGGGCGGCGACGCGCCGCCCCCACACCCCGAGGATGAGGATCGGCGTGCCGACGAACGCGGGGATGAGCGCCGTGAAGCTCGGTGTGTCGGTCGTGAGGCTCCATCCGTACGCGGCGACGCCGAGCATGAGCAGGAAGAGGCCGAGGGCGATGGTCATGTCACGTGTCCTTCGCTCGCCCTGCCGGGGGCGGGGGCGGGGGCGGGTGAGGTTGAGGGGGAACTGGTCGCGGTGGGCGGGCGGAACGCGAGCCGCGCGCGGTTGACGTCGGGGTAGAGCTCGATGAGCCTGTCGAGCTTCGTCGCCTGGAGCACCTGCGGGACCAGGCCGCGCACCGCGCACACCTTCACGTCGCCGCCGTGCCGCTCCATACGCTTGTGGAGGCGGATCAGGATGCTCAGCCCGTAGCTCGAGATGAACGTGAGCCGGCTGCAGTCGACGATGAGCTTCCGGAGCCCGGCGTCCACGAGACGCTCGATCTCCGTGACGAACTGCTCCGCCGTGTCGGCGTTGAGGCCGCCGTCGGCGGCGAGGATCAGCACGTCTCCGTCGATCTCGTCCGCGTAGAACTCCACGGTTGCGACTATATGCGATCGGGACGTCGCCCATCAAAAAGGACACGCGAGCCCCAACCGGGGGATCGCGTATCCGTACGGGGCGTGCGACGGTGCACACCGCCACGTGCGGGGGTGCCTGGGTCGGTCTGAAAGGTCCGGGTCGTGGAAGATCCGGGTGGTGGAAGATCCGGGTCGTGGAAGCACCTGCCCGTCCTCACGAGCGGCTTCGCCCGGGTTCCCGGTCCGGATTCGCTTGCGCGTCGAGCGGGCCGAAGCGGTGGAACTCGATCCACTCGTCCCAGGCCGGGTCGATCTCAAACCGCGTGATCCGGTGGATCCCGAGGCGACGGCGGACCGCCTCGACGTACTCGCCCCGCCGCGTCGCGTCCGCGTCGGCCGCCGCGGCGTTGTGATAGACGACCAGCCAGACAACCTCGCCGCGCGGCAGCGTC
>CAZXBB010000266.1:0-2254 GCA_964638815.1 uncultured Isosphaeraceae bacterium
GCCCGCGCCGCGGATCGTCGGGACGACGCTGAACGGCGAGCCCTTCGATCTCGCCACGTACGGGGGCCGGCCCGTCGTCCTCAACTTCTGGGGCCCGACCTGCATCCCATGTCGGGACGAGTTCCCGTTGCTGGCGGCCAAGCTCGACGAGCACGCCGGCGATGGCATCGCGATCGTCGGTGACCTGACCGACGACCCGGCGCCGCTCGCGCGCGACTTCGTGGCCGAGTTCGGGGCGACGTGGCCGACCGTCGAGGATCCCGACAAGACCTACAAGACGATCTACCGGGTCCTGGGACGCCCGCAGACGTTCTTCATCGACGGATCGGGCGTCGTGCGGTCCGTGCAGATCGGCGAGGTCCGCGACACGGACTTCGAGACGCACTACCGCCGGATCGCGCCATGACCGCAGCGGCGGTCGCCGTAGAGGACCTGCGCAAGCGCTATGACGACCGCGCCGTGGTCGACGGCGTCTCATTCACCGTCGCGCCCGGTGAGCTGGTCGCGTTGCTCGGGCCCAACGGCGCCGGCAAGACGACGACCGTCGAGATCGTCGAAGGCTACCGGCATGCCAGCGGCGGGACGGTGCGCGTCCTGGGTGAGGACCCGGCGCGCGGCGGTCGCTCGCTGCGAGCCCGCGTGGGGCTGATGCTTCAGTCCGGTGGCATCGACCTGCGGGCGCGACCGCGGGAGACCATCGTCCAGTACGCCCGCTTCCACGAGGATCCGCTGGACCCGGATGACCTGCTGGACGTGCTGGGCCTGCGGACTGCGGCATCCACTCCGTTCCGCCGCCTGTCTGGCGGGGAGCGACAGCGGCTCGGCCTCGCACTTGCGTTGGTCGGCCGCCCGGAGGTGCTGATCCTCGACGAGCCGACCGCCGGCATGGATCCGGAGGCACGGGCGACCGTCCGGGCGTTGATCGCCGAGCAACGGACGGCCGGTGTCGCCGTCCTGCTGACGAGCCACGACCTCAACGATGTCGAGCGCCTGGCCGATCGGATCGTCGTTCTCATCGCGGGGCGCGTCGCGGCGGCGGGGACGCCCACGGAACTGGCCACGCGCCTCCGGCCCAGGCTGCGGTTCCGGCTGGACCGGGCGCTCGAGACGGACGAGCTGGAACGGTTGAACGCGACGGTGTCGGCCGCGACCCGCGGCACCATCGAGCCGTCCCCAGACGGGGTCTGGCTGGAGGCCGTGGGCGTCGACCCCTCACCGGCGCTGATCGCTGCCGTCGCCGAGGCGTGCCGGGCCGCCGGTCGGCTCATCGTCGAGTCGCGTGCGAGCGGCGGCTCGCTGGAGGATGTCTACCTCGACCTGGTCGCCCGAGGGGAGTCCGTGTGAGCCGGCCGGCGTCCTGGGCCGTGGCGGTCCTGACCCAGTCCGCCGTCGAGGCCCGACTCGCCTTGCGACGCGGTGAGAACGTGCTCGCGATGGTGGGCGTGCCGGTCGCCGTGCTCCTGTTCATCGGGCTCCTCGTGGCCGATCGCGAAGCGGTCGGCGCGCTGCTGCCCGGCACCCTCGCGCTCGCCATCGTCGCGAGCGGCCTCGTCAATCTCGGCATCGCGACTGCCTACGAGCGTGCCTATGGAGTCCTGAAACGTCTCGGTGGCTCGCCCCTGGGCCGCTCGGGTGTGGTCGCCGCTAAGCTCGGTGTCGTGACCGCGATCGCCCTCGCCCAGGTCGGCGGGCTGATCGCCATCGCGATGCTGATCCTCAGGTGGGGACCCGGACCGGAAGCGTCGGTGCTGGCCGTGGCCGTCACGACCGCGGTCGGGGCCGCGGCATTCGCCGGCCTGGGCCTCGCGATCGCCGCGACGTTCCGGTCGGAAGCAGCGCTCGTCGTCGCCAACGTGCTCTTCCTGCTGGCGTTGGGGTTCGGCGGCGCGCTCGTGCCGATCGGCGACCTTCCGGTCGCGCTTGCTGCGGTCGTTCGCGTGCTTCCGGTGGGCGCGCTCAACGAGGCGTTCGCGTCCGCGCTGGGGTCGGGGGGAGGGCTCGCGGCACCGCTTGGGATCGTCGGGGCATGGGCGATCGGATCGCTCCTCGTGGCGATCCGCACGTTCCGCTGGGACTGAGGCCGACCGGCGGACACGAACGCGCAGGGCGGCGGGATGAGCCGCGCAGGTCGAGCAGCCGCCGCGGATGATGGGGCGAGCTACGCTCCGTCGTATGGTGTCGTCGTGACCCCGGCCGACCAGGCGACCGACGAGATCCGCGTCCTCGTCGATGTTCCGATCACGTTCGACACGGA
>CAZXBB010000267.1:0-21905 GCA_964638815.1 uncultured Isosphaeraceae bacterium
TGCATGAACCGGGTCGTCCAGCGGGCGATCCAATCGCGTGAGCGCTCGTTCGAGCCTCGACGTATCGAGAGGATATGCCATCGGCTCGCCCGAACGCTCACGCGATCGGCTTGCCGCGCTGGTTGCGCGGCGCACGCCTTCATTAAGCCCCGACGTCGGCCTCGCGTCCCGAACGGGTCGTCGTTTCGACCACCCACCGACCCGCTTCATGCATAATGCGGGCCGGCCCCTGGATAGCCTTTGCCGCAACCCCCACTTTTCGAATAGAATCCTGTCGAGGCATGCAATCGAGGAGCGGAACCATGACGCAGGCGTACGCCGAATTCTCGCCGACCACTGCCGAGCCGCGTACGGAGACGGGAGGCCGTGCCGGAACCCGGAGTCAGCCCATGCGGAAGGTCTGGATCGACGGGGATCTGGTCGACCAGGACAAGGCGAAGATTTCGGTCTTCGACCACGGCTACCTGTACGGCGACGGATGCTTTGAAGGCATACGCGTGTACAACCACCGCATCTTCAAGCTCCGTGCACATCTCGAGCGCCTGTACGGGTCCGCGGAGAAGATCCGCCTCACGCCGAAGTACGACGTCGAGGAGATCGACCGCGCGACGCGGGAGACGGTCCGGGCGAACGGACTCCGCGACGCCTATATCCGCCTCGTGTTCAGCCGCGGCGTCGGCACGCTCGGTCTCAATCCGTTCAAGTGCCCGGAGTCCGGCACGGTGATCATCGCGGACTCGATTGAGCTGTACCCGCCGAAGCTCTACGAATCGGGCCTCGAGATCATGGTCGCCGAGCGCCCCCGCATCCCGATCAAATGCCTGGACCCCGCCATCAAGAGCCTCAACTACCTCAACAACATCCTCGCCAAGGTGGAGGCGATCGACCGCGGCATGCTCGAAGCGATCATGCTGAACGTGGACGGATACGTATCGGAGTGCACGGGCGACAACATCTTCATCGTCAAGGATGGAACGCTCGCCACGCCTTCCGCCGAGTCCGGCATGCTGCACGGCATCACGCGCAGGTTCGTGATCTCGGACGTCGGTCCGGCCTGCGGCTACCCGGTGACCGAGACCCTGCTGCGCATCGAGGACGTTCTCGGGGCGGACGAGGTGTTCCTGACGGGCACCGCGGCGGAGGTCATCGGCGTCGTCAAGGTGGACGACACGCTGATCGGCGACGGCTCCGTCGGCGCGGTGACGAAGGCGCTCGCGGCGGAGTTCCGACGCCGCGTGTCGACGGACGCGCCGGAGGATTGAGAAACGACCCGTCCGGGCGCCGGCGCACGGCGAACTGCGAACGGCACCCATGCGCTGTAAGTCGTGCAATTATCCGCTCTGGAATCTCCACGCACGGCAGTGCCCCGAGTGCGGCGCGCCCTTCGCGCCCAGCGCGTTCGAGTTCGTACCGAGCAGCGTGGCCTTCTGCTGCCCTCAATGCGACCATGCGTATTACGGGACCGACGACAAGGGGCGCCTCCAGCCGGTGGAGTTCGACTGCGTCGCCTGCGGCCGGCACGTGCACATCGACGAGATGGTGCTGCGCCCCGCCGAGGGTCTCCAGGAGTGGCACACGCGCACCGGCGACATGCCCTGGCTCGACCGGAAGGAACGCGGCCGCGTCACCGCCTGGTTCGCGACCGTCTGGGCGGCGATGATCCACCCCGCGCGCCTCATGCGGGGCGTGCCCGAGCAAAGCCCGGTCGCCGCCGCGTGGTGGTACGCGATCCTCACGACGCTCGTTCTCACGGTGGCGCGGATGGTGCCCGCGATCTGCTTCCTTCCGATCATCTTTCTCAATTCCGGCAGCGTCGGTGGCGTCGGGGGCGGGGGCGGGCCGGGCGCGGGCAGCCTCATCGGCATCGCCGCCGGCAGCACCGTCGTCATCACGCTCATCATGCTCGTCGTTCTCTTCGCCAGCCTCGTGCTGTGGGGCCTGGTCTGCCACGCCGTCCTGCGGGCCGGCGGCAGGCCCGCGGGAGGTCTCGGTCGCACGTTCCAGGCGCTCTGCTACAGCTCCGGCGCGAACGCGATCACGGTGGTCCCGTGCATCGGTGACCTGTCGTTTGTCTGGTGGATCACGAGCGCTGTCATCATGGTCAGGGAGGGACAGCGCGTCAGCGGGCGCCGGGCGACGATCGCGGTGCTCGCCTATCCCGTCCTCGGCATCGTGCTCGCCGTGGGTTTCTACGCCGCGATCGTCGGCATGATCATCGGAGGCGCGCGCGCGGGGGTCGCGACGCAGAGCGTCACCATTCAGACGGCGGAACTCGCGACGCTTGGCCCGCGCGTCACCGCGTTCGCCGCGGCCCGCGGCGGCGCTCCGCCCGCGCACGCGCTCGAGCTCGTCCCGGAGAACCGAAGCGGCACGGGCATCTTCATCTCCGCATCCACCGCGACCGATCCCGACGATGTGCCCGTGAACGACGGCACGCTGAGCGATTTCCGGCAGCTCGGGCCGAATCGCCAGCTCGAGGCCGCGCAACGCGCGGCCGCGGCCCTCCCGCCCGGCGTCGTCGCCCATCGCGTCGGCGACTTCGTCTTCACGTGGCACGGCATGGACCTGAGCACGCCGGATCCTGGACTGTGGCTCGCCGTCGCGTCCCCCGATCCGGACGCGAATCCGGACACCGACCCGGACGCGCCGACCGTCGCGGTCCTTGCGGACGGCACGACACGGACTATCGGGGCCGGCGAGATGCCGCGGATGCTGCGGCGCCAGAACGAGCTCCGCGCCACGCGGGGTCTCCCGCCGCTGCCGGCTCCGGAGCAGGTGACGCACGCGCAGCCGGCGGCGAGATAGGACGCCCGTCGTTCACCCCGCCGCCTTCTCCCCCCCGTATCATCCGGGCGCATGCACTGCAAGGACTGCGAATACCCCCTCTGGAATCTGAAGACGCGCTCGTGCCCCGAGTGCGGCAAGCCGTTCGCTCCGAGCGAGCACGACTTCGTCGCGAACAGCGTCCGCTACTGCTGCACGTACTGTGCCCAGGAGTACTACGGCACCGACGCGAAGGGGCACCTCGAGCCGCCGGCATTCACGTGCGTGCGCTGCGGCAACGCGATCAGCATGGACGAGATGATCCTGCGCCCGGCGGAGGGCGTGGAGGAGAAGCAGACCCGCGCCAACTCGATGTCGTGGCTCGACCGCGAACGCGGAAGCGTCGTCAAGCCATGGCTGCGCACCGTCGGACGATCGATGGTCGGCCCCGGGCGTCTCATGCGCGCCGTCCCTCCGGGCAGCCCGATCGGCGCGGCGTGGTGGTACGCCGTCGTGACGATCATGCTGATCCTGTTCGTCGGAGCGTTGCTCCCGCTCGGCGGACTCGGCCTGGTGATCCTGCTCCTCGGGAAGAACGACGGCGCCGAACTGATGCGGCTCGGCGCGTGGATCACGTTCGGCGGCGTGATCGGATTCCTCGGGGCGATCGTGCTGTGGGGGCTCGTGACCCATGTGCTGCTGCGGATGACCGGTGAAGTCACGCACCCGATCGGTCGCACGTACCAGGCCCTGTGCTACACGATCGGCGCGAACGTGACCTCCGCCGTGCCTTGCGTCGGCATCTATCCTTTCGCCGGCGTCGGGCTCGCGTGGTGGATCGTCGCCGCCGTGCTCGCGGTCATGGCAGGTCAACAGGTGTCGGGCCGGCGCGCGTCGCTCGCGGTCCTCGCCATGCCGCTCGTCGTGCTCGTGCTGGCCGCGGGCGGCTTCGTCTGGCTGATGTACTTCGCCACGTCGCAGGCGCGCGTGGCGGTGGCGAGCGCACAGACGGTGATACAGGACCAGGAGACGAGCCTCGTCCTCGGCGGCGTGCTCGAGTATCAGCAGGCGAACGGGGGCGTCTGGCCCGTCCATGCGGTCGAGCTGGTCCGCGACGGGACCCTGACGGCGTGGGACTTCGTGTCGAGTGGCTCCGGCACCTACCTCGACGCCGTTCCGATCGCGGGAACGACGCTGGCCGAGCTCGCCGCCGTCCCCGACGATCGACGCGAGGCGCTGATGGTTTCGGCGCTCGCGGAGCACGCCGCCGCCGACGTCGTCGCGTACCGCTTCGGCGATTTCGTATTCTGCTACCCCGGCGTCGATCCGCAGGGGCCGCCGAATACATGGATCGTGATCCTCGCCAGCGACCCCGACCGCAACGAGAGCTCCGCGGTGCACGGCCACTTCGTCGTCGGCCGGCTCGACGGAGCGACGGAGCTGATTCCGGTCGGGGAGTTCGAGACGCGTCTGGCCGAGCAGAACACCCTGCGCGCCGCCGACGGGCTGTCTCCGCTGCCGCCACCGGGCGAGATCACCCACGCGGCGCCGGCGCGTGGACCCTGAGAAGGCCACGCCGGGCGCCCGGCCAGGCGCCGGCCCGGTCCAGTCCGATGCGACTCACGTCTCGGCGGCGTGCTGAAGCGCTGCTACCGCGCGGCAGCTTGATCGACACGCGTTCGTTCGACTCCGGGCGCCGTCGTTGCGCGCCGAGCTGGCGATTCCGCGTCGCGCAGCGCTCGCCGGCACGACCGGGACGGCGAACTCGTGCCTCGGGGAGTGCTGAAGCGCTACGACCGCGCGGCGGCCTGATCGACACGCGTTCGTTCGACGCCGGTCGCTGTCGGTGCGCGCTGATCCGGCTTTCTCGCGTCGCGCACCGCTCTCCGGCACGATCGCGATGGCAAACTGCTGCCTCGATCTTCACTCGCAAGCTCCCTCATTCACGTCGTTCAGGTTTCTGAACACGACGGTACCCGGTCTGTACCCCTCAAGGACCTAACCGAGTTCTTCTTACAACCAGGAGTTCTTCTTGCCTGACGCCGGTTGACGCGATCCCACTCCTGATGACTGCGATGCTCCCGGTATCTGATTCGGTAGCGCACAGGATCATGCCACTCTCCGTGCAATAGGCCGGATCGAGCGTTTCCCCCGTCTGGAGGTCGAGGATTGAGAGGCAGTAACCCGATTCCATGTAGAGGACGCGATCGAATCGGCTTGGTTGTACACCGCCGAGATGTTGGTCGAAGCTTAGGACGGGGGAATAGGAGCGGACGATCGCGCCACCTTCGAGATCGATCACATGAATCCGCGACGCTTCGCGAATGTACATGCGGGCCCCGTCCGGCGAGAGTGCGCCGCCCCGAATAGCCTCCGAAGACATGCTCATCAGCGGGGCATGAGCTCGATCCGGGTCGATGATCTCCATCACGCCAACTTGGTTGTGGGCACGCGTGAAGGTAACAACCCGGAGCCCACTTGCGTCAGAAGCCAGGGTCTCTGGTGGCAGGCGAACCTCTCCTACGCCAGGCACTTTCCGTTTCTCGCCACGACCGCGATGGTAAACACGCGCCTCGATTCTCACTCACAAGCTCCCGTGTTCGCGACGCTTATCCGATGACATGGTTTCTGAACAGGACGGTCGATGACTGTACGAACCACGGAGCCGACAGCCGCATTCCGAGCAGATGAATGATCCGCCAACGGGGTAAGCGCAACAAGGGCAACGCCCGTGGCGGGTGAGCGTTACTCGGCGTGTAACTCTAATGACGACGAACACGAAGAGAAACGTCGTTCCAAAGAGACCCGAGTTGGCCCCAAGCCCGATCCACACGGGCTGCACGGGAAGAGCTCGGGGCGGCTGGATAAGATCAGCCGAAGTTTCGAGCGGTATAGCAGACAAGACATGAATCGGTGTTGACGGTGACAGGTTCCAATCTACCTCCGCGTGGAATCCTGATACCAGCGATGGGGCGGGCCAGCCTACGGCTCGAATCACGTGCGCTTGTCGGGTCTCGACTGCGGTGTCGTAGTGCGGGAAGCAACTCGGCATCCACCAAGGCTCATCGAACCGCGGCGCTCCCGTGAGAATGCGACGGCCAAACTCCTCATAGACAGTGTCGGGCTCGTCGGCTGACTCGACTATCGCCGCTATGAGCCACACTCCCGGTCCGTGGCTCGCCGTCAATGCGCAAGTCCGATCGTCCGACAGCACGCGCCGGTCATAGCCAGCAAACTCATGGTCCCACTGAGAATAGAGGCGAATATTCGTGGTCAAGGCAATTGTCCACGCAATGGCAACGCTTGTCGCCATGCCTAGCGCAAGTGCTGCCGCGATGTACACACAAACACGCTTCATATCGAGTAGTGGCCCCAACGACCAAGCTCGAAGGACGTCCGCCAGGCGACCTACGCCCGTCAAGAGGACGCTGGAGATTGTAGCCGGCGTGGGCAAGCGCCGGCGAGGATCGTGCGCGCGAGTGCTGTACGGGAAGCGCCCGACGAACTCCGACGAACGACGTCCCTGGCAGAGCTCGGCGCGGGCATCGCGCCGGGCGTCGGCACGCAGGTCAGGGGGGGCAGCTGAGGTTCAGCGGGCCCGGGTCGCCGCGAACGCGCGGTGGCGGCGGAGCGGACTGCCTCCCGCTGTCATCGCGGCGCGGTTCGGCACTTGCGTGGCCGGGATGATGGGGATGAGGGGATGATGCTAATCCACCCTCGCCGCAAGGACATCGCACAGGGATTCGAGTCGTCGTTCGCCGGAATGACGCGAGAGCCGATCGAGCTCGCGACGCTGGCGGCCGCGCGCGAGCGGCTGCTGGCTGACCTTCCCGAGAGGCTCACCGCCGACCAGCGAGCATTCCTGATCGGCTTGGCACGGGCCGAGCCCGACTGGTCGCTCGTCGCGTGTCCGCACGCGAGCGAGCTGCCGGCGATCCGGTGGCGGCTTCAGAACCTGGTGCAGTTCCGGACGAGGCGCCCGGACGAGTTCGAGCGGCAGGTGACGGCGCTTGAGGAGGCACTGGGCGGGTGAGGCGTCACCAGCTCGGGCGCTTGGGCTCCACGCCGGCCTTCCTCGGCATGACGAATCTGGCGGCAGGATCCAATCACCCGCGGCGCCACGCCGCTGCGACGGAACTCGACGTCCAAGAAAACCGTCAGGCCGGCAGGAGAGGACCGTTTCGGGCGGGCACGGGCGAGAAGAGCTTGACTCTGTTCTCAAATATGCGAACATTGGGGCGTGATTCGGCGAATGACAGGGAGCGGAGGCACGGATGCCCGAGACAGAGGTCCGGTTTTACTGCGAGGCTGACGGATCGGCTCCGGTGCTTGACTGGCTGGATGAGTTGGCCGAACGGGATCGGCGGGCCTTCTTGAAGTGCAGGGAACTGATCGATCCGGCTGGCCATCTTTGGTCACGAACTCCGGCGACCGACCGCCGACCTGCTGAGTAACGGCGTGGACGAGCTCAGGGCTCGCATTGGCCGCGTCAACTACCGGATCCTGTACTTCTTCCACGGTCGGAATGTCGCGTTGCTCGCACACGGTCTGACCAAGGAAGCCGAAGTGCCCGCCGCGGAGTTGAACAGAGCAATTGAACGCAAGGAGCGCTTCGAGACCGATCCTGAACGACACACATACCGGGAGAAACCACGATGAGCGACTACAAGAAGGGCAAGCGAACAAGCAATGCAGGTGAGATCCTTGATCGCCGGCATCCGCCGAGCGCGAACGATCTCGATCTGCGTGCGGCCTTCCGGCAGGACATCGAGATTGCAGAGTTGATCCGCCACGTGCGCACTGAAGCCGGTCTGTCGCAGCGCGAGCTGGCGAAGCTGATCGGCACGTCCGCTTCAGCGATCTGCCGACTTGAGGATGCTGACTACGAGGGTCACTCAATGGCGATGCTGAGGCGCATTGCCGAGGCTTTAGGGCAGCGCGTGGAGGTACGGTTTGTCCCGCGCGAGCAGAAGAGGCTCGAGTCGGCATGAGTCGGGAGACGGGGTGTCAGCCCGCGGCCATCAGCCCTCATCCACGCCGGTGTCCCGCTGAAGCGGGGCGAACCGCTGCCGGAGGAGCTGCCCGCCGCCGTGATCGCGCCGTGATCGCGCCGTGATCGCGCCGTGATCGCGAAGCTGGCGAGGAACCGCAGTCTCGTCGAAACGTACCGGCGGCGTCTGGGCAGCCTGAGCTGGTTCATGAAGTCACTGAAGGAGCCCCTGGCCCGCATGGCCAATGCCGAGGATGGTGTGACGGGGGCGTTCTGGGAGGAGCGGTTCAAGAGCCCGCGCATCCTCGACTTGGCCGGACTGCTGACCTGCATGGCATATGTCGATCTGAATCCCGTGCACGCCGGGATGGCGGAGGGTCTGGAGGATTCGTACTACACATCCATACGCGAGCGGCTGGCGGCGCTGCGCCGATTCGCCCGGTCGAGCGCCCTGCGCCGGTCGTTGCCCGAGGCGGATATCGCGGAGCTGGAGAGGATGCTCGAGCACGATCTGGTCGAGTCTCCGGAGCAGGCGACCTCGCCTGCACTGGTTCACACAGGAACGCCGAAGAGCCAGGCCACGCATGTGTTTCCACGGTTCTCTGTGTGACGCGGCTCCCGTGTGCTAGATTCCTCGGCGGCTCGTGCGACGTCGGTCGCCGCGGTCCCGATCTCGCGTCACCTCATTCGGGAGGAAGTGGGCCACGCACAAGGAGGAAGTGGGCCACGCACATGTCGCCGCCAGCCTCGGCGCGGCTAAGGGCAGCGTGATGCAGCGTTTCGGGTGGGCCTCTTCACCGGCGTTCGCATGCGTGCATCGTGATCGGGGAAGAGATCGTGCAGCGCCGCCGGCGTGGTTGGGAGCTGCACGCTCGGACCCACAACCGCCGGAGGTCCGGCTGGCGCCGGCCCATCTCCGGCTACCATACACCGCTGCTCTGCGGGCAGAATCCGTCGCCGGTGGCCCGCCCCCTGAGCTTGGTCGGTGAGGCGACTCAACCCGGACCTCAATGTCGGCACGGAGGCCGCATGCCAGATCGCGTCTACATCGAGAGCACTATCGTCGGCTACCTGACAATGCGACCGAGCAAGCAAGTGGTGGTCGCGGCTCGTCAGGAGATCACGAAGCAGTGGTGGGCAGCGCGGCAATTCGACTTTCGGCTCGTCACCTCCCAAGTTGTCCTCGATGAGATCAGTTCTGGCGATCACGTGGCCGCAACCGAACGCCTTGATGCCATCCAACATCTTCCCCTTCTTGACTTGACGCACTCAAGCGAAGATCTGGCGAGCCGGCTGGTTGCTGCCGGGCCACTCCCCACGAAGGCCTTGGCAGACGCCGCACATATAGCAGTGGCGGCAGTCCACAGCGTCGAGTTCGTGCTGACGTGGAACTGCACCCACATCGCCAATGCCGCGCTCAGGCCCCGTATCGAGCAGATTATCCGCGAATCCGGCTTCAGACCGCCTATACTCTGCACGCCTGAGGAACTGCTCGATGACTAGCCGCATCAACCCCGATCCGATCCTGGCTGAGATCCGGCACACCCGCGATCAGTTCGCAGAACGTCATCACAATGACATCGGGTCCTTCTTCGCTGAGGTCCGGAAGCACCAGCAGCAATCAAGCCGGGAAGTTCTGCAGCCACCGCCCAAGCCAATCTCAACGCGTGGCGCGTCCGATGAGTCCGCGGCTTAGGCGCCGTCCGGAAACAAGGTGCACAGTCTGAGATCGCGAGATCCCCACTCGTCGGCCGACGGCGCGACGATCGACGGTCCAGGCTGCGCTCGCGCTTCGGCGCTCGGGCGCTGGGACGCGCCGTCGCTCGGGCGCTCCCGCGCTTCGGGGAATCCGCGCCACCGGCCGCGCGCCGCGGGACCGACCCGGTGGAGTGACGCTCCGGCACTTGCCCCGGAGTCCTCGCCGTGTTCCATCGTCCCGTTCGCGCCCGTTCGATCCTGCTCGTCTCGTTCGCGCCCGCCCTGTGGTCCGCCGCTGCCGATCCCTGGGTGACCTATGCCGGCGCCGGCGCCGCCGGTGCCGCGGGGCCCGGCGCGGGGAAGACCATCGTCCTCGTCAGCGGCGACGAGGAATACCGGTCGGAGGAGGCTCTGCCGCAGCTTGCGCGCATCCTGAGCTTCCGCCACGGCTTCACGGCGCATGTGCTCTTCGCGATCGATCGTGCGACCGGCGTCATCAATCCCGATGACCGCACGAACATCCCCGGGCTCGAGAAGCTCGCGGACGCGGACCTCTTGATCATCGCGACACGCTTCCGCGATCTGCCCGATGAGCAGATGGCCCGCATCGACGCGTACCTGAAGTCGGGCCGGCCCGTCGTCGGGCTGCGCACCGCGACGCACGCCCAAGAGCCAAAGAGCCAAAAGAGCCAGGCCACGCACATGTTTCCACGGTTCTCCGTGTGACGCGGCTCTCGCGTGCTAGATTCCTCGGCGGGTCGCGCGGCGTCGGTCGCCGCGGTCCCAATCTCGCGTCACCTCATTCGGGGGAATCCTCCATGGCCGTCCCGCGCGCCCGCATCGTCGATCCGAACGAACCGGGTCTCTATCACTGCTTCAGCCGCTGCGTCCGGCACGCCTTCCTCATGGGGCCGGAGCACGACCACCGCCGGGCGTGGATCGAGCAGCGTCTGGAGTTCCTGACTTCGATCTTCGCGGCGGACGACGCTGCGCACGCTGCGATGAGCAACCACCTTCATGTCCTGGTTCGCATCGACCCGCCCCACACACAGCAATGGAGCGCCGACGAGGTCGTCATCGACGACTGAACACGACGGAACACGACGCAACCGCACTCGCAACATCGCGCCGAGGAGGCACCTTTCTGCCGATAGCCACACTGTGGACACAACCCCCTCATTAGCCGGATCCTCCTGAGGAGACGGTTAGTTCCGAAGCCAGCGGCCGCCGCGAGCAATCCCCACAAGCCTGCGTTGACTAGCATGCCTCCCCAGAGAACGTGCATTGGGAGCACCGCATTGGCTAGTCCCGGAACACTCGAACTCCCAACAGTCAGCGGGAGACCGTCGGTGATCACCGGTCGGCCGTAGTCGGCGCGCCACGTCAACACGAATGAACGCGCTGGCCAACCAAACGCCTGCTCACCGAAGCTGCCAGGTGATCTCAGGTGCCCGAGGCCACTTCGGATGGCATCCAGTCGGTCGCGCGTGCCGCGCGCCCAATCGGGCAGATCGCGCTCTTCCGCGCCATGCGCCTCCGTTTCATAAGCCAGAGCGACCGAGCCAACGTCTGGAGACCACGACACGAACGACGATCCAACGTCCTTTACCAGAACCTCCGATCGCAGCGGGCTCGACCGCTCGGACCAGCAGAAGCCGCTTGCCCGGTCCTGATATGCGGCCGACGCCGAGGGCTGAGTTGACGGCGACCATACACCGATCAGAGCGAAGGTGGCCGTGCAGACACAGCCGACGGCCAAGGACCACCCTGCGCGAAGCAGCACCGGCACACTCGCCATGTATCGGATCAAAGTAACTGAACCTCAGCGGATCCTACGGCCAGATATCAACAGAACATGGATCGAACTCCGTCTGACACCAGAAACAGTATTGCGACTGCTGGTACTGAACAACAGCGATCCTGTCAATGATCTCGTTCCGACACTCTTGGACTCGGCGGGTCGGAGCGCGCGGGTGTCCCGGACGCCGCCCCTCTGCGGCTGAGCGCTGAAGCAAACGTCAGGCGATCGCCCCATCGACCGAGAGCGGCACCGTCTCGGGTGCGCGCTCGACGTGCAGACGCGAGGCGCGCACCGTCGACCAGTCCCTGATCGCACGGTCCGGCGAACCGGGGCCGTCGTGGACGCGCAGCAGGTTGTACGCATTGTCGCGCTGGGCCGGGAGGTGGCCGGCGTCGCGGATGAGGTGGCAGATGAGCGGCTCGCTGAGGCAGTACGTCGTGCCCGCCGCGCTCACGACGTTCTCCTCCATCATGACGGAGCCCATGTCGTTCGCGCCAAAGCCGAGCGCGACCTGGCCGATGTGGGGGCCCATCGTGACCCAGCTCGCGCCGATCGAGTAGATGTTGTCGAGGTAGAGCCGACTGAGCGCCTGCGTGCGCAGGTAGTCGCTGCCGCCGACCATGCGCAGGCGGCGACCGAACTGCGGGTGGTCCTCGCGGCGGCCCGAGCCATCCAGCCGCGCGACGGCATCGCCCGGGAACACGCCGTCGAGGTCGTCCCCCTCGCCGGTGCCCCATTCGCCGACGCGGCCGAGCGGCGTGTTCTCGCGCTGGAACGGCCACGAGATGAACGCGAAGTAGCGTCCGCCGCCGTCCGCGGCGAAGTCGTCGATCGCGCGATCCTGCCAATCCCGGACCAGGTGCATGTGGTGGATGCGGTCGGCGACGCCCTCGATGTGCCCGAACATCATGGTCGCCGACGTGTTCATCCCGAGTTCGTGCGCCACGCGCATCGTCGTCAGCCACGCCTCGGCGTCGCACTTGCCGAGCCCGATCTTTCGGCGCACCGCCGGGGCGAAGATCTCGCCGCCGCCGCCGGGTATCGAGTCGAGACCGGCGTCCTTCATCTGCGCCATCACGTTGCGCAGCTTCGCCGCCAGGTCCGCGCCCGGCGGATCGAAGAAGTTGACGAACTCGATGAACTCGGGCGGGCTGAAGGCGTGGACGTGCACCTGCGGAAACCGGTTTCTGATCGCCGCGAGGAGATCGAGGTACCACGACAACGGCAGATCCGGGTTCATCCCGCCCTGCATGAGGATCTGCGTCCCGCCGATGTCCACGAGCTCCCCGATCTTCCCGAGCAGCTCGTCGTACTCCAGCGTGTACGCGTCATCCTCGTCTCCGTCGCGGCGGAACGCGCAGAACGTGCACTTCGCCGTGCAGACGTTGGTGTAGTTGATGTTGCGATCGATGACGTACGTCCGGATCGCGTCCCCGTGCACGAAGCGGCAGCGGGCGTCGGCCCAGCGGCCGAGCTCGTGGATCGGCATCTCGTGGTAGAGCCGCAGCGCCTGCTCGGGCGTGACGCGGAGCACGCCCGCGACGACGTCCCGAAGCACGGCGGGGTCGAGGATGTCAGCGTGGGGGTGCGGGGAAGGCATCGGAATCACGGCGAATGGGAGGCTAAGAATAGCCGCGTCCCGCGGCCCGCGTCCGAAAATGCGGCGTCACCAGTCAAGCCGGACCGCCCTTCGGACGATCATGGGAACGTCATGACGCCGAACCCCGAAACGTCCCTGACCGGCAGCGCGCGGGGAGCGCCCGCGACTCATTCAGCGTCGGTCAGCCTCGCTCTCGGCCGCCTGCGTTTCAGCGTGCTGCTGTCGTGCTGGGTGATCGGCCTCGCGCTCCTCGCCCAGACCGTGATCTGGAGCCTGGTCAACTTCACCGAGCTGCGCTGGGACCGGTCCGAAACGCCGACGGCCGAGACCGCGCTCATCGTCAAGCCGGGGCCCGCGCCGGTGGTGCGTTCGGCGCTCGACGACGTGAAGGGCAGGCCCTCCGCCGAGCCCGTCGATCCCAACCGGCTCGTGAGCGGCTACGACCGCATCTTCGAGATCGGCTCGCGTCTCGCGCGCGGCCTCGGCACGGTCGGCCTTCTCGCGCTGCTGCCGCTGCTGGCGGTCGGCGTGCTGCTCGCGGCCGGGTCAGCCACGCGCGGCGTGGACAAGACGGTCTCGGCGTTCACCTGGTCCATCGTGGTCGCGCTGCTGGTGCTCCCGATCGGCGAGCTCGTCGGTCTCTCGGCGCCGGGCGGCGCCTTCTGGTCGTACGAAGCGGTGACGGCGAAGATCGATGCCGCCGGCGTCCCTGCGATCGACGCGCGCACTGTTCCACCGAGCGACGCGGGCGACGCGTGGAACGAGGGCCTCGCCGGCTCGATCGCCCGCTACGTGATGCTGCCTCTGGCGGCGCTTTGCGCCGTCTGCATGGTGGGGCTGCGCTTCGACGCGGGCGTGGAGGCGGGCCTCGTGCGGAAGGAGGACCTGACGCTCGATCCGAAGCTCGAGGCCGAAGCCGGCGGAATCACTCCGGGCTCCCTCCACGCCGGCCGCGCGGCCACCGCGATGCAGGGCCTGGGCTCCGGCGTGCCCTTCGCCCCCGGTCCGAAGGCGATAGCGGCGCCGGCCGAAGGGCCGGTGTCGATCCGGCAGGTGTCGCCGGGGTCGGCGCCGAAGCGGATGATTTGAGTCCTGGGTTGCGCGACGGGGGTTACGCCCCCATCACCCCCAACGCAAGCCCCGCCGCGCGATCCAGCACGTCCGCGACCTCGCGCTCGAGCGTCTCCGACTCGTCGTGATCCTCCAGCAGCGGCAGATTCACCCGCACGTTGCACGCGGCCGAGCGGGCGGCCGCCTCGGCCAGGATCGCGGCGATCACGAGATCGCTGCGGAGCATCCGGTTCGTCGCGCCGTCGAGACGCGCGAGCAGCTCCAGGAGCCGAACGCACGCGTCCATCACGTCGCGCGGCGCCGCGATCGCCCCGCGCACCGCGTCCGGGAGCTCGCGACGGCGTTGCTCGTCGTCCGCGTCCAGCTTCCACAGCTCGTTGAGCTTTGCGTACGCCCGCGCGTCCTCGGCGGCGCCGTCGAGCGCGGCCGCGCGGAGTCGGCCGAGCGTGGTGACGGCCTCCGCATGCAGGTCCGCGTGCTCGGCCAGCGTCTTCCTGCCCTGCGAGTAGCTGACGACCATGCGGGCGAGCGCGGCGCCGAGGGCCATCGTCAGCGCGGCGACGGCGCCGCCGCCGGGAACCGGGGTCTTCGCTTCGATCGAGTCGAGGAGCGCGTCGACGGTCAGGTCCGAGAGGCTCACTTCCGGCTCCGGAACACGGCGCCGAGCTTCGACTCCATGGCGTCCATCACGGCGTCGGTCTGCGGATCGACCTCGTCATGCCGCAGCGTCCGGTCGCCCGCGCGGAAGCAGAGGCGGAAGGTCAGCGCCTTCCGGCCTGCGTCGATGCTGCGGCCGCGGAACGTCGTCACGAAGCGCACCGCCTCGAGATGCTCGAGCGCGAGTCGCGCCACGAGATCGCGAACGTCGCCCCACGCGACCGACTCGTCCACGATCGGCGAGAGGTCGCGTTCGATCGCCGGGAAGCTCGGCAGCTCGCGCGCCGCCGTGATCGGCGGGAACTTCTCGTAGAACGGGCGAAGCTCGAGCTCGGCCACGAGCACGGGCCGGTCGAGGTCGAACCGGCGCGCCACGTCCGACGCGAGCCGGCCGAAGCGCCCGATCGGCGTCCCGTTCGCGGTCGCCGCCGCGCCGGGGGACAGCCACGGCGTCGCGGACGCGCCGGCGGGCCCGAGCGCGGCGACCTCGATCGTCGCCTCGTGCCCGAGCAGGAGATCGACGAGACGCTCGACGACGCCGCGGATCGGACGCAAACCATCCGCCTCGTTCTCCACGTCCATGAGCAGCCCGAGCCGGACGTGCTCCTCGTGCCGATCGTCGCCGGTCACGAGGAACGTCGCGGCCGACTCGAAGAGACGCAGATCGCCGACGCCCCGGTCCTGGTTGTGACGACGGACGCGCAGGAGGTTCGGCACCACCGACGGCTGGAGCACGGGCTCGGCCTTCGCGCCGTCGTCCTCGAGCCGGAGCGTGCTCGCGCCGGGGGGGACGAAGGGCGCCGCGGCTTCCACGCTGATGAGGGAGTGCGTGGTCGTCTCGACGAACCCCATGCCGACCAGCTCGTCGGCGACGGCCCGCGCGGCGAGCTCCGTCGGCTGCGGCGCCGCGACGCGGACGACGATCGTCTCGGCAACGGGGATGCGGTCGTAGCCGTACATCCGCCCCACCTCCTCGATCAGGTCGATCTCGCGCTCGATGTCGAGCCGGTGGATCGGCGCGGTGCACGCAATCACGTCGCCCTCCTGTCGCGGCGCGAAGCCGAGCCGCGCGAGGGCCGCCACCATCTCCTCGTCGGTGATCGCGACGCCGAGCAGCTTCCGGCAACGCGTCGCGCGCATGGTGACGCGAGGCGGGTCCGGAATGGGCGCGCCGTCGGCCACCACACCGTCGAGCAGCACGCCGCCGGCGGTCTCGAGGATGATCGCGGCGAGGCGGCGGGCCGCGGCCTCGATCTGACCGGGATGGACGCCGCGCTCGAAGCGGTACGCGGAGTCGCTGGTGATGCCGTGCCGGCGGGACGAGTCGCGCACGCCGACCGGATCGAATGTCGCCGCCTCGAGCAGGAGGTCGGTCGTCGTGTCGGACACCGCCGTCAGCGCCCCGCCCTTGACGCCCGCGATGGCCACGGCGTTCCGTGCGTCGGCGATGACGAGATCTTGCGGGCAGAGCCGCACCTCCGCTTCGCCTTCGCCGATGGGAAGGAACGGCTCGTCCGTATGCGCGGACCGGATGTGGATCGCGCCGCCCTCGAGCTTCGCGAGGTCGAAGACGTGCGTCGGCTGGCCGAGCTCGTGCAGGACGAAGTTCGTGGCATCGACGACGTTGTTCCGCGGAATGTCGCCGCGGGCGCGAAGGCGGTCGGCGAGCCATGCCGGTGAAGGGCCGATGGTCGCACCGCGGATGATCCGCGCGGTGTACAGCGGGCAGCGCCGCGGCTCGTGGTTCGTCACGGTGACGTGGGCGCTCGCGGGTTCCGGCGCCGTCTTCGGCTCCGCGGCGGGGACCTTGAGGGCGCGCCCCGAGATCGCCGCGATCTCCCGCGCGAGCCCGACGTGGCACACGCAGTCGCCGCGATTCGAGGTCATCTCGAAGTCCTGTCGCACGTCGGCGCCGTCGGAGACCTCGACCTCGTCCCGGTCCTCGAGCGGGAAGCCGGCACGGGTGGCCAGCTCCGCCTGCTCGTCCGCGTCGGCCGGCGGATCGAGATAATCGTTGATCCAGCGAGCGCTCGTGTACATGACGGGAGCCTAGCAGCCCGATGAAGAACTGCAACGCCGCCCGAGCACGATCATCCGGCGTGGACGACGCCCTTCAACGGGCTGCCAACGCGACCGGCGGGGGAGGGGAGACTGGCTTTCACGCTCCCCGCGACTCCCGTACACTCCACGCGAGATGACCCGCGGCACAGTGCTCATCCTGGCGATCGCCGTCGCGCTCTTCGGGTGCGCGGCGCCCGACGTCGCCCGCAGCGCCGTCCCGGCGTCCATGCCCGGCGACTGGTCGCTCGACGCCACCGTGCTTGTCGGGCGCGACGCGCGCGACGCGCGCGAAGGGGCGGCGGCGCACCTGCGCCCCGGCCGCTACGCCCTCTTCCCCGACGGCTCTCTGCACTACGCCGATGCGGCTGACGATGTCTTCGGCCGCGGGACGGCGTGGCTGCCGCCCCGAACGCGCGTCCTGCCGATTCCGGAGCTCGAGGGCGTGTGGACGCTTGCGCGCGATCTCGGCTTCACGGATCCCACGGCGGGAGCGTCCGCGCGGAACCTCAACGAGATCCGCCCGCCCGCGGACGGACGCGCGATCGTGATCTCAGTCGCGGGGGCGGACGTGCGCCGCGTGTTCGTGGACCGCGCCGCGGACGGCGAGACTTCCGATCCCGCCGCCGCCCGCCTCGTCCGTCACCTCGCCGCGCTCGCGTGGGCCGACGACCGCACCGAGGAGCCGGGCCTCGTGCACCCCATTCGCTACGACCTGGGCCCCGATCCCTACGCCCGCTATCGCGACCCGTGAGACCGCGCCGCGATCATCTCGGTATGGCCGTCGTCGCGACCGCGCTGGTCGGGCTGATGGCCCTCGCGCCCGGCGGCTGCGCTGCGCGGAGGCCGGAGGCGGAGCGGTCGGACGCAGCCGACGTGACCGGCGGGCTCGAGCTCGAGCTGATGCGTACCGCGGACGACCGCGCCTTCGCCCGCTACCGCGTGGAGCGCGACGGCGGTCTCGCCTTCGGCGGCGGCACGGACGCCGTGACCGGCCGCTACTCCTGGCACGGCTCGCTGACGGCCGACGAGATCGGGCGTCTGACCACGCTGATCGGGCGGAATCGCTGGATCGAGGCGGATCCGCCGTCGACCGGCCGGCCGCCGGGGCTCAGCTATACGATCACGCTGTGGACGAGGGAGGGTCGTCGCTCCTTTACGGTGCTCGGGGACGAGCCGGGCGTCGCCGCGGTGCACGCGTTGCTCGAGACCGCGGCCCGACGACGCCACGACGAGTTCCTCGAGGCGCTGCCGCGCGCGGGGGAGCGGCGCTGACCCGTTCGCTGACACGCGCCGACCCGGGTCGCCGACCCGTTCGCTGACCCGTGTCGCCGACCCGTTCGGAGCAGGCATGAAGTCTCGATCACGAAGGCAGCAGACGCCGGCGGCGTGTCGTGCGGGGCGACGACGAGCCGCGTTCTCGCTGGTCGGTCTCCTCGTCACGCTGACGTGCATGCTCGTCCTCTCGGTGATCGCCATGAGCGCGCTCAACAAGGCGGTGACGGGCGAGGGGGCGACGCGTCAGGGCACCGTCCGCTCGGTGAAGGACCAGGTGTACCTCTACGCCCTGCACCAGTCGCTGGTCGTGAACGCGTCCGAGCGACGCGGGCGTTTCGTCACGCCGAGCGGGCTGGCGGAGAGCGGGGAGGTGACGCTCGACACCACGGCCAACCTCTTCTCGGCGATGGCGATGGGCCAGTACCTCCGGCCGGAGAACATGATCTCGGCGAACGAGCGCAGCGGCTACGTCTGGGAGATGGAGCACTACGACTACCGGGCCTACGACCCGGCGGCCGGCGTCTGGTGGGATCCCGCGTTCATGGCCGACCTCGCGGACCTCTCGAACACGTCGTTCGCGCACGTTCCGCTCTTCGGCGAGCGGGCGAAACGCAACTGGAAGTCGTTCGGCGACCGTTTCCCGCTCGTCGGCAACCGGGGGCCGAAGGACGGCGTGCCCGACCCGGTGTCGCTGACGTACGGCAAGGACGGATCGTGGGCGGCGCACGTCATGTTCGCCGACGGCCACATCGCATTCATCGACACGTTCACGCCGAACGATGTCTTCTTCGAACGGGATGGCGCGCGTCTTCCCGACAACCTGTACGCGGCCGAGGGTGGCCCGGACGGAACCGACGCCATCCTGTCGTTCACGTTCGAGATGACCGCCGACGGCCCGGTGCTCCAGTTCGACTGAGCCGCATCACCGGCGGGGCTATCGGCAGCATCGGCAGCCAGAGTTCACCGACGCGTGATTCCACACACGGGAGCCCGCCAATGAACATGATGACAAAGAGCATGCCGCATACGCAGGGCCGCTCGCTGATCGGGGTCATCGTGGTGTTCGCGTGCCTGGTGGTCCTGGGTTCGATCGCCTTCGCGATTCTGTGGAGCGCGCGAGAGGGGGTCGCCCGGCGCGCGCTGGATGCGACGCACGTCCGGCAGATCCTCGGGGCCCAAGCCCTGCTCACGAGCGAGTTCGACGTTCGGCTGGCGGTCTCCCCCGGCCTCTTGAAGCGCCTCCCGGTCGCGGGGCTCGATCGGATCGTGGCCGGCGTCGGGCCCGAGGACGTCACGCAGAACACGACGGCGAATTTCTACTCGATGCTGATCGCGCAGAACTACGTCACGCCTGAGCAGTGCATCGGTCCGACGGAGCCCAGCGGCCGGGTCGTCATCTGCGAGGGCTACGACTGGTCCCTCTTCAAGCCCGACGCCGGCATCTACTGGGACCCGGGTTTCCAGGCCGATCTCTCGCAGCTGTCGAACACCTCGTACGCGCACCTGCCCCTGTTTCCCCCCGCGTCCCGCAGCCGCCACTGGGGGTCGGACGGCGACGCGGACGTTCCGCTCGTCGGCAACCGCGGTCCGCGCGGCGGCAAAGACGCGGCGTCGATCACCTACGCGATCCACGATCCCCGGGATCAATGGGTCGGGCACGTAGGCTACCGCGACAACCACGTCGAGCTGATCGGGACATTCACGCCGCGCGGCGCGGACAACATCTTCGCGTACGACGACGGCGTCACCGGAGACGATGCGGTGCTCTCGTTCACCCGGCAAATGAACGAGGACGGCCCGACGCTCCAGCACGACTGATAGAATGACCGGCCGGGGCTGGTAGCTTAGCGGTCCAGAGCCACCGACTCATAATCGGTTTGACGTCGGTTCGAATCCGACCCAGCCCATTCGCCGCGCCGCGGAATGCGTCGGGTGCGATCGCGGCGCATCCCATGGAATCTCGGGAATCGCGGGAGCTCGTCATCCTCCTCGACCGCGTCATGCGTCGCAAGCGACGCTCGCGTCGCCATGCGCCGTATCACTCCCGGCCGGGGCCGGCGCGGTGTCCATGTCCGCGCCGTCGTCCTCGATGTCCGTCGCGTCCGTTCGGGTCGCGGGCGGTTCGGCCCGCGGGATCGGCCGCGGCGGGGGCGGCGTCTCGAGGCTGTCCGGCATGACGAACGACACGCCGCCTGCGATCGACAGCAGGAAGTAGGTGGCGATCGTCGTGCGGACGCTGGAGCGCATTATCGGGCCTGTCTCGGGTGGGCGGCGTGCGATCGCCCCCTTTGTCGAGGCGTCCCCCCGAGAGTCGACGCGGCCCGGTCGCGGCTTGAGCGGGGTTTCGGGGACCTCCGGCTGAATTCGCGCCGGGGACGTGACGATAACCCCTTCCTCTGACCTTGCGCAGACGGATCGTTCGTCACACTCGACGACACGTTCTCGAATCGTCAGAGACGGAAGACGCTCACACATCGGGAGACCGAGGCGTGTCGGAAGATCGGAAACAAGGGCCGCTGCTCAATCTGCGGGTCCTCGACCAGCAGGTCGTCGACGAAGTGTCGAGTCACCTCATGGGGCTGCTCGACCGCGCGACCGGCGCCGTCGCGACGCTGGGGGAGTCGAGCGCCGCGGCGGGCGAGGCAACCGGCGATCTTCAGAGTCGCCTTCAGCTCGGTGCGCGTCTGCTCCAGGCCATCGAGCAGGAGGCCGCACGTCTCGAGCCGCTGCTGCGCGACCTCGACTCGCGGATGTTCGAGTCGAAGGACGTCAGCGTTCACGTCTCCGATCAGCTCAACCGGTTCCGCGAGGAGCTGCGCACGGGAATCGAGCAGCTCTCGAGCGAGCGCTTCACCGCCGAAAACTCCTTCGGCAATCTCAAGTCACACGCGGCGCGTCTCGAGTCGCGTCTCAACGAGGCGATCGACGAGCTGGCGATCACGCGCGACGGTATGCACGTCGCCCGCGAGGAGCTCGACCGCAACATCACCGACTTCAGCGCGCGGCTCGAGGACGCCAACCTCGACGAGCGCCTCACGCGACTCGACGAGCGGCTCAACGAGGCCGTCGCCGAGCTGCGCGAGCACCGCGAGGCCGCGCAGGCCGAGAGCCAGGCCCTCGAGGCCCGCATCGGCGCGATCCGCGCCGAGCTGAGCCAGGCCGCGAAGACCCTCGGCGCGCATCACCGCAACGCCGAGACCGCGGCCCGCTCGCTCGACGAGAAGGCCCAGCAGTTCGAGTCGGTCGTCACACGGGCGGTCGTCGACTTCGAAGCCCGGAACCAGGACGCGGAGTCCAATGCGTCGGCGCTCCAGTCGCGGTTCGAGCATTTTCAGAGCGAGTTCAGCGCGGCCGTCGCATACCTCGAGACGCGCAAGCGCGAGGTGGACGCGGCATCGAACACGCTGGCGGACGGCATCGCGGACTTCAACCAGCGTGTCGATGAGGTCAAAGCGGACCTCGACGCGCAGCGGCAGGAGACCGGGGACGCGCGGGCGGCGGTGCGGGAGCAGTTCGAGAAGCTCCAGAGCGACCTCTCCACGGCCGCGATGCGGCTCGAGGAGCGTCTGGCCGTGCACCAGCGCGAGTCGCTCGGCCGCATCGAGCCGGTGCTCTCGGATCTCGAGACCCGCAAGCGCGTCGTCGACGATCTCTACAACGCCATCGAGACGCGTTTCGACGAGACCAGCGAGCAGGCGCGCCGTTCCGTGCGCGAGATGCGCGAGCAGATCATCGAGGACCTGGAGCAGCACCGGCTGCACGTCGAGACGCTCGGCTCTACGGTCGAGACGCGTTTCGACGAGACCATGGCCACGGTGCGGGCGGCTATGCAGGTCTTCGAGGACCGCATCGAGCCGCTCGCGGCGGATATCGAGCGCAGGTACGACGAGGCCGAGCGATCGACCGAGCGCGTCGAGACCGCGCTCGGCGAGATGCACGAGCGACGGGACGAGCTCGACCGCGCCAGCGAGCGCCTGGAAGTGCGCGTC
>CAZXBB010000268.1:0-1909 GCA_964638815.1 uncultured Isosphaeraceae bacterium
CACCGGCCGGGTGCCGGACGGACGCGTCCGTCCTCGCCGCGGGCGATGCGTTGCTCGCGTCCAGCTTCTTCACGGAGAGGACGATGTTCATCGATCATGGCCGCTTGCTCCCGGCGCCGAGTTTCCCGTACGTCGGACCGCCCGCGCGACCCACGCTGTCCGCGGCGCCTGCGTCCCTGGCCTCCGGACTGGACCAGCCTCATCCATGTTGGCACGGAGGGCGAGGGCGCACCCGCCATCCGCCGCACCGTCCCCCGGATCGAGTGTCCGCCGCGCGGCAGGCCCCGTCAAGGGAAAGAGCTATCAGCTGTCAGCTATCAGCTATCAGCCAGAAAGGGGGACATCGGGGGACATCGGCCACGCGGGGGACATCGGCCACGCACGTGCACCCGCTCGCCCGGGGGGGACATCGGCCACGCACGTGCGGGCGGCACATCGGACCACGCACGTGCACCCGCTCGCCCGGCGAGCGTGCCGAAACCGTGCCGGAACGACCTGGCAGAGCTGTACTTGCGGCGATGGTCCGCTCGTGAGGCGTCGGCGCATGTGCGTGGCCAATGTCGGCCCGCATCATGACGTAGCCGCGGAACGGCTCGGGGAGAACGTCGACGGGGAACGGCACGAACGGTTCGACGGCCGGTGCGGGGCGCTCGACCTCGACCGCCTCGGCGCTCGCGACCAGATCGACGATCGCCGCGTGCACCATGTCCACGTCACCATCAGCAAGGGCGATCACGTCGACCAGGTCCCCGCCGGCGGGCAGGTCCGGCCACTGATCCACGAGCCGCACGACCCGGATCGACCGCGCGCCCGCAGCGGTCGCCAGCCGCACCACGTCGTCGGCGTAGCGCTCACCGGCGTCATCGTGGTCGGGGAAGATCACCACGTCACGGCCGGCGAGCGGGGACCAGTCGGTTTTGCCTGCCGCCTTCGATCCGCCGCTGCTCGTGGTCGCGATGCAGCCGAACGACCGCGCGGCGTCGGCCGTCTTCTCGCCCTCGAAGACGAACACCGGATCCCAGTCGCCCAACTCGGTCAGCCCGTAGAGCGGGCGCGGGGCGGCCATCGCCTTGATCGCCCACCGCGAACCGGAGCGCGACACCGGGCGAATGTCTTTCTTCCCATTCCGATCCCATCGCACGACCACGCCCACCGGGTCGCCGCTCGAGTCGTGATACTTCCAGCTCGCCGACCGCTTGCCGTACTGCTTCTCGAGCGCCGCCACCGCGGCCGCCGCCGTCGAGAAGGACGCGGGTTTCGATGCGGGTTTCGACGCGGGGCGTGCTCGGCGCTTACGCCCGACCCCGTTCGTCCGCTCACGCTCGGGGAACAGGTCGACCGCGTCGATGCCCATCTTGCGGCAGATCGCGTCCACCGGGCACCCCGCATGACAGTGAAGAAGGACACGACCGTCGTCTCCCTCGCTGACGGACAGGCTCGGGTTCCCGTCGTCGTGCGCAGGGCAGCGGGCGATCCAGCCTTCGCCGGCCGGCTTGGCGTTGGGCAGCAGCGCGAGGACGCGCTCGAGGGGCGCGGATAGCATGATGCGAACTCCTGAGCCCGTGGACGGCGAAATGAAGCCGGCGTCCATGGGTTTTTTCGTTGACGTTGCGCTGAGCGTCATGCCGCACCCCCCAGGCGCGTCTCGCGCCGCAGCTCAAGTTGTGCGGTCAACGCGGCCGCGACGATGGCCGGGTCGGGGCTCTGCGAGAGCGTCGCGGCCCGCAGGCTCAAGACGACCCACGGCCACGCTCGGGCGCGTCGATCGACGTCATCAAGATGCTGCCGCGCGAACGCGATCATGGAACGCCAGCCTCGTGGAAGCGTCGAAGCGACTCCGCGCGGATGCGATCGCCGGCCTCGACGAGCCGCGCGACGATCTCGGATCCCGCCATGCCGTCGTCGAGCG
>CAZXBB010000269.1:0-25641 GCA_964638815.1 uncultured Isosphaeraceae bacterium
GGCGCCCACAGACTAGACGGTTGTGGAGTCTCTCGAAGAATCCTGTGGCTTCACGAGACAAGGTCCGGGGCCCACAGACTCGACGGTGGTGGAGACTCTCGACGCCACCCGGCCCTTGCCGAGCCAGGGACCGGGGCACACAGCATCCGCAAGCTCGGGTCAGACCGGACCTACGCGCACGCTCCCCAGTTCGCCAGGATGAGCAGGACGTCTCCGAACCCGACGGTGCCGTCGCCGTCGACGTCTTCGGGGCCGCCCTTCGCTCCCCACGCGCCGAGGACCGCGAGCACGTCGGCGAAGCCGCCGTCGCCGTCGCCGTTGGCGTCGCCCGCGCAGGCCGTCGCGGACGGGCCGGGCACCGTGAACTCCACGAACTCCGGCGTGCCCGGCTTGAAGAGACGCATGCCGGCTACGACGTCCGCGGGCGGCGCGTCGGCGGTGAACCAGAAGTTGTACATCGTGCCCCAGCGCAGCGCGTTGGAGTTCGGGTTCTCGGCGTGAGTCTGCGGGCTGCTCCACGTCACGGCGTTGCCATCCGTCGTGTCGCTCCAGTCGGCGTTGTCGTACACCTCGCCGGAGTGGTAGTCCACGTCGTGGAATCCGACGGCGCTGACCACGCTCGTCCCGGTCGGCACGCTGAAGAGACCTGCCGCGCGATCGCTGTTGAAGTTGAAGATCGCGTAGTCGTAGAGCCACGACCCCGACTCGATCGCGGTCGTCTTTGCGGCCACGTAGAAGCGTCCTTCGCCGGGCACGTCCACGATCTGCACGTCAACGGACGGATCGGGCATCCCCTCGCCGAGGCCGTGATCACGCCAGGCGAGAATCGCGGGATCGCCGATCTGCATCTCGCCCGTCGGAAGCAGCTCGAAGCCGGCAGCGACCTCCACGCGCTTGTGCGACACGTTGTTGTATCCGTTGCCCAGGGCCCCGGCGTCGTCGATCGCCACGTAGACGCCTTCGACGAAGAACTGTCCCGGTCCTCCGAGATCGCTCTCCGCGATCTGGAGCCGGCGGAAGATGTCGTCGCCGGTGCCTCCGGGCGCACCGCTGAGCGCGCCCGTCCACGGGTTGATCGCCGAGCGGTTGCCCAGACGCGTCTGCCCGCCGTTGAAGCTCGCCGTGTAGATGTCGCGGCAACCGACGCCGAGCACCTGGTTGCCCATCCCGTTGCACGGGGCCCCGCAGCCCTCACCCGCCGCGGCAAACGTGCTGTGCTTCGCGTTCGACAGGCCGATCTGGAGCAGACGCCCGTTCTCGAGCCGGTACGCGTTCATGGCGAGCACGGGCGATCCGGTGTTCGTAACGCCCCACAACAGGTTGTCGTCGCCGATGTTGCAGGTGTTCGATCCGAGGGAGTATCCATGGATGCCGCCGACGGCGCCCCAGTTCTCGATCTCGGTGCAGTCCGAGTAGACGACGTCGGCCTGCACCGCCCACAGGTGTGCCTGGCCGGCGAGCACCACGGCGCCGCAGGCGGCCGCGGCCGCGACGGGAACGCTGCTTTTCATCTTCCCTTGCTCCTCCCGGGAGCCGGCCCGGCCGCCGCCCGCCCTGGTCGGACGATGATATGAACGCCGGGTCGCCCGGTTCAACGTGGCCGCTCAACGTACTTGGTTCAACGTACTTGGTTCAACGTAGCACGGAATCAGGCGGATTCACGCGAATCCTCTGATCGGGCCCTCTGATGGGGCCAGTAATCGGAGGGGCGGCATGGTACCCTCGTTGCGGATCCCCTGTGTTTCCCGGTCGGCGCACCGAGCCGGGTGCACGAGATCGGGAGGAGTTCTCGATGCAACGCCGCCTTTCGTCCTTTGTCGTGCCGCTCGTGGTTGCCTCTGTCGCGGCTTCAGCCTTCGGGGCCGCGGGCGACTACCGCGACTGCGACATCACGTCGGTCGGGAAGACCCCGATCAACGACCTCGGCCCCGGGCTCTACCTCGACCTCTTCGAGGGCGGGTTGTATCCGGGCGGTGTCAATACGCCGCCCGCCGCGCATGATGCCGAGGGGCGCGCCCGCGCCGCCGGCATCCGGCCGCTCGACGCCGACGGGAGTCCTGATCCTGACGGGAAATACGTGCTGCTCTCCATCGGGATGTCGAACGCGACGCTGGAGTTCTGCAGCCAGCGGGTGCCGCCGTGCAATCCGGGGACCTTCATGGATCAGGCGGCCTCGCATCCGGGCGTCGACCACGAGTCGCTGGTGATCGCGAACGGCGCGATCTCGGGCGAGATTGCGTCCTCGTGGCGATTCCCCGATCAGCAGAACTACGACCGCGTCCGCGACGAGATCCTCGTGCGGCACAACGTGACCGAGGCGCAGGTCGTCGCGGTGTGGCTCAAGAACGCGAACCCCGGTCCGTACTACAGCCTGCCGAGCGAGAGCGCCGATGCGTACACGCTGATGAGCTACTTCGGCGACGCCGTCCGCGCGTGCCGCGTGCGGTACCCGAACCTCCGGTTCGTGTTCCTTTCGAGCCGCACCTACGCCGGGTACTCGACGCACAACCTCAACCCCGAACCCTACGCGCACGAGAGCGCCTTCTCCGTGAAATGGCTCGTCGAAGCGCAGATCCGGCAGGTGGAGACCGGCGAGATCGATCCGCGCGCCGGCGGTCTCGATTACGAATCGGGCGTCGCGCCGTGGATCGGCTGGGCGGCGTATCCGTGGGCTGACGGGCTCGTCCCGCGCAGCGACGGCCTGATCTGGGAGTGCACCGATGTCGTTGGGGACGGCGTGCATCCGTCCGATTCGGGGCGGACCAAGGTCGGCACGCTGCTCCTCGACTTCTTCCTCAACTCACCGTACACGCGCGCCTGGTTCGCGGTCCGCAGCCCGGGTGACGTCGATGATGACGGCGACGTCGATTTTCAGGACCTGCTCGCGCTGCTTGCATCGTGGGGTCCATGCCCGACGCACCCCGGCGCGTCGTCGGACGAGTGCCCCGCCGATATCGACGGAGACGGCGTCGTGGGGATCGGCGATCTCATCACGCTGCTGGCCCACTGGGGGCCGTGACGTCGCGTCAATCGAACGACCGCTGACTGCGCCGGCGACGTGAACGGCGACGGCACAGTCACGTTCGGCGACATCCTTGCGATCCTCGCCGCGTGGGAAACGCGGGCGGGCCGGAGGATCCGAAGGATGTTCGACGGGAGCGGGACGGTTGACTTCGGAGACATTCTGGCCGTGATCGCGAACTGGGGCGCGTGCGCGGAGCACGAGCAGCCGGCACGGCTCGTCGATGGCGCGCGAGGGCCGCCGTCGCCGCTCGGTCAGTCCGCGCTGATGACGTCCGGGCCGCGGCCGGCGCGCTTCTCGAAATGCCCGTCCCCCGCCCGGGCGTACTTCGTGAAGCCGAGCCGGTCGAGGTTGCGATCGGAGAGCTTCTGCTTCGTCGCGTGGTCGGACCAGTTGCCCGGGATCGTCGGTGCCTGCGGTATCCGCCGGACGGGCGCGCCGGTCTCCGGGTGCGTCGTGAGGGCCGGTTCCTTCATCGACTGGACGACCTCGAAGACCTCGCCGTCGGTGTCATCGTCGGTGATCACCTGGTAGACGTATGTGGGCATGCCGGATTCTATCGGTGCGAATCCGCCGAGAGATCAGTCATCCCCACGCGGCCAGGACGCGGACGATGTCGGAGAACGCCACGATCCCGTCGCCGTCGACGTCGGCGGGGCACGTCTCCGGCGGATCGGGGCACATCCCCCATGCCCCGAGGATCACGAGCAGATCCTGGAAGTCCACGGCGCCGTCGCCATTGACGTCCTCGACCCGCCCGAGCGGCGTCACGTCCACACGGCCCGCGAGACGCACGCCGCGCAGCTCGACCGTCTGGAGACCGAAACCCGGGATCTTGACCTCGAGCTCGCCGAAGATGATGTTCGTGAGCGCGAGCCGGCCGAAGCCGTCCCCGTCGATCCGGAGATCCAGGTCCGCGGCGAACGCGGGCGGGTCCGGCGGACCGGGGAAGTCGATCATGCCCTGGAACAGCACGATTGGCGGCGGGCCGTCCACGATGCCGGAGCCCATGCGCAGCTCCGGCGGAACCTGGTCGGTCACGTCGATGTCGAAGTCGAAGATCAGGTAGCGCACGGTCACCTCGATCAGGGTGAGCTCGTAGCCGAGGTCGTACCGCGGCGCGTCGGTCTCGACGGACGTGGGCGACGCCCACAAGATGTCCTCCCCGTCGGTGGACTCGTCGAAGATCCACGAAACGCCGCCGGCCCGGGCGGTCGCAGTCGCGACGAACGAGAGTGCCAGCATCGAGGCGCGCAGAATGGTCATCATCTTCGCCGCTCCTGTTCCGGGGCCGTGTTCCGGGGCGGTGTTCCGGGGCTGTGTTGCGGGGCCTTCGACGAAGCTAGCGGTGGCTCGGTGCAGCGTCAAGACAATCCGCGGTCGGGAGATCCCGGTTGCCCCGGCAGGACTGCCCCCGCCCGGGACTCCTCGCCGGGACTACTCGCGAATGCCATTTGCTCAAGCCGCAAGTGTCTGACGTTTCCCGTTTCCCGTTTGCCGTTGTTCAATTGACCGTTCCGAGGTTCCCGATTCCCCGTTCCCGATTCCCCGTTCCCGGTTCCCCGTTCCGCCGGCGAAAGCGGTTGCGCGTTGACTCAGGACCTACTCGCAAGGCCCCCACAGCACGATGATCGTGAGCACGTCCGCAAAGCCGATGATGCCGTCGCCGTTGAGATCTTCGGGACAGCGTCCGGGATTGCACGGGCCCCAGGCCGTCAGCACGATCAGCAGATCGGCGAAGTCGATGACGCCGCTGTCGTCGATATCTTCCGGGCACTGGCATTCGTCGGGGATGCCGTCCTGCTCGACGTCCTCGCTCGTTCCGTCCGCGATGTCGCACACGTCGGACACGCCGTTCTCGTTGCAGTCCGTGGCGAGCACCCCGACGAACAGGTAGGCCGCGCCCGTACCGGTCGCGTCCGCCTCGCCGTGCTGGCGGAGCGCCGCGCCGACGATCGCGTGGTCCCCGCTCGCGGCGACGGCGCCCCCGAACTCGTCGGTCGCCGCGCCGTCGGACGCCGCGACCTTCCCCGACTGCGTCCAGATCGGATCCGGGTCCGCACCGGTCGGCCGAAAGAAGTAGGCCGCCCCCGCGCCGTCGCCGAGCTGATCCTCCTGGGGCGCGCCGGCGAGGATGGTCTCTCCGTCGATCGCGACCTCGGACCCGAATCGGTCGCCGTCGTCGGCGTCGTCGGCCGTGAGCTTCTGTTCCTGCGCCCACGCGGCGCCGTCGTAGCGGAACACGTACGCCGACCCCGCGTCGATCCCGGCGGGCCCGTCGTCGAACACCGCGCCCACGACGATCACGTCGCCGGCGACATCCGCGTCGTTGCCGAAGAAGTCCCCGGTGCGGCCGTCGCCCGCCCGGATCTCCTGCTCCTCGATCCACGTGCCGTTCGTCCGGCGGAACACGAACGCGGAGCCGGACTGCGTGCCCTGGTCGTCCGTGCCCGGCGCGGTCACCACCGCGAGCGCGCCGTCGAGCGCGACTGCGACGCCGACCTGGTCGCCCGGGGAGAACGCGGCCGGGATGAGCTTCTGCTCCTGCGACCATTCGCCCGCCGCGTAGCGGAAGACGTACGCCGCGCCGGAGGATTGCCCCGCGTCGTCATCGAAGACGGAGCCGACGATCGCCACGTCGCCGTCGATGTCCACCGCATTCCCGAACTGGTCGCCCCCGGCGCCGTCGTCGGGCAGCAGCTTCGCCTCCTGGTTCCAGCCCTTGCCGTCGAAGCGGAAGACGTAGGCCGCACCGGCGTCTTCGCCGTTGTCGTCGTCCAGCCAGGCGCCGACGATCACACGGTCCCCGCTCGCGGCCACGCTGATGCCGAGCTGGTCCCCGGGTCCGCCGTCCGACGCGGTCAGCTTCTCCGTCTCCGGCCAGTCCGCGCCGTCGAAGCGGAAGACGTACGCCGCGCCGGCGTCGGTCGCCCGCGTGTCGTCGAGCCGCGACCCGACGACCGCGAGGTCGCCGGAAAGCCCGACCGAGATGCCGAACCGATCCTGCGCCGCCGCGTCCGACGCGGTCAGCCGGGTCTGCTCGCACTGGCCGGCGGCGGGGGCCGCGGCGGCGAGGGCGGCCGCAACGACGAGACCCGCCGTTGCGCCGCGGTCCCGGGCGCACCGACTCCGCACAAATCCCTTTCCGTCCATGGCTTGCGCCTCCTCCGGGGGCGAGGGGGCCCCCATCGGTCAGGTTAAGCAACGGAGACGCAAAACCCAAGACTTATGTAATGATCCGCGCGCGGGTCCGGCGTAGCCGTGGCCGCAAGTTCATTAGGATCAGGCACTTATGGCGCAACAGCGTCCCGCCGGAGGGGCGAGTTGGGGGTTCCGTCCTACTTAACCTCATGATCGGCGCCGGAGGGGCGTCCGCCGCCGCATCCCGCCCGTCCGCCGTCCCGACGCAGGAATCGGAGGAACCGGGACCGGGCCCCATCCGTCAGCCGCATCGCCCCGGCGGGGCGGGGAGGCGTCTCAGTCGGAGCCCAGCGTGTACCGCACGAAACGCCTGATCTTCACGCCGCCCGGCAGCACGTTCTTCACCTGCTGCGACTCGTCGAGGACGTACTTCTGGTAGAGGAGCGTTCGCTCTTCGAGGTGCTTGCGCACCTTGCCCTCGGCGATCTTCGCGGCGATCTCGTCGTTCTTGCCGCTCGCCTTCGCCTCCGTGAGCGCTTCCTCGCGGATCGCGGTCAGCTCGGCGGCGGGCACGTCTTCCTCGCTGATGCCGGCCGGATCGTGGAAGACGATGTGCTGGCACAGACCCTTGAGGAGCTCCTCGTCGGCGTCGCCGTCGATCTGCACGATCGCCGCCCGCTTGCCGTTGTGGTGCACGTACATGCCGAACGTCCCGCCCTCCAGACGCACGCCGCGGGCGAAGTTGACGTTCTCGCCCGTCGTGATGCGGAGGTCGTCGATGCGCTTCGTCATGGCGTCGGTCAGCGTCACATCGCCGGCGGGCTGCTTCATCGCCTCCGCGGTGACGTCTTCGACCATGCTGACAAAGCCCTCGTTGCGGGCGGTGAAGTCGGTCTCGGTCCGGACCTCGACGATGACGGCGCTCGAGCCGTCCACGGCGGCGCCGATCAGACCCTCGCCGGTCGTCCGCTCGGTGCGGGTCTCCATCTTGCCCTTGCGCTGCGCACGCAGCCACTCCTCGGCGGCGGCCATGTCGCCGCCCGTCTCCTTGAGGGCCTTCTTGCAGTCCATCATGCCCAGACCGGTCTTCTGCCGGAGGGTCATCACGTCCTTCGCGGTGAAGCTCACCTTCGTGCTCTCCATGCTCTCCATGATGCGTGTCTCTTTCTGTGCGCTTTCTGTGCGTCTGTGCGCGGCGCTGCGGTCTGGTGAGGCCCGGCGGGCTACTCGGTGGCCGATTCGCCCGTCGTGGTGGCGATCGTGGACATCGCTTCGGCATCGTTCGGATCCACGCCGACCGCCCCGGATTGATCGGAGCGGAACTGCGACCGGCTGGACCTTCGGCGCGGCGCCGACTGCGGGGACTCGCCCTCGGCTGCCTTCGTGCCCGCCGCGTGCCCCGACTTGCCGCGGGTCACGGCCTCGCAGATCTCGCGGATCACGACCTCGATGGATCGCATGGAGTCGTCGTTGCCGGGAATCGGAATATCGACGAGATCGGGATCGCCGTCGGTGTCGATCAGGCAGATCGTCGGAATGCCGAGCCCGCGCGCTTCGCGGAGGGCGTTGATCTCGCGCCACATGTCCACGACGACGAGCGCTCCGGGGAGCTTGCTCATCGTGCGGATGCCCTGGAGGTTCCGCGTGATCTTCCGCTTCTCGCGGAGGAGCTGCGACGTCATCTTCTTCGAGTAGGTGTCGATCTCGCCGGACTCGACGAGGTGCTCGAGCTCCTCGAGGCGCTTGAGACGCTCGCGGATCGTCCGGAAGTTCGTCAGCGTGCCACCGAGCCACCGCTCGGTGACGTACGGCATGCCGGTGTCGATCGCGTACTTCTCGACGGAGGCGCGGGCCTGACGCTTCGTGCCGATGAGGCAGATGTCCTTGCCTTCGGCCACCGTGCTCTGCACGAACCGCTTGGCGAGCAGCAGACCCTTGATGGTCTGCCGGATGTCGATGATGTGGATCTTGTTCCGCTCACCGAAGATGTACGGTCCCATCTTCGGATTCCAGTTGCTACGACGCTGACCGAAGTGAATGCCGGCTTCGATGAGGTCCTTCACAAGCGAGTCGGCCATGGTCGTATCCTTTCATGCAGCGACACCGGCGAAACGGGGCGTGGGAGTCGCCGTTCCGCGAGAGGGCGCTTCCTGACAGCCGGGGGGCTGGAAGATCAAGTGTTGCGGCCGATACGTCCCTCCGCGCGGAGGGGGCATCGCCCGATCGGACGTGTACTGCGGCCGCGCGGCCCACTGCTCCGCGCCACCGTCCACCGGGAAAAGTGGAAGGGGAAGAGTCTAAGTGGTCCCCGGGGATCCGGCAAGTCTACGGCCGCGCGGTCACCGCGAGGCGACCTCCGCGGTCGAAGCGGATCCGGCCGTTCACGATGGTGGCGATCGCGCGGCCCCTGACGCTCCAGCCGCCGAACGGGCAGTTCCGGCCCGTGGTGGCGAACCGGTCGGGATCGATCGTCCACGCCAGGTCGGGGTCGATCACGGTGACGTCCGCCGGCCCGCCCTCGACCAGCGTTCCCAGGCCCTCCCGATCGAGCCCCACGAGCCGCGCGGGGTTGATGGTCATCATCGCCAGCAGATGCGGCCAGCCGATCACGCCCTCCTCCACAAGCGCCCGGACGTAGAGGGGCAGGGCACACTCGAGGCCGACGATGCCGAACGCGGCCCGCCCGAAGTCGACGGCCTTGCGGGCCGCGGGGTGCGGCGCGTGGTCCGTGGCGAGGATCGTGATGGTCCGGTCGGCGACCGCCTTCCGGAGAAGATCGACGTCGCGGTCGGTCCGGAGCGGCGGGTTCATCTTGGTGTTCGTGTCGCCGCCGGCGCAGGCCGTCTCGGTGAGCAGCAGGTGGTGCGGCGACACCTCGCCCGTCACCGGCTGACCGGCGGCGCGGGCGCGCCGGAGGATGGCCGCCGAGTCGCCGCTCGAGACGTGCTGAGCGTGGTAGCGCGCTCCGATCGGGGCGTTCAGCCGCACGTCGCGCTCGATGATGATCTCCTCGGCGACGGCCGGCCAGCCGCCCACGCCGAGACGCTCCGCGACGGCGCCCTCGTTCATCGCTGCGCCCGCGGTCAGCGTGCGCTCCTGGCAGTGCTGCATGAAGCACGAATCGCTCGCGCGGACCGCGCGGAGCACCTCGCGCATCACCGCGGCGGAGTCGATGCAGTCGCCGTCGTCGGAGAACGCCACGGCGCCGGCGGCGGCCAGCTCTGCGATCGGCGCCGGCTGGAGGCCGATCCGCCCGACGGTCGCGCACGCGACCGTGTGCACGCGCGCGAGCCCCGCCACGGCGGCCCGCTCGCGCACGAAGTCCACCTGCGCCGGCGTATCGAGCGGCGGCCTGGTGTTCGGCATGCAGCAGACGGTCGTGAACCCGCCCGCGACGGCGCTGGCGACGCCCGTCGCGATCGTCTCCTCGTGATCCGGCCCCGGCTCGCGGAAGTGCACGTGGATGTCGATGAGCCCCGGCGCGACGATGCATCCCTCCGCATCCAGTCGCTGCGCGTCGGCGGGAACGTCGATCGCCCCGCGCGATGTCCCGATCGCCTCGACCCGCCCGCCGGCGAGGAGCACGTCGCCCGTCGCGTCGAGCCCGGAGGCGGGATCGATCACGCGGCCGCCGCGGATCAGGATGGCCGTCGGGTCACGCATGAACGCGTCATCTTGCACCGATCGCCGCGCAAAGAAAAGCCGCCCGCCGGATTTCCGGCAGGCGGCGATCAGCCGTGGATGGTCCCGGGTCGTGACGCCTACTTGGACGAGTAGGGGCACGCTCCACAGTCGGAGGCGGGCTTGCCCGAGCACGCGTCCGACTTCTCGCTCACCGCGCCGTAGCTGGCGCTTTCCTTCGGGCAGCACTGGGGTGGGCAATCGGCGCCGCATTCGCTGACGGCGGCGGGGCTGACCGAGGTCTCGGTCGTGGTCTGGCAGCCGACGAACGTGGCGGTCATGCACAGGGCGGCAAGGGCGGCAAACTTCTTCATTTCGGGAAACTCCTCTTTCAAAGAAAGCCCCGGAGTCCACGGGGCCGGTGAACAACAGCGTACCACGCCGACGGCGCGGGGGCCCTGGGTTCCTTCCGGGATCAGCCCCGTTCGGCGGCCCCAGACCTGCCAGATCCTACAATCCCCCGCCACGATGGACCGCCCGAACGAATCTCCGGCCGCGAGCGACGCGCGCGACCTCCCGGACCGCCTCCGGACGCTCGCCGCGAGGGCCCGGGCACTCGATGCGACGCCGGGCGTGTACCTGATGAAGGATCGGGACGGCCACGTCATCTACGTGGGGAAGGCCGCCTCGCTCCGGTCGCGGGTCGGGTCCTACTTCGTGCCGTCCGCGGACCTCAGCCCGAAGAAGCAGGGCATGCTCGATGTCGTCGCCGACTTCGACGTCATCCCCTGCGAGGGCGAGTGGGAGGCGCTGCTCATGGAGGCGCGCCTCATCAAGGACATCCGGCCGCGGTTCAACACCCAGCTCACGGACGACAAGAGCTTCCCGTACGTCGCGGTCACGATGCGCGACGACTTCCCCGGCGTGTTCGTGACGCGGACGCCCGGCGATCCCGAGTACCGGGGCGCGCGGGTGATCGGCCCGTTCACGTCGGCGGGCGCGCTGCGCGAGGCGATCCAGCTCCTCCAGCGGGTCTTCAGGTATCGCACGTGCACGCTCGACATCCGCGACGGAAACCTGAAGAACGAGCGGTTCCGTCCGTGTCTGCTCTACAACATCGAGCAGTGCACGGCGCCGTGCGGCAACCGTATCACGAAGGACGCGTACCGCGCTGACATCGACCGCTTCCTGCGATTCCTCACCTCCCGACGCAGCGTGATGCTGCGCGAGATGCGCGCGGAGATGGAGGCGGCGTCGGCCGCCCGCGCGTTCGAGAAGGCCGCGGTTCTGCGGGACCAGATCCGCGCGATCGAGAAGCTCGACGACCGCGAGAAGCGCGCGCGGATGGGCGCGACGGACTGGCAGCCGGAGGTGACGGTCTTTGCCACCGATCCGGCGGCGGCACTGCGGTCGCTCCAGAAGACGCTCGGCCTCGAGAACGCGATCCGGGGCATGGAGGCGATCGACATCGCGCACCTCCAGGGCGGCGAGACCGTGGGGTCGAAGGTCGCGTTCATCGACGGGCGGCCCTTCAGGGACGGCTACCGACGCTACAAGGTGCGGACGGTGGACAACGACGACTACATGGCGATCCGCGAGGTCGTGAGCCGCCGGTACCGCGACGCGGGCCACGGCGAGGAGCTCTACCCCGACGTGATCCTCATCGACGGCGGTCTGGGCCAGCTCCACGCGGCGCTCGAAGCGTTCGCGCAGCTCGAGGTGCACCCGCCCATGGTGATCAGCCTCGCGAAGAAGGAGGAGCTGATCTACGCGCAGCAGCGCACGGAGCCGATCCGTCTCGGTCGCGACAACCCGGGGCTGCGGCTTTGCCAGACGATCCGCGACGAGGCGCACCGGTTCGCGCAGCACTATCACCACATCCTGCGGCGGAAGAGCGTGGTGGGGGACACGCCCAAGCGCCGTCGCAAGGCGGCGCCGGAATGATCGAGCAGGACGGGGCGAACGTGCTCCTGCGCATCAAGGCGGTGCCGGGGGCGTCGCGGGATGAGATCGCGGGCGTGGTTGGGGATCGTCTCAAGGTGCGCGTCAGCGCGCCGCCGGAAGGGGGGAAGGCGAACAAGGCGATCTGCCGGGTCGTGGCGAGGGCGCTCGGCGTGAGGGCGTCGGCCGTGCGGGTCGAGGCCGGGGCGTCGCATCCGGAGAAGACGCTGCGCGTGGCGGGGGTTGACGGTGCGACGGTGCGCGCCGGGTTGCTGCCCGACCGCTGAGGAGTCACACGCACGGTCCCCAGGGTGCCCCGGTCTTGCGCGGCAGGGCCGGGTGGCGCACCAACGACTGCGGGATCACGCGGAGAACGAAGACCTAGCAAGACGCGTCGCCGCGCGCGAGGCGGCGGTCGAGAGCCTGCTCGATCGCTGAGCATCGCAGGGAGCCCGAGGCGAATCACGACTCACGGAGCCCGCGACGCCTGTCGCGGGCTTCTTTTCCTGGTGCAGGCGTGGGCGCCTGCACCACACCAATCCGCGTCACGACACGCGTCTGACTTCATCGACGATCGCCTTCCTGATGTCAGGCCATGAAGCGCGACGGAGCATCCGTGGCATCGGCTCCGTCTCCGCGTCGTCGAAGAAGACCAGCGATTTGAGCAGGTGATACTCGTTGTAGTCGATATCGACGAAGCGTTGACGGAGAAGCTCCATCAACGAATCGAGGGCGCCGCCGCTTCGAAGATAAAAGTACAAGTCCACGAAGTCCTTGCGGCTGCCCCGTCCGCCGATCGCGACGACTTTCGTGACCGCGATGTCTCGCGGATCGGCGACCAGCAGGTTGCGGTAGGGCGCCGCCGGGAAGAGGAAAGGCACCTCGGCCTTCAGGAAGCTGAGCCTGATCCCGTCGAGCGTAACGTGCAGCGTGCTGTCCGTTCGGCTCTGGATGGCGATGGCGCCGAGACGCGACAGGTCGCCAACCAGGGCCTGAGCGTCGAACGGCTCGGGCAGGAAGAAGTCGAGATCGAGGGAGACCCGATGGCCGAACTGCAGCGCGAGCCCGGTCCCGCCGGCGAGCGTCCAGCCATCCACGTAACCACCCGAAGTGAGCTTCCGCACGACGGCCCAGCCCTCATCGCTCAGCACCTTGGGATGCATCGATCGCTCCTTCAGAGGATGAGCTTCCAATAGTTGCGCGTCCGGGCATCGACACCGCGACGTTTGATCACCCGCCGAATGGCGGCGTCGCCGAAATAGGCGCGAGCGGCGGTGACCTGCTCGCGGTTCCCGAAGGCGAGCACGCGGCCCAGCACCCAGTCCGGATGCTCCTCGTCCTCGCCCAGGTCCTGATCCCAGAAGAGCGGGGCGATCAGCTTCACCAGCGACCTCCAGGATCGGGGTTCGACAGTTATCGACTCGCTTCGCGGGACCAGCCGTACGTCGAGCCGCGCACCGAGCGCCGCTGCGATCTTTCGCAGGGTGGCCAGCTCGAATCGATCCCAGCCGCTCTCGTATCGGTGGAGCGCCGGTCCGCTCGTCCCGGCCCGGCGAGCGAGCTCGGCGAGCGACCACCGGCGATCGAGCCGCAGCCGCCGGATCTGCTGACCGACGGGGGCCGGGAGGCTGGCCTCCGTAAAACTATCACACATGATAATATTCTTGACGCCATTCCCGGGCCGGTCAAGCTCCGGGTGCCCGCTTTCCTTGTGGTGCGGGCGTCCTTTCGCCTGCACTCGAACGGGCAGGAGTGCTTCGTGCAGGCGAGACGCCGGCACCGCAAGTCACTCCAAAGCTTGGGTCCTGGTCCGGGGGAGCGTCGGCGTGCCCGTGCCCTGAGGGAATCAGTCGCGGGGCCCTTGGGGTGCGAGCGTGCGCGTCCGCGGTCGCGATCGTGTCCGCGTGCGCGCCCGTGTCCGCGTCCGCGCCCGGCTATGCCGGTGACGGCACGACGCCGCCGGCGGGCTCGTCGCCGAGGTCGTCCTTGGGCGCCGGCTTCGGCGGCTTCGGGCGCGTGCTCGCCCTGGTTTCCTGCTCGAGCAGCTCGGCGACGGTCGGCTTGTCGAGACGCTCGCCGCTCATGATGCGTTCGATGTCCTTGCCGATCAGCGTCTCGTACTTGAGCAGCGCTTCGGCGACGGACTCGACCTTGTCCCAGTTGGCGCTGAGCATCTGCTCCGCGTCCGCGTACGCCTCGTCGATGAGACGCTTCGTCTCCTGGTCGATGATCCGCGCGGTGTCGTCGGAGTACTCCTTCTCGGCGACGTACGCCTCGCGGGTGTCCACACCGGCGTAATTCACGAAGCCGAGCTTCTTCGACATGCCCCACTCGAGGATCATGTGGCGCGCGTACTGAGTCGCCATCTGGATGTCCATCGCGGCGCCGGAGGAGATGTCGTCCGTCTTCCGCTGCTCGGCGATGCGGCCCCCGCAGAGCACGCGCATCGTCGCGGACAGGTACTTCATCCCGAAGCCGTAGCGGTCCTTCTCGGGCAGCGAGAACGTCGCGCCCATCGCCTGGCCGCGCGGGATGATCGTGACCTTGTGCACCGGGTCGGCGTCTGCGAGGAGCATCTGCACGACGGCGTGTCCGGCCTCGTGGTAAGCGGTGGCGACGCGCTCCTGCTCTTCGATCTTGCGGCTCTTGCGAGCGCGGCCGAAGCGGATCTTGTCGCGGGCCTCCTCGAGGTCCGCCATCTCGACGAAGTCCTTGTCGCCCATCGTGGCGAGGATGGCGGCCTCGTTGATGAGCGCGGCGAGGTCGGCGCCGGAGAACATCGGCGTGCCGCGGGCGACGCGCTCGAGATCGACGTCGGGGCTCATCTTCACCTTCTTCGAGTGCACCTCGAGGATCTGACGGCGTCCGACGATGTCCGGCAGCGTCACCTGCACCTGCCGGTCGAAACGGCCCGGACGCGTGAGCGCCGGGTCGAGCACGTCCGCGCGGTTCGTGGCGGCGATCACGATGATCTGGTCGTGCGCCTCGAAGCCGTCCATCTCGACGAGGATCGCGTTCAGCGTCTGCTCGCGCTCGTCATGTCCGCCCGTCGTGAAGCCGCCGCCGCGGCGACGGCCGACGGCGTCGATCTCGTCGAGGAAGATGATGCAGGGCGAGTTCTCCTTCGCCTGCTTGAAGAGGTCGCGCACGCGGCTGGCGCCGACGCCCACGAACATCTCCACGAAGTCCGAGCCGCTGATCGAGAAGAACGGAACGTCCGCCTCGCCGGCGATGGCCTTCGCAAGCAGCGTCTTGCCGCAGCCGGGAGGCCCCACGAGCAGGGCGCCCCGCGGGATGCGGCCGCCGAGACGCTGGAAGCGACCGGGGTTCTTCAGGAACTCGACGATCTCGTGCACTTCGTCCTTGGCCTCGTCCACGCCAGCCACGTCGTTGAACGTGACGTCGACGGTGTCCTTCGAGGACAGGCGGTGACGCGACTTTCCGAAGCTGCCGAGCATGCCGCCGGGGCCGCCGCCGGCCGACCGCATCGACCGCGCGATGAAGAACCAGATGATGAGGATGATCAGGAGGAACGGGATGAGCGGCGCGAAGAACTGGAGCCAGATGCTGGTGCCGGTCTTCGCGCGGAAGTCCACGCCCAGCGCCTTCAGCTCGTTGAGGTACCACTCGTGGCTCTGCGCGTCGATGCGCAGCGTCTTGACCGTGCCCTTCTCGCCGCCATCGAAACCCTTCTCGTTGGGCTTGACGGTGGCGACGAGCTGCGTGTTCTCGATGACGACGAGGTTGTCAACGATCTTGCCCTTGGCGGGATCGACGAGCTCGGCGAATTCCTGCCAGGAGCCGATCTCCTCGCCCCGAGGGCTTGCGTTCAGGAAGAGGAACAGCAGGATCAGCATGCCCAGGATGAGCACCCAGCTCATCAGGCCGCGGCTGAACTTCATCGGGGGCGGCGTCTGCGGCCCGCTCTGGACCGGCTTGCGACCCTCGCCCGGTCCGTCCTTCGAGTTCTCACGCTTCTTGTCTTTGCTCATTGTTCGTCACGATCGATACGGGGGTCGAGCCGCGTGACCGGCGTTCAGATCGTAGCCGGGCGGCGCCGCCGTGATCCATATTGCGGATAATTGCGAAGGGAGGATGCGGAGATGCCGGAGAAGGGGCCCGCGGGACGCCCTACCAGGGCGCCTCGAGCACGCCGACGACATCACGGGCCAGTCTTTGTACGACGGCAATCCTCCCCAGTTCGAGCCGCTCCCCGGATGGACGGGAGGGCACGAAGACCGCGTGACCGCTGAATCGGCGTCTCTCGACCAGCGTCGTCTCGGTGCGCTGGTCCACCCACCGGAAATCGATCGTCAAGCCGACGACCTGCTCTTCAGCCAAAGCGGTGACCGCGGACTTCGAAACCTGGGGTTGCTTGACTTCCCGGACCTGCACGAGCAGCACGGTGTCCGCCCGGGAGGCGTCCGCGATCGCGTACGGCGTCCGGGCCGCGATCTCCTTGACGATCGCGTCCGTGAGCTCGAACTCGATGCCCTGAGCGAACGTCTGGTTCTCGGCGATCGGTATGGCGATCGTGCCGACGTCCGGACGGTAGACGGACTGCGTACTCCAGCCCTCGGTCGGATCGGCGGCGCAGCCCATCATCGCGACGAGAAGGAGCGACAGCGCCCGACCCGGCCAGCGGCGACCACGAGATCCATTTCCGTCTGCATTCGCCTTCGCATCTCCATCGGCACGTTGGCCTCCAGGCATTCCGGGATCGGCTCCGGATGCACAGGCGGACCGGGATGGAGAGAGCAGACTGGGGCAGTGGCCGGTCATCGTCCTGATCCTGTGGAATCCACCGGCGTCATCGGCACGCGCACGGGAGACTCGGCGTCGTCGCCGTCCGGCGCGGCGGGGCGCGGGGCGACGTCCGCACCGAGCGCGGCGTAGTCCGGGGCGCCGGCGCGCACCGCACCCGAAAGACGCGGGAGGATGGCGGGGATCAGCTCGAGCGCCTCGGTCGCCGCCACCGAGCGCGGATACTGCCGGAACAGGCGACGGATGGTGAGCTCCGCGGCGATCGGGTCGTTCGTCCTCGCGTACCACTCGGCGGTCGTGAGCAGCTTGCGCGCGTCCGACTCGTCGATCCGCGTGAGCAGCGCCTCCGCGCCCATCTGCTGGGACGCGACCGGGTCCACGGCCTGGAGACGCCGGAGCCGCTCCCGCGCCTCGTACAGGCCGGCGGCGTCGAATTCCGGCCCCTTGAACGACGCGAGGTGCGCGTACACGAGACGCTTCCGCGCCTTGCGGATCCACTCGGATCGCGGGTAGCTCTCGATGAAGATCGAGTACATCTCGGCGGCGAGGCCCATATTCCGCCGGGCGAAGTAGAAATCGCCGAGCGTCATGCCCGCCTGCTCGGCCAGCCGGCTCCCGGGCAGCCGCTCCTGAACGCGTATGAGCAGCTCCTCGGCCTCTTCCTCGGCGCTGACGATGCGCATACCCCACAGCTTGCGCTTGAGCCCGTTGGTGAAGCGCGTCGCCACGTCGAGCTCGCGCCCGACCGCCGTGACGAACGCCTCGGAGCCGGGGAAGCGCCGCGCGACGAGCTCGTAGTCGAACAGCGCCTGGTAGTATTCCTGCTGCGCGACGAGGGCATCGCCCCGCAGCACGTAGGCATCGGCAATACGCGGGTGATCCTCGTTCTGCTCGATCCACTCGGTGACGAGATATCCGGCCCGCTCGGCGTCGTCGTCGGCGAGCGCCCGCATCGCGGCGAGGAGCCGCGCTTCCGACGGATCCGGCGGCGCGCTCCCGGCGTCAACCCAGCGGTCGTCGTCACCGAGCTCGTACGTCTGCTGGGCCGCGCTCGTCGCGACGATCCCGAACGTCGCCGCGAGCGGCGCCGCGAGCATCGCCGCGGGTGTGAGCGTCGCTACGGGCGTGAGCGTCGCTACGGGCGTGATGACGCCGGCGGCGGCGGCAACGAGGACCCGGGCGGCGGAGCGTCGCGACATGGCGGCGATGGTAGACGTGGCCCGGGCGATCCTCAAATGAGGATGGCTTTCTGTGGGTCGTCGATGGGTCGTCTATGGGTCGTCTATGGGTCGTCGATGGATCGTCGATGAGTCGTCTACGAGTCGTCGATGGGTCGTCTATGAGTCGTCTATGAGTCGTCTATAGGGTCGTCTATGGGTCGTCCATGGGGTCGCCTGTGGGTCGTCGATGGGTCGCCTATGGGTCGTCCATGGGTCGTCTATGGACCTTCGATGGGATACGACCCGTGGGCCGTGGGCCGGTACAATGTCGCTCCGCTCCGCTTGGTCCGCTTGCTCCCCCCGGGGCTATTGTCTCACCTGAAACGAGGAATCCCGCCGTGGCGACGAAAACACTGACGACCCTCATCCTCCTTGCCACCCTCGCGGTCGGCCACACCGCTTCCGCCGTGGAAACGAAGATCATCGCGACCGACGGCGACGTGATCGTGATCCGGGAGGGTCAGACGACTCCACGTCCCGCCACCGTCGGCCAGGCCGTCGCCGCCGGCGACAAGATCATGACGCGCGGCGGGGCGCGGGCCGCGATCGCGTTCATGGAGAGCGCGGACACGCCCGTCGGGAAGGCCGATCTCGTGCTCCTCGGCGCGGACACCGCCGTTCAGATCGTCGCGCTACGCGGCGACGACGTGCCGCCCATGCAGGTGCGATTGCTCGGCGGGGCGTACCGCGCGCAGATTCGCAACGGGAGCGGGGTCCCGCATTTCTCGGTCAAGACCGGCAATCGCGTCGTCGAGCTCGAACGGGCGGACGTCGCGGGCACGTACGCACCGGACACGGACAACGCGCAGCTCATGTGCCGTGACGGGCATTCGGTGATCAGGGCCGGCGAGCGTCGCGTGAAGGTCGCGAAGGGCATGTACCGCGCGATCGACATGGGGAGGATCCTCGGCGCGCGGAAGATGACACCCGAGCAGTGGAGCGAGGCCGTGGCCGCGAGCGCGGTCACCGGTGTTGACGTGACGATGCCGGAGCCGCCCGAGCGGGCCGCCCTCGCCAAGCCGGACAAGGACGGCAAGTTCGAGCTCGTGCTGACGCCGGACGGCGTCCTGCCGAAGGAGGCCGTGCTGCCGACGACGCAGGGGCGGCTCGAGACGCCGCCCTCCGAGGGGACGCCCGAGCGGGACCTCGAGTACGTGCGGATGAAGACGACGAAGGGCCAGATCGTCCTCGAGCTCGACCGCACGAACGCTCCGATCTCGACCGACAACTTCCTGCAGTACGTCGATGACGGCTTCTACGACGGGACCATCTTCCACCGCGTCATGTCGAACTTCATGATCCAGGCCGGCGGCTTCGAGCGCGGCATGACCAAGAAGCAGACGCGTCCGGGCATCAGGAACGAATGGCGCAACGGGCTGAAGAACGCCAGGGGGACGATCGCGATGGCGCGTCTCGGCGGCCAGGCCGACTCGGGCACCAGCCAGTTCTTCATCAACGTCGTCGACAACCCGGGCCTCGACAGCCCGCGCGACGGCTCCGGCTACGCGGTCTTCGGCCGCGTCGTCGCGGGCATGGACGTCGTTGACGCCATCCGCAACGTCAGCACGACGACGATCGACGCGCACGCGAACGTCCCGTCCGAGGACGTCGTGATCCTCTCGGCCACGCGATCGACGAGGGAAGAGGCGCTGGAGTAGGTCGCCCGGCGACCGGCTCCCGGGCGTTCAGCTCGCTGACCGCTGACCGCTGACGGCCGACAGCCTCCTCGTGCGCATCCTGCTGCTCTACAACCCGATCGCCGGCCGCGGGCGTGGACGCGTGTCGGCGCGGCGTCTTTCCGCCGTGCTCGCGGACAACGCCCACGACGTCGCGGTGCACGAGACGCGGCTCGCGCCGACCGACGACTGGCTCGATCCGCTGCTCGCCGATCGCGAGGTGCTGGTGGTGGTCGGCGGCGACGGCGCGGTGCGCATGGCGAGCCCCGCCGCGGCGCGGGCCGGCACGCCGATCTACCAGTATCCCCACGGCACGGAGAACCTCTTCGCGCGCGAGTTCGGCATGACCCGCTCGCCCGCGCGTCTGGTGGAGGCGATCGGGAAGGGGCGCATCGAGCGCGTGGACATGGCCCGGGCCGACGGGCAGCGGTTCCTCCTCATGGCGTCGGTCGGATTCGACGCGGAGGTCATCCATGACCTCGCCCGCCGGCGCGCGGGGCGCATCTCGCATCTCTCGTACATCGTTCCCATGGTCCGCCAGCTTGCGTCCTGGTCGCCGTCGCGTCTGTCGATCGAGGTGGACGGCGTACCCGTCGTCGACGGCGAAGCGGGCTTCGTCGTCGTGGCCAACAGCCGCCAGTACGCGCGGCGCTTCGACCCCGCGTCGCGCGCGGTCATGACGGACGGGCGCCTGGACGTCGCCTTCTTCCCGACGGCGAACCGGCGCAGCCTCGTGGGCTGGGCGTGGCGCTGCGCGCGGGGGACCCAGGTCGACGATCCGCGTCTCGTTTACCGGACGGGTTGCGAGATCGTGATCGGCTGCGATCCGCCGCGTCGATTCCAGCTCGATGGCGACCCGCCCGCGCCGGGCGGGACCGGGGAGACGTGTCGGCGTCTCGACATTGCAGTCGATCCCGGCGTCCTGCCGGTGCTGATCCCATAACCGGCCCCGGCCACACATCCCGCGGCGCCGCGCGACGTTGACGGCGGCGGTCTCAAGTGCGCGACACCGGGCTCCGATGACGCCTCTGTATCGTGCGAGAGTCTCAGGCGCGGGGCACGAGGTCCGCCGGGCGCGCGACGTGCGTGTCGCGGTCCCGTCGTTCCGGCTCGCAGCGCGCCCTGGTGCGAGAAGGACCCTTCCCGGTGGATATTGCAACGATTGTCGGGCTCGTGCTGGGAATCGCGCTCATCGCCATGGCCATTCTCCTCGGTGGCGACGTGGTGGCGTACCTCAACGGCCCGTCGGTCCTGATCGTCATCGGCGGAGCCGGCGCGGCGACGCTCACGGCCTACCCGCTTTCGCGGTTCCTGAAGCTCCCGTCCGTGTCGATGAAGACGATCTTTGCCCGGCCGACCAACTCGGTGGAGCTGATCAAGCAGCTCGTCGAGCTGGCGGAGGTCGCCCGCCGCGACGGGATCCTCGCACTCGAGAACATGACCGAGAAGATCGAGGATCCGTTCCTCGTCAGCGGGATCCAGATGGCCGTGGACGGTACCGACCCGGAAGTGATCCAGGCGTGCATGGAGACCGAGCTCGAGAATCTGATGGAGCGCCACGACTCGGGCAAGGGCCTGCTGGACTCGATGGGGCGCTACGCGCCGGCGTTCGGCATGATCGGCACGCTCGTCGGCCTCGTGGCGATGCTCAGCAACATGGACGACCCGTCCGCAATCGGGGCCGGCATGGCGGCCGCGCTGCTGACGACGCTCTACGGCGCACTCCTGGCGAACATCGTCCTCCTCCCGCTCGCCGACAAGCTCGCGATGCGCTCCGGCGAGGAGGTGCTGACGAAGACGATCATCATCCAGGGCGTGATGTCCATCCAGGCCGGCGACAACCCGCGCAACGTGTTCTCGAAGCTGATGACGTTCGTGCCGCCGGCGGAGCGCATCACCGAGGATGACGCCCGCGAGGCGGCGTAACCGCGATGGCCCTCAAACGACAGAAGAAGCCGGCCCCCGGCGTCCCCGAGTGGGTCGTCACGTTTGGCGACATGATGTCGCTGCTGCTGTGCTTCTTCATCCTCATGATGATGTTCTCCGAGGTCAAGAAGGACCAGGAGTACCAGCGCGTCATCACCGCGATCAAGGAGGCTTTCGGCTACGCGGGCATGATCGGCGTCATGCCGGTGCCCGACCCTCCGCTGAAGTCGCTCGTCGAGGTCCTCGAGACCATGGCGGTCGAGAACGACAACGACAACACGCAGGTGAGCCAGAACACCGAGCCGGGCGTGGACGGGCGGCACATGCGCGTCACGAAGATCCGCGAGGGGATCGTCTTCACGATCGGGGGGCCGACCTCGTTCGATCCGCTCTCCGCCGAGATCAAGGACTCGGTGCGCGGCGAGCTCCAGCAGCTCTCGATCCTGCTGGCCGGACGGAAGAACAAGATCGACGTCATCGGCCATGCCGCCGCCAAGTACATCCCCGGGGGCTCGCCGTGGCAGAATCTCGACCACCTGAGCTTCGCACGGGCCGAGAACGTCAAGGACGTGCTCGTGGAGTTCGGTCTTGACGACAACGTCTTCCGGCTCCAGGCGGCCGGCATGCGGGAGCCCATCCGGCCGCGGGCCGTCGAGCCGGCCGATGCCGCAGAGAATCGTCGGGTCGAGATCATCCTGACCGAGGTGCTGGTCGAGGAACTGAACAAAGACGTCCTTTACACGGACGAGACGGCCGCGCGAGGCGGCTGAACAGAGGAGGGGTTCCGTGGCCGACGAGCAGACCAAGTCAAGCGGCAGGAAGCTGAATATCAGGATGCTGGCGGTCGTGGGCGGCCTGCTCGCCGGGGAGGCGGCCCTCATCATCGGCGCGATGATGATGCTCGGCCGCGAGCCCGACGTGGCCCTGGCCGAGGGTGTCGATCTCGATCCGATGGTCGCCGAGCAGGAGAAGCTCGTCGAGGTTCTCGTGATCGACGGGAAGCTGCCCAACTCGAAGAGCGGCGTCGCTTTCCTCTACAGCACCGAGGTCTACGTGCAGGTGAAGAAGAAGCACGAGAGCATGGTTGCGGACAAGGTGCAGCAGTTCTACAACGAGATCAAGGCCGAGATCACGGCGATCTGGCGCACGAGCGATCCGCACCACTTCCAGGAGCCGAAGCTCGAGACGCTGACGCGCAAGCTCAACGCGATGCTTCAGCAGCGATTCGGCATCGACGAGGAAGGCGGAGAGCCGATCGTGCAGAAGTGCGTGATCGTGATGGGCACGGGCTTCCGGGTTGATCGATAAGCGCGCGCGGCGCAGAGCAGTTCTTGCGCGTGTCGGCCGAATCGCGCGCGTCCCCTTTACGCCGGTCGTCGGTTGTGACACAATCGCGTTGCGCGTACACAAGAATTCGGCGCGCCCGTGCCGATGGGTAGTGGTTGCCCGCCCGGGAAAGGTCCCGGCAGACGACCGAGACACAGGACCAGGCAAGGCAGCCGCGGTGCCGACGAACGGCAGACGCCAGGACGGCGAACGACATGGCCGAAGATCCCGCACCGAAGAAAGCACCGAAGGACGCGTCGAGGGACGCACCGAGGGACGCAACGAGGAAAATCCCGGACACCGCGGCGCCCGAGCCGACGGCCGACGCCGACGCGTCGCCCAACGAGCTGCGTCAGGCCGAGGAGGCCCTCGCCGCGGTCGAGCATGCCGCGGCCGCGGTTGAGAAGATGGCCGGCGCCGGCGAGACCGCGACGGTCGCGATGCCGAACCTGGGCGACGTCGCCAGGGCAAACGGCGCGGTGCCCGCCGGGATCAGCCTGCTCGGCGACGTGGCGCTTCGGGTGAAGATCGAGCTCGGGCGCACGCGGATGTACGTCGAGGACGTGCTCCGCCTGAACACGGATTCCGTGATCGAGCTCGACAAGGCGGCCGGCGACCCCGTGGACATCTTCGTCAACGACCGACACATCGCCCGTGGCGAGGTGCTCGTCCTGAACGAGAACTTCTGCGTTCGCGTGAGCGAGATCATCGATAACAGGACCGTCGGGGAGTGAACGAAACGACTCCGTAAAAACAGACAGACTGATCGGGGGGCCGCCGGAGGATTCGGCGGCGCAAGCCAGGATGGCGACATGATGCGAGCGATCTCTCCGCGCTTCGGCGCGCCACTGACCTTCATTGCCCTGATCCTGATCACCGCCGGCGAAGCCGTCGCGCAGGACTTGCCGATCCGGTCGAACGGACCGGTGACGCTGCCGCTGCCTCCCGTGCGGCCGACGCCGGCCGAGTCCGTGCCGTCCGTGCCGTCCGTGCCATCCGTGGCGTCCGGGGATTCCAGGGACGCCGAGGACTCCGGCGACTCCGAGGACTCCGAGGACTCCGAGGACGCCGAGGACTCCGGGGATTCCGGGGCGAGGTCGGCGTCCACTCTGCCCCCGCCGCCCCGACCGTCTCCATCTCCGCCTGAGGCGTCCGATGCGGGCGACGACGCAGATGCGCCCGTGCCCGCGCCCCGGCCGTCGGAGCAGCGCGCTCTCGGCATTCCCAACGGTCCGCTCAGCGCCCGTCCCGCCGAGGCGCAGGCGATCGCGGGCGGCGACGGTACGCTCCTCGAGCGGATTGCCGCGCTCGACCCGCGGCGGAACGAGACCATCCGCGTCGTCGGCGCGCTCGCCGTCGTGCTCGGTCTCATGCTGCTCGTGCGTGTCCTGCTGCGGCGCGCGGGCGGTGCGCTCGGGAGCGGAAGCCGCCCGGCGGGCGTGCTCCAGGTGCTCGCGCGGTACCCGGTCGCTCGGGGGCAGTCGCTCGTCCTCCTCAAGCTGTCGCGTCGCGTCCTGCTGGTCCACCAGTCGGGGGCAACCATGAGCACGCTCGCGGAGGTCACCGACCGCGACGAGGTCGCGGCGCTGCTCGCGGACCTCGAGGCGGGATCGCGATCGCGCGACGCGGAGCGGTTCCGGTCGGTGCTGCGCTCCTTCGAGCGCGAGCACGAGCAGGCCCGGCGCGGACCGGGGCGCGTGCACGGGGCCGGATCCGCGGCGGAGATCGAGGTGGTGGACCTCACGCGGGGCCAGGTCCGCGGGTTCGGGTCGCTGCTTCCGCGGCGGAGGTTGCCGGCGTGAACCACGCGAGGCGATCGATTCTCGCGGCGGGCGTCATCGCGTTCGCCGCCGCCGCGCCCGTGGCGGCGCAGGTCGTCGATCCCGCCGCCGCCGCCGACATGAATCCCATCGGCGTCCTCGAGGGCGCCGCGAACGCGCTGCCCGGGGTCGAGGGCAACCTGAGCGCCGCGCTCAACATCGTTCTCGTGCTGACGGTGCTGAGCCTGGTGCCGTCGATCCTGATCCTCTGTACCTGCTTCACGCGAATCGTCATCGTCCTCGGTCTCCTCCGGCAGGCGCTCGGCACGCAGGGGCTTCCCCCGAGCCAGGTGGTGGTCGGTCTCAGCCTCTTCCTTACGGTCGCGGTCATGTCACCTACGCTGGACGCGATGTACCGCGAGGGAATCGCGCCGTACACCAGCGGCGAGATCAAGGACTACCGCGTCGCGTGGGAACGCACGAAGCAGCCGCTTCGCGAGTTCATGTTCGCCCAGCTTCATTCGACCGGGAACTGGTCGGGTGTTTACATGATGCTGAACTATCGCGGGATCGACACGTCGGACCCCACGAAGCTCACGCACGCCGACGTGGACATGCTCTCGCTGGTGCCCGCCTACATTCTGAGCGAGCTGAAGGTCTCGTTCCTGATGGGCTTTCGCATCTACCTGCCGTTCCTCGTGATCGACATGGTGATCGCGAGCATGCTGATCTCGATGGGCATGCTCATGCTGCCTCCCGTGCTGATCTCGCTGCCCTTCAAGCTGCTGCTCTTCGTCCTCGTTGACGGCTGGCAGCTCGTCGCCGGCTCCCTGATGTCCAGCGTCGCCCGCCCCGACGTCATACTCCCGTCCGTCGGCCTCATGACCGGCGGTCCATAACCGAAGCAGGCACGCGCCCGGGGCGAGCCCCGAGCCCCGAGCCTCAAGCCCCGAGCCCCGAGCGTCACGAACCCCAATGCCCACCGACGCCATCGATGTCGTACGCAGCGCGCTCTTCGAAGCGCTTCTGATCGCGCTGCCGATCCTCGGCGCCGGGCTGGTGGTGGGCCTGATCATCAGCCTGTTCCAGGCCGTCACGCAGATCCAGGAGCAGACGCTCACCTTCGTTCCGAAGATCATCGTGATGATCGTGGTCGCGATCTTCCTGCTGGGATGGATCGCGGCGCGGATGATGGACTTTGCGCACGAGATGTTCACGGGGATGACGTCGTGAAGGGGAAAGGC
>CAZXBB010000270.1:0-5737 GCA_964638815.1 uncultured Isosphaeraceae bacterium
CCCGCGCCCGCGCCCGCACCCGCGCCCGCGCCCGCGCCCGCGCCCGCGCCCGCGCCCGCGCCCGCGCCCGCGCCCGCGCCCCGCGCCCGCGCCCGCACCCGCGCCCGCACCCGCACCCGCACCGGATGGCGGCGCTCCTCGAAGACCGCGATGATCACGAGTCGGCGCTTCGCGCGGATTGACGGCGGACGCTCGCTCCCCCGTCGTCGCCCCAGATCCCGATCCGGACCGGGCCGCCGCGGGCGTTGCTACCATCAGGCAATGACGACCCCGGACGACCTCTCGCTGCACGAACAGATCATGCTGCTCGTCCTCCGCGACCAGGAGGGCACCGTTGAGTTCGGCGCCAACTACCGTCATGCGCTCGGCGGGGCGATCCTGGCCGGGCTGCTGCTCGATCAGCGCGTCGTCGTCGACGAGGACGGCACGAAGAAGACCGCCCGCGTCGTGAACGAGACGCCGACGGGCGACGAGCTGCTGGACGAGTGTCTCGGGCGAATCGCGACGAGCAAGCCGCGGAAGCTCGAGGAGTGGGTCTCCCGGTTCGCGCAACTCGCCGACCTGAAGCACCGCGTCGCGCGCCGGCTCTGCCGGCGCGGCGTGCTGCGCGCCGACGAGAAGAGCGTCCTGCTCGTCTTCACGCAGAAGACGTACCCGGAGATCGATCCCGCGCCCGAGCGGATCATCATCGAGCGCATGCGTCGCGCGATCTTCCAGGACGACGCCGCAGTCGATCCGATGACCGCCATCCTGATCTCGGTCGCGAACGGGGCGGAGCTGCTCCGGTTCGTCTTCGACAGGAACGAGCTCAAGACGCGCGGCGACCGCATCGGGCAGATCGTCAGCGGCGAGCTGACCGGCGAGGCTACGAAGCAGGCGGTGGAGGCGATGCGATCCGCGGTGATGGTGGCGACGATGATTCCGGTAATCACGACCGCGGCGATCTCGTGAAAGGGGCCCGCCGTCCGGCATGGTGGGCGGGCGGCTGACCGCGTCGCGGAGGCCCAGCGCGGGACCACCCGGGCCGCGATCGCGCGTTATCTTGTATGGACGAGCCGCCATACGGAGCGCTCACTGGAGGCCGCATGCATCTTCGACATCTCGCCGTCGCGGCGTTCGCCGCCGCTCTCGCCCTCCTCGCGCCCGTTGCCACCGCGGCTCCGGCGGCGCCGCCGTCGGCGGCGGAGGTCAACGCGAAGCTCGGGCTGGTGAAGAGCGCCGTCGTCCGGCTGGCCGTCGATCCCGCCAGGCGGGAGCGGAGGGAGGCCGTCGTCGCCGTCGAGGGTGAGCTGCTGACGCTCGACCTCGTGCCGGTCTCCCTGCGGGCCGACGGCTACCGGGTGTGCACAGTCGGCGCCGACGGCGAGCCGCGCCCGGTGACGCCCGCCCCGGAGCGCACGTACCGCGGGGAAGTGATCGGGACGCCCGGCAGCGTCGTCGCCGCGTCGGTCCTCGACGAGGGTCTCTTCGCATGGGTCGCGCGCCCCGGCGGCCGCGCGCACTGGATCGAGCCGATCGCGCGTCATTTCCCGGAGCGGGACGATCTCGCGGGGCTGCACGTCGTGTACGCGGATGCGGACGTCCTCGCCACTGCGGGGGTGTGCGCGACCGCGGCGCGGCACGTCGCCGGCGAAGCGACGGCCGCGCCCCGGGTCGCCGCCGCGGGGACCGGCGAGATCGTCGAGGCCGAGCTCGCCTGCGACGCCGACTTCGACTACTTCCAGGATTATGGATCGACGCAGGCCGTCGAGGACCGCATCCACGCCGTGATCAACCAGGTGAACGTCCAGTACGAGCGCGACGTCCGGATCACGCACCGCATCACGACGATCCTGGTGCGCACGAGCCAGGTCTACACGAGCTCGAACGCCAACACGCTCATCATGCAGTTCCGGAACCAGTGGAACGCCAACCACGGAGGCATCGCGCGCGACGTGGCGCACCTCTTCACCGGCAAGATCCTCCAGGAAGACATCATCGGGATCGCCTTCATCGGTGTCATCTGCGACTTGTCCCTCGCCTACAGCGTCGTCGAGTCGGACTTCAACGGCATCTTCGCATGCGCGACGGATCTCAGTGCGCACGAGCTCGGGCACAACTGGGATGCCGAGCATTGCGCCTGTCCGGACCACACCATGAACCCGGGCATCACGTGCGCGAACGAGTTCTCGCAGCAGTCGATCAACACGATCATCGCTCACCGCGACAGCCGCAACTGCCTCGAGGGCGTCGGCGGCGGCGGTCCGGAGAACGACGACTGCGCGGACGCGATCGCGGTCGGCGACGGCAGCACGCCGTTCGACACGGGCGGCGCGACGACGGACGGCCCCATGCTTCCGGCCGCGTGCAACGAGGGCTTCGGGCTCTCGTTCGTCAACGACATCTGGTACGCCTACACGGCGCCGTGCACGGGCACGGCGACGGTGAGCCTCTGCGGCAGCTCGTTCGATACGCGTCTGGCGGTCTACGGCGACGGCAACTGTCCGGGGAGCATCGTCGCGTGCAACGACGACGCGTGCGGTACGAGCGGGCTGCGTTCCGAGACGTCGTTCGAAGTCAAGTCCGACACCGTGTACCTCGTGCGCGTCGGCGGCTTCAACACCTCCGGCACGGGCACGATGGTGATCGTTTGCGACGGCGTGATCGATTGTCCCGCGGACGTCGACGGCAACCGCGACGTGGGATTCGGCGACGTGCTGCGCGTGCTCGGGCAATGGGGACCGTGCGAGGGTTGTCCGGAGGACGTTGACGACAGCGGCGACGCGGGCTTCAGCGATGTGCTGCGGATCCTGGCGGACTGGGGACCCTGCCCCTGACCGGATAGCGCGCAGACGCCTTCACGAACAGGACGTGTGCCGGCGCGTTTGTCTGCGCCGCGAGCCAGTTCCGGCTGGTCGCGCTCGCGACCCGTCGCGCAGACGTTGCGCAGTTCGATCTGACGGGTCCTGCGTGTGATTCGCCCTGTTCCTCACGATCCATGGAGACCTGACCGATAAGCAGCGAGATCTGAACACAATTCAAACATTCGGGAGGCTCACCTGTGGAACGTACTTGCGCCGGCATCGGAAGCAGGGGTGTCCTCCCGGTCGTCTTCGTCGCGCTCTGCGCCGCCTCCGCGCGAGGGCAGTCGCGCGAGATCGACGTCGCCGATCTCGGGACGGGCGCCGCCGTCACCGTGGCGGACCTGAACGGGGACGGACGGCCGGACCTGGTCGTCGCGGACTACGTGCACGATCGCTTTGCGTGGTGGGCCAACCTGGGCGACCACCAGTGGGGCCCGCGGCGCGACATCGGGTTCGTCAACGCGGCGTTCACGGTGCGGGCGGGCGATCTGAACGGCGACGGCCGGCCCGACCTGGTCGGCGCGAGCCGCGCGACGGACGAGGTCTTCTGGTACGAGAACACGCCGACCGCCGATCCGGCGACGCCGTCGTTCGTCGAGCGGCTCGTGCTGCGTCACGACGACATGGATCCGCAGTCGCTCGGCATCGCGGACTTCGACGGCGACGGTGACAACGACCTCGTCGTCGCGTTCGTCTACGACGACCGCGGGATCGTGATCCTGCCCAACGCGGACGGAACCGGCGCGATGCTCGGGCAGGGGTGGCAGGACGATCCGGCCGTCGTAACGCTGACGGCGCCGGACGGCGTCGAGGGCGCGAGCGCCGTGACGCCGGTCGATTTCGACGGCGACGGACGCATCGACGTCGTCGCATCGACGGCGTGGGACTGGGTCGGAACGAACAACCATTACTGGTTCCGCAACACGGGCGCGGGTCCCGGCCGCAGCGGCGCGGAGGCGTTCGAGTACGTGCACGTCGCCGGCGGACCGGAGTACAACGGCGTGTTCACGCAGGCGGTCGCGGACATCGACGGCGACGGCGGGCTCGACGTCGTCACCTCGACGTACGGCCTCTTCGGCAACCACGTCGTGCGCTGGCACCGGCGACTGAACGCGGAAGGCACCGCCTGGTCCGTTGACCACGTGATCGACGACTTCTCCGGCGGCGCGAGCGGCGACCAGAGCCTCGTCGCGGCCGACCTCGACGGCGACGGGTTCGTCGACCTGGTCAGCGGCACGCATTTCTCTCCGCCCCCGCCCGCCCACGAGCGGTTCGGTCCGCAGCGCGCGGTCCGGGCGTACTACAACGACGGCGCCGGCGGCTTCCGCACCGTCAACGTCGCGCCCGGCTTCGCGGCCCACGGCGTGGACGTCGCGGACCTCGACGGGGACGGCCGCCCGGAGATCATCGCGTGCTCGTGGACGTTCGGGACGGACAAGCTCCGGTACTGGGTGCTGGATGATGGCGTGGGCGGCGCGGCGGCGTCCGGGCGCCCGTAACGGGTATCCGGCCGCCCTTGCGAACGGCCTCGTCTCTCGCACGCCGCGCTCGCACGCCGGACACGCGACATCGGTATCCTCGCCACGATGCTGGCCCAGCGTCTCACCAAGCGCATACGTCATCTCGCCAGGTGGGCGCGCCGGCAGGGCATCGGCTGCTTCCGGCTCTACGAGCGGGACATCCCCGACTTCCCGATCGTGATCGACTGGTACGCCGACTTCGACGCGGCCGACCTCGCGCACGACGGCGACGCGATTGCGTGGTTCCACGACCGGACGCGGGACGACACCGGCGAGAAGACGCGCGCGTACCGGCAGGAGGCGGAGGCCGAGATCCTCGCCGGTCTCGCGATCTCCCGCGAACGGCTGCACGTGAAGCACCGCGGCCGGCAGCGCGACGCCGAGGCCGGCGGTCGCGAGCAGTACGAGCGGATCGACACGCGCGGCGTCGTGAAGCTGGTCGCCGAGCACGGCGCGCGGTTCGAGATCAACCTGACGGATTACCTGGACGTCGGGCTCTTCCTCGATCACCGACCCACCCGCCTGGCCGTGCGCGAGCGGGCCGCGGGCAAGCGCGTGCTCAACTTGTTCGCGTACACGGGGGCCTTCACGGTGCACGCCCGCGCCGGCGGCGCCGCGCGGACGACCACCGTGGACATGTCGCGCACGTACCTGGACTGGTTCGAGCGGAACCTTGCACACAACGGGCTCGCGCCGGATGCGGACCACGTGACGGTGCAGGCGGACTGTCTCGAGTGGCTGGAGGCGGGCCCGGCGCCGGCGCGGGGGGCGCGGGGGGGCGGGGGGGGCGCGGGGGGCGCGGGCGGAAGCGGCGGAGGAGCGGTACGACATCGTGATCTGCGACCCGCCGACGTTCTCGAACTCGAAGCGCATGAGGGCCGGCTCGTTCGCCGTCGAGCGCGACTACCCGGAGCTCCTCGCGAACGTCGCGCGTTTCGTCGCTCCGGGCGGCGAGGTGTTCTTCTCGACGAACGCCCGGGGCTTCGACCTCGACTTCGCGCAGGTGCCGCCGGACTTCGGCGCGCAGGAGATCACGCACCGCTCGGTGCCGGAGGACTTCCGGAACCGGAAGATCCACCGGTGCTGGCGGCTTGCGGAGGGGTGGCAACCGAAGTTCGGGAGATAGGTCCGCCGGTTCATCGGACATCCGTGTCCGGTTTTCTCGCGGGGACGGGTTCGCCCGTTCTTTCTCCCCGCGCGGAGCGGCGAATTCCCCTTGCCGCACAGCGCGGACCGCGGTAGCCTTTGCGCGTCCGCTTCGGGACGTGCTCGCCGCCGACACGTCGCGAGAAGAAGAAGAGAGAGAACCATGCGAGAGAGATTTTGCGGCGCTGCCGCTGTGATCGCGCTGACGGCGCTGACCGCGTCGTCGCA
>CAZXBB010000271.1:0-10983 GCA_964638815.1 uncultured Isosphaeraceae bacterium
CCGCCGCTGGCCACGCAGTCGGCCTGCGTCGTCTCCGTGCATTCGCCGTCGAGACAACACGCGCCCGTCGCCGGATCGCACGTCTGCGGCGCGCAGATCGTTTCGTCGCCCTGGTAGGTGCCGCCGAGCTCTTCGCACGCGCCCTCGGTCTGGACGGCGCACGAGCCGTCGTCGAAGCAGCACGCGCCCTTCGTCGCCGGGCACTCGGTCGTCTCGCACGACGTGGCGTTCCCCTGGTAGGACCCGCCCTCACCGACGCATTCCGCCTGCGTCAGGTCGTTGCAGTCACCGCCCTCGAAGCAGCAGGCGCCCGTCGGGGGCGGACACTCGTTCGGCTGGCAGATGGTCCCGTCGCCCTGGTAGACGCCGGCCTGCTCTTCGCACGCACCTTCCGTCAGCACGGTGCACGAGCCGTCGTCGAAGCAGCACGCGCCCTTGGTCACCGGACAGTCGGCCCCCTGGCACGGCGTGAAGTGGCCCTGGTACGCGCCGCCGCTGCTGACGCACTCGGCCTGCGTCGTCTCCGTGCATTCGCCGTCGAGACAGCACGCCCCGATCGGCGTGCCGCAGAAACCCGGCGCGCAGACGGTATCGTCGCCCTTGTAGATGCCGCCCTGCGCAACGCACTCGTCGTGCGTCTGGACGAGACAGGTCGTGTCCTCGAAACAGCAGGCGCCCTTCACCGGCGGGCATTCGACCTGCTCGCAGGTCGTGAAGTCACCCTGGTATGCGCCGCCGGTCTTCTCGCAGTCGATCTGCGTCCGCACGGTGCACTCGCCTTCGAGGCAGCATGCGCCCATCGGATCCGCGCAGAGGCCCGGGGCGCACACCGTGTCGTCGCCCTGGTACATGCCGCCTTGCTCGACGCACTCGACCTCGCCGAGCACGGCGCAGGAGCCGTCGTCGAAGCAGCACGCGCCCTCGGGATCGGGGCAGAGCTCCGCGGAGCACGGCACGCCGAGCCCCTGGAACAGGCCGCCGCCCTCAAGGCAGTTCTCCTGCGTCATGAACACGCATTCGCCGTCCGGGAAGCAGCATGCGCCGTTGACGCGGCAGTCCACGCCCTCGCACGAGATCGCTTGGCCGAGGAACTGCCCGCCCATCTGGGCGCAGTCGGTGCGGGTCGCGAAGACGCAGCTCTCGCTCGGCAGGCAGCACGCGCCGGGACACTCGGTCGAGTCGCAGATGCTCTCGTCGCCGCCGTAGACGCCGCCGCTGGCCTCGCACACCTCCTGCGAGATCCCGTCGTCACACGTCCCGTCGGGCTGACAGCAGGCGCCGATCGGGGGGATCGGACCGACGTTGCCCTTCGCCTGGCCGCCGAAGCTCTGCGCGAAAGTCTCGAACGTCGAGGCCTCGCTCGTGTTGGTCACACCGATGTCGTCGCCGCCGTAGAGCGGAGCCATGCTGCCGCCGGTCAGGCGGAAGCGGAAGTCGAAGGTGTCCGTGCCGCCCTCGAAGCGCGCCTCGCCGGTCTTCTCGTCGATGTTGATCAGCGCGAAGCCGGGATCGATGTCGCCCTCGAACGTCGCGGCCCCCATTCCGACCCCGCCGATGCCGGAGCCCCCGTTGGTGCTCGCCCCGGGACCGTCCTCGAAGCCGAAGGCGATGATGTCGCCTGTGAGCAGGTTGCCGTCGTAGTCGATCGTTCCGTCGCCGTCCGCGTCCACCTCGCCCACGATGAGCAGGTCCGGACCCGCGACGCCGCCGAGCAGCTTGCCGTTGTTGTCCACGAGGATACGCAGACGCAGGAGGCGGGTTTCGCCCGCTCCGGTCGGCATCACCGCCCGCGGCGGCGTCTGCGTCGTGAAGCGGATGGAGAGCGGTTGCGCCTCGAGGCGGTACTCGAATGTGGACGCGTCGTACGACGTCGTCCCCATGTTGTTGTACACCATCAGCGGAAAATCGGGGGTGATCCCGAGCAGGTCCGCCGACGCGCTGCCTGCGAAACAGGTCAGCGCGGCGAGTCCGGTCGTGAGGGCGAGCTTCCGGTTCATCGATCTTCCTCCAGCGAAACAAAGCGACCTGACGTCCGGTCAGGGCGTCAGGTCAGTGTTGGTCTCTTGCAATGACAAGGGTCCGCCCGCGGCGGCACGGACAGGTGCAGGTGGTCGTGGTCGTGCGACAGCAACCGCATCGTGCGGCGTGCGGACGAACTTCAGAAAGTGACATCGCCTGGGCGCGCAACACGCCGCTCCTTCCATGAGTGAAGCGTCCGACTCCGGTCACGCGATCCGGGCGCTTCGAGCCTGTCTTTTCGGCCAGTTGTCGGACCGCCTCCTCGGAGATCCGACTGCCTCTTTCCATCAGATGATGCGCCGCCGCCGGTGACGCCCGCAGAGCCCCGCGCACGCGAGCAGCGCCAGGGCCGAAGGACCCGGCAGGCCGACAGGCGCGGCGTCGGAGATGCCACGGCCCGTGCCGGGAACTCCGTTGATGAGATTGTCGAAAGAAAGCGAGAAGTCGCCCGTGTAGCCGTCGCCGCCCACGTTGAGGATGACGCCGAACGACTGACCGTTGCCGCCCCAGTCCGGAGCGAGGTCGCCGCCGGTCACGGTGAACAGCGCGTCGAGCAGGTTCCCGCCGCCGTCGAGGAACCCGAAGTCGTCGAGCACGCCGGTGATGAGCGTCGAGCCGAAGCCGTTGACGTCACCGCCGATCGTGATCTCGCCCGAGTCGGCCTCGCCGGTCAGCTTGTTGATGCTGATGAACATGTCGAAGGTGCCGTTGACGATCGGATCGCCCACGGGATCGCCGTCCGGGTCGTACTGGATCGCGAACCCGTCCGCGACGAGCTGGCCGTTGTCGCCCGGGACGCTTGCGTCGTACACGACGTCGATGAAGAACGACGCGATGTCCGGAAAGTCGTCAAGTGTGATTCCGATCAGCTCGGCCTGACATGGCACGGCAACAACAGCCATCGCAGCTCCGGCGAGGATAGCGCCCGCGTACTTCGACATGAGTCTCCCTCTTCTCCCTCGGGCAGCTTCTCACACTGCCCTTGGATCTTTCTTCTGCCTGGGACATCCTTCCCCGTACGCACAGACGGCGCCGGTGGAACAATGCCCGCTTCTCCGCCGCAAACTTACGGCGGATCCGGAGGGGGTGCAAGGAGATTCGGGGCGGATTGTCGCACGAACAGGGGGAGCGATGCCGCGTTCCAAACCTCACTATGGCCCCAGGTTAACTTTGGCAGCACTGTTGCAGTTCTTCAAACGGGCTGCCAGGTTTCCCAGCTTCACAGCCGGGGACGTCGAGCGGTGTCCGCCGCCGCGTTTCGCGGCGCGGCCGCCGCGGAGGTGCAACGTCCGATATCAATATCTGGGACGGACCGGCCGTGATAAGCGAGGGCCGGGACGGGAAAGGACGCGACACATGCTCTACCACGTGGACAGCTTCACCGCGGTGCCGTTCGCCGGAAACCCGGCCGCGGTCTGCCTCCTCGACGGCCCGGCGGACGACGCGTGGATGCAGGCCGTCGCCGCGGAGATGAACCTGTCCGAGACCGCCTTCGTCCGCGCCCGCCCGGACGGGGCGTTCGACCTGCGGTGGTTCACGCCCGCGATGGAGGTGGACCTGTGCGGCCACGCGACCCTCGCTTCGGCCCACGTGCTGTGGGAAACGGCACGCCTCCGCCCCGACTCCCCCGCGGTCTTCCACACGCTGAGCGGTCCGCTGACCGCGACGAAGGGGCCGGACCGCATCCGGATGGACTTCCCGGCCGACCCGTCCTCGTCCTGCGCCGCGCCCGGCGGGTTCGCCGCGGCCCTCGGCGCCGTGCCCGACGAGGTCGAGCGAAGCCGCATCAACTACATCGCGTCGTTTCCGGACGAGGCGACGGTGCGCGGACTCGCTCCGGACTTTCGCGCGCTCGCCCGCCTCGCGCCGCACGGCGTGATCGTGACCAGCCGCGCCGACGACTCCGCGTACGACTTCGTCTCGCGATACTTCGCCCCGTCGTTCGGCATCGACGAGGACCCGGTTACCGGATCCGCGCATTGCTGCCTCGGTCCGTTCTGGGCGTCGCGTCTCGGCCGCGACGAGCTCACGGCGTTCCAGGCGTCGCGACGCGGCGGCGCCGTCCACGTGCGCGTGGCGGGCGACCGCGTGATCCTCGGCGGCGAGGCCGTGACGGTGATGAGCTCGGCGCTGTGCCCGGCTGCCAGGTGCGACGCGGCGGCGGGCTAGCCCGCTCACTCGCGCAGGTTCGTCTCGAACAGCTTCAGGATCCGCCGGTACTCGTCCAGCCAGCTCGACGGTTCCCGGAACGCGTGCGGCTCGACCGGGTAGATCGCGATTTCCCAGTCCTCCTTGCCCAGCTCGATCAGACGCTGCGCGAGACGCACCGTGTCCTGGAAGAGAACATTGTCGTCGAGCATGCCGTGGCAGATGAGCAGCGGCGCGGCGAGCCCCCCGGCGAACTCGATCGGGGAGCTCGCCTCGTAGGCGGCCGGGTCGATGTCCGGCGTGTGAAGGATGTTCGCCGTGTAGCCGTGGTTGTAATGTGCCCAGTCGGTCACCGGTCGCAGTGCGGCCCCGCAGGCGAAGAGGTCGGGCGCGCGGAACAGCGCCATCAGCGTGAGGAAGCCGCCGTACGATCCGCCGTACACGCCGACGCGGTCGGGATCGACGCCCTGGGTCTCCGCGAGCCACGCGACGCCGTCGGCGAGGTCCTCCAGCTCCGGCTCGCCCATCCGGCGGTGGATCGCCGTGCGCCAGTCGCGGCCGTAGCCGGCGCTCGCGCGGTAATCCATGTCGAGCACGACGTAGCCGCGCCGCGCCAGCAGGCAGTGGAACATGAACTCGCGGAAGTACCGCGACCATCCGTGGTGCGCGTTCTGGAGATAGCCCGCGCCGTGCACGAACAGGACGGCCGGCCGTTTCCCGCCCGGGTCCGTCACGCCGTCGGGCGGAAGATAGAGCCGCGCGTGGATCGGGCGACCGTGACGCGACGGCACCTCGACGACGCGCGGTTCGACCCACGCGATCGCCGCGAAGGCGTCGCTGACCGTTTCGGTGATCCGGACGGCCTGCGCCGACCCGCCGGGCTCGTTCGGCTGCACGGAGAGATCGGGCGGACGCGTCGTCGTCGAGTGCTCGACGAGCAGGTGACGCTCGTCGGGCGAGAGGTAGCCGCGGTTCACGCCGCCCATCGCGGTGAGCTGCTCGAGGTCGCCCGTCGCGACGTTCACACGGTACATCTCGTAGATCCCCGGGTGCTCCCTGTTCGCCCGGAAGTAGAGGTGCACTCCCGCGTGATCGGGCCGCACGCCGGATACCTCGAAGGCCCCCTCGGTGAGCTGGCGCGTCGCCCCCGTCCCGACATCGTGCACGTAGACGTGCGCGGAGCCGCTCTCCTCGCTCGTGAAGTACAGCGTGCGGTCGTCCGGCATCCAGCCGAGCTCGGCGAAGCGCCGGTTGATCCAGGCGTCGTCGTGCAGCCGCCGCACGGGCACGAGCGTCGCGGACGCAAGGTCCACCCGCGCGATCCAGAGGTCCTTGTTGTCGAACGAGGAGCACGTCACCACGGCATGCCGGCCGTCGCGCGAGAACGCCATGCGACCGAAACGCACGGGACGGGGTTTTGGGGCGGCTTCCGAGTTTGCGGGAGGGGGCGGGTCTGCGTTCGTGGGCGTGTCTGTGTCTGTGGTCGTTTGCGCGTTCGTGTGCGCGGGCGTGTCCGAGTGCGTGTTCGCGTCCGTGTGCGCGTTCGTGTGCGTGTGCGTGTGCGCGGGCGTGTGCGCGTCCGTGTGCGCGGCCGTGTGCGAGGCCGTGTGCGCGTCCGTGTGCGCGGCCGTGTGCGCGGCCGTGTGCGCGGGCGTGTGCGCGGCCGTGTGCGCGGCCGTGTGCGCGGCCGTGTGCGCGGGCGTGTGCGCGGGCGTGTGCGCGGCCGTGTGCGCGGACGTGTGCGCGGGCGTGTGCGCGGGCGTGTGCGCGGGCGTGTGCGCGGGCGTGTGCGCGGCCGTGTGCGCGGGCGTGTCCGTGTCCGTGTCCGTCTCCGTCTCCGTGTCCGTGTCCGTGTCCGTGTCCGTGTCCGTGTCGGCCCGCAGTGCGGCGAGCGGGTCCTCGTCTATACCGGGCAGCCCGGAGGTGTCGATGTCGTGTCGCTCGCGCGTCGCAAGGTCCAGCAGGACGAGCTGCTCGCCTTTCGGCTTGTCCGTGCCCACCTTCGTGCGCACCGATCGCGTTTCGACGTAGCCGTCGTCCGTGACGAACTCCGGCATGGCGTCGCGACGCCCCTCCGTCCCGCCGGTCGGCACGAGGCGGACGAGGAGCACGTCGAGACGCGGCGAGATGACCTGCTCCCGGATCTCCACCTTCGCGCCGAGGTACCAGGGCCGCGGGACCCGCAGCGCGTCGCGCTCGTGCTGCTCCCGAGCGCGTTGCTTCGCGGCTTCCTCCCGGTCCTTCCTCGCCCGCACGATCTCGAAGAGGCGTTCCTGCTGCGCGTCGAGATACGAATCGTCGTCGTCGTCGTCGTCCTTCTTCTCGTCCGGATCGTCCGCGGTGCGAAGATCCGCGGGCTGCCACTCGAGACCCGTCTCCAGGTCGCGGACGAGGACGCGCTCGCCACGCGTGAAGGTGATCGCTCGCTCGTCGGCGGTGAACGACGGGTCCTGCACGCCGGCCGTGCTGCGCGTGAGCTGACGCAGCTCGCCCGTCTCGAGATCCTTCACGTAAAGATCGCCGGCGCGCACGAAGGCCTTCCGGCGCCGGTCACGCGTATACGTTCCGCCGCGCTGGTCCGCGGTCCCGCGCTCCTCGTCGGCGATCGGCGCCCGGGCGCCACCCGTCCGCAGCACACGAAAGAGGTCGCGCTCGGCCGCCCCCTCGCGCTTCTGCTCGTAGTAGACGGCGCGGCAGTCGTCCGACCAGTAGGGACGCTCCGGCGGACGCCCGATCCAGTCCGGGTCCGCCATGATCACCTCGAGCGTGAGCGGCGCGGACACGGACGCGGGCACGGACGCGCCTGCCGACGCGGACGCGGGCGCGGACACGGACGCGGGCGCGGTCGCGGACACCGACACGGACGCCGACACGGACGCAGACACGGACGCCGACACGGACGCGGACACGAACACCGCCGCGCCCGCGCCCGCGAGGCCTGTCAGGATGCGAAGAAACACCACGGCGATCCTCCTCGTCACTGGCCTTCGGTGGCCGGTCCCCGTACGTTACGCCATTCCCGGAAAGGCGTCCGATGACCCGGTCGGTCGAAAAGCTCCGTCACGACGCGTTGCAGCGGCTGCTGGCGATCGCCCGCGAGCTGAGCGCGTCGGCGGATCTCGAGCAGATCCTGACCGTCATCATCGATGCGATGCGCGATCTGCTCGATGCCGAAAGGGCGACGGTGTTCGAGTACGACGCCGGCGCCGGGGAGCTGTTCAGCACCGTGTCCCACGGCCTCAGCGGGGGCGACGACGCGCCGGGCGAGATCCGGTTCCCGGTCAGCGCCGGGCTCGCCGGCGAGGCGGCGCGCACGCGCGAGATCATCAACGTTCCCGACGCCCACGAGGACCCGCGATTCAACGCGGCGGTGGACCGGAAGACCGGGTACAGAACACGCTCGCTCCTGACGATCCCGCTCGAGGGATACGCCCGCGACCTCATCGGCGTCGCCCAGGTGCTCAACAAGCGCGGCGGCGGCGCCTTCACCGCGTACGACGAGGAGATCGCCACCGCGCTGGCGGCGCAGGCGGCGGTCGCGATGAAGCGCGGGCGGCTCATCGAGGATCGGCTCGTGCGGGAGAAGCTCGAGCGCGATCTCCAGCTCGCGCGCGAAATCCAGCAGAGCAGCTTCCCGCGCAACCTGCCGGAGCTCGACCACTTCGAAGTCGTGGCGTGGACCGAGCCTGCGGAGCAGACCGGCGGCGACGCGTACGACGTCGTCAGCTTCGAGACCGACTGCGCCGAGACGCTCGGCGCGCCGACCGGCGAGGCGCATCCGCGGCGCGCGATCCTGCTGCTCGCGGACGCCACCGGGCACGGCGTCGGGCCGGCGCTGTCGGTCACGCAGGTGCGCTCGATGCTCCGGATGGCGGTCCGCATGAACGCCGGTCTGCGCGAGATCGCGATCCACATGAACCGGCAGCTCTGCCACGACCTCCCGCCGGGGCGCTTCATCACCACATGGCTGGGCGAGCTGGACACCGATCGCCGCACGCTCACCAGCTTCAGCGCTGGCCAGGGCCCGCTCCTGCACTACCGCGCCGTGCACGGCACGTTCGTCGAGGTCGAGGTGGACACGGTGCCGCTCGGGATTCTCGACGACCTTGAGGTCGAGATCTCGAGCGTCACCACGCTCGAGCCCGGCGACGTCTTCGCGATCATCTCCGACGGCATCTTCGAGGCGCTGAACTACAGGTCCGAGCAGTTCGGAGCGGATCGGGTGCGGGAGGCGATCGCCGCCGCCGCCGCCGGGTCGGCGGCCGGGATCATGACCGCGGTGCGCCAGTCGGTCGATGACTTCTGTGCCGGCCGCCCCGCGGACGACGACCGGACGATGATCATCGTCAAAGGCCGCACGGATTGAGCGACGGACATTCCCGCAAAGTCATATCCAGCAACGACTTGCCGCAGGACGTCGCCGCCGCGGCCAACGAGCGTCAAAAAGTGTTCGTCTCGGCCCGCCGAGGGAGTAAGCTGACTTCTGGCGTCCGAGCGCGCGGCCGTGCCGGGGCGGGGTATCTCCGCCGCCCGAACCGCCGCCCCCGCCGGCGCGTGAAACGAGATGGGCGAGTCTCCTGAACGCCGGGCCCTGCCCGACCGCGCAACGTCCTTCGTCCCGCCCGGACGAGGCCCCGGAGCCTGATGCATGCGTAACTTCACCACCCCCGCCTCTGCCGCCATCCCCCGCACCCCCGCCATCCCCCGCACCCCCGCCGCACTCGTCGCCCTCTTCGCCATGCTGCTTCCCGCAGCGTTCGCGAGCGCCCGTCCCGACTACTGCGAGATGAAGGACGCGGGGCAGAACACCGGGGAGTCGCAGCAGACCATCGGAGGCAACGGACCGCTCGAGCACCTGCACGGCACGCTCGGGGGCCCGGGCGTCGCCGCCGACGACTTCGAGGACATGTTCCTCATCAACATCACCGATCCCCTGAATTTCCGGGCGCGGATCGTCACCGGCAGCGCCGGCCCGGACGCGCTGCCGCAGCTCTGGCTCTTCAGCGGTCCGGGCGATCCTGGCGGCGGCGTCGAAGGCCTCGGTCTGCTCGGCAACAACGGCGTCGGCCTCGGCTTCGACGGCGCGCTGCTGCTCAACGAGTCAACCGACGGAACGATGATCCAGATCACGCAGCCCGGTCTCTACCACCTGGCGATCAGCGGGCAGGCGCCACCGGTCGCCCGCGCCGGTGACGAACGGCCGGCGGCGATCCGCCGCGTCCGCCTGGACGGGCCGACCGACGGCCCGTGCTTCGGACCGTTCATCGCGCCCGTGCTGATCCATGGCGACACCTGTCCCGAGATGAACCTGTGCAGCCTGCGCCCGACCAAGGACGTGAGCGTCCAGGTGACGATCCCCTTCCAGGGCGACTGGACCTTCTCCGTCTGCGGCGCGGAGTGGGACACGGAGCTGTTCGTCGGTGACGACTGCTGCAACGTGGTGATCGCCTCGGACGACAACGCGTGCCAGCCCGCCTCAGAGCTGACGCTCACGCTCCCGGCCGGCGACTACTACGTCACCGTCGAAGGGGGGGGCCCCGGTCAGTGCGGTCCGTTCGATCTGGTCATCTCCCCCGCCGGTCCGGCCGGGGGCCACGTCCCGCTGTCGACGACCGGCGAAGCCATCTTCGATTTCGGCCCCGGCTTCGAGGTCTCCGGGCCGGACGGCGCGGGCGGCATGGCCCCGATCGAGGACTGGGGCGGCGAGGGCGACGACGGCCGCTACACCGTCGATCTGCGCGGGGTGTCGTTCATCAACCCCTGCCCCGGCGACCTCGACGAGAGCGGCGCGCGCGACTTCGGCGACATCCTCCGGGTCCTCTCGAACTGGGGCGACTGCCCCCGGTGTCCCTACGACGAGGACTTCGACGATTACCTCCCGGGCAAGACGCTCATCCCGCAGCAGCCCTGCTTCCCGGCGTGCCCGCCGAATGACTCGTGGCAGCCGTGGGACTTCGTGCCCGGCGCCGGCATGGCGATCGTGAGCGACGCGCGTTCGCGCAGCGCCGCGAACTCGCTCCGCATCCAGGGGCCCGACGACATGGTGCGCACGTTCAACGGGTTCGACTCCGGCGTCTGGGTGTTCACGACCTACCAGTACGTGCGCACCACGTTCACCGGAACGACCGCGTTCATCATGCTCAACACCTACACGTCCTCGGCGGACGCGAACTGGTCGCTCCAGGTCGTCATGGACGGCAGCAACGACACTGTGTCCGACCTCGACGGCGCGGGCGTGCCGCTGCCGCTCGCGCGCAACCGGTGGGTCGAAATCCGCGTCGTCATCGACCTCGACGCCGACACGCAGCGCGTCTTCTACGACGACGAGCACCTGCTCACGAAGAGCTGGTCCGAGGGCGCGAGCGGCGGCGGCGCGATCGACATCGCGGCGGTCAACCTCTTCGCCAACGGCTCGAGCGCGGTCTTCTACGACGACCTGAGGCTGTGCCCGCTCGAGGGTCCGGAGCCGTGTCCGACGGATCTCGACGTCAGCGGCGAGACGGACTTCGGCGACCTCCTCGAGATCCTCGGTCTGTGGGGACCGTGCCCGCCCTGAGCCGCGGTTCCGGTGTGCCCCGGTCCTGTGCTCTGACAGGGCCGGGTGGGGTGCCAATGGAACGACGGCTTCGGAACTTCGTACACCACCCGGCCCTTGCCGAGCCAAGGACCGGGGCACACAGCCTCGCGGAGCCAAGGCCGCGGCATCGCGGTTCCGGTGTGCCCCGGTCCTGTGCTCTGACAGGGCCGGGTGGGGTGCCAATGGAACGACGGCTTCGGAACTTCGTACACCACCCGGCCCTTGCCGAGCCAAGGACC
>CAZXBB010000272.1:0-1874 GCA_964638815.1 uncultured Isosphaeraceae bacterium
TGTGGTGCAGGCGCCCTCGCCTGCACCGGGCGTGGGTGTCGGTCCGGGTGCAGGCGGGGGCGCCTGCACCACAAGAGTGGCGTCGTCGTTCACGAGACGGGCGTCGATGTCGTCCCCTTTCGGCATGTCGGCACCGTACAGGCGACTGCCCGGCGGACCTCGACGGTGACGACATCGTCGGCTTCACCGACCTTCTCATCGTCCTTGCGAACCGGTCGTGAGCGTGCCGTGAGCGTGCCGCCGGATCGCGCAGGCGCACGAGCTTCCGGCCCCCGGTGACGTGCGCTACCGGCTCATCGGCGACAGGCCAGTCCATACGGCGGAAGCGTCCGCGGACGCGCACGTTGCGTTCGTCCATGTCGAATCGCCGCGGTGGCCGCGCGCTGGGCGCGACAGGATAGAATCGCCCGGAAGGCACGCCTCGCCTCCGCCGTGGGCGAAACCCGAGAGACCCTGCATGCGATGGCACCGACGCCTGCTGATCACCGGACTCGCGCTGGTGATCTCCGGCGTGATGTTCGCGACCCTCGTGCTGCCCGCGATCGCGCGCCGGCAGGTCCTCGCGGCCCTTCGCAGCCTTGATCCGGCCGCAAGCTACCGTTTTCTCGAGGTGTCGCCGTGGCGGCTGCGCGTGGCCGGCCTTGCCCTCGGCGAGACGCCGTGGCTAAGCGCCGACTTCGCCGAGATCACGTTCGACCCGCTCATGCTGTGGCGGGGACGCGTGGACCGCGTGACGGTCACCGGCCTGCGGTGGCGCGTCGGCGTCCGGGATGGCGTGATCGACTGGGGCTTCCGCGGCGCGGACGACGGTCGCGACGCCGGCCTTCCCGCGGACGTGCTCGACCGCTTCGGGCGCATCGACATGCCGGGCGCGACGGTCATCATCGACCACGGCGACGGCGACGGCGACACCCAGTTGCACGTTCGGGCGTCGCTGGTGCGCGAGGGCGCGGGAGCGCGCCTGAACGTGCAGGGCGGCACGGCGACCACTGCGGGGACCGATGGTCCGCTGACCTTCGTCAACGCCACGCTCGCGCTCGATGCCACGATCGACGCGCGCCTGCGACCGGGCCCGATCGCGGGGAGCGTGCGGGCCGACCGTGTCGAGGTGGCCGGGACCACGCTGCGCGACGCCGTGCTGGAGATCGAAGGGCAGGGCGTCGACGGTGCCGTCGGCTTTCGCGCGCAGGCGACCGGCGAGATGGTCCGGGACCTCGTCGCGTCGGGCACCGTGCGCCTCCCGAAGGCGTTCCCGGGCACCGGCGAGTGGACGTTCGCGGCCGATCTGGCGGCCGGCCTGGTGCTGACGCCGGCGATGCGGGCGTGGTTGCTCGAGCGCGGCGTCGAGGTCGACGGTGACGAACCGGTCGAGATCGCCGGCGTCGTCGAGGGCGCCGCGGGCGACGCGGCCGGTCCGTCGGGCCGAACCTCGTGGAGCGCGCGGGTCCGCGGCGCGCGCGCCGTCTTCGACGGTCTGACGATTGCGCACGCCGGCACCGGCGCGCGGGCGGAGGGCGTGCGCGGTTCGCTCGATATCGAGGCGACGATCGACGACGGCGGGCTCGACGTGCGCATCCTTCCCGCCTCGCGCGCTTCGGCGCGGCGTCTGGTCATGGCGCCCGACACCCCCGCCCCCGGCGGTCCCGTTCTCGAGTCGCCGGCATCCGCGGACGCGCTCACCCTGACGATCGGCGAACCGGGCGGCTCGCTCGTGCGGTCACCGGGTGACACGGCGGAGTCCGCCTGGACGATGACAGCACCCGTCGATCTGCATCTGTCGTTCGACACGGTCACCGCGATGCTCCCGACGTTCGGGGCCGCCGTAGCGCAGCGGGTCACCGCCGTCATGGGTCTGCTCGTCGCCGCGAATCCCG
>CAZXBB010000273.1:0-2176 GCA_964638815.1 uncultured Isosphaeraceae bacterium
CGGACCGGGTGTCGAGGAACGTGATCGCGGGGCGAGTGGCCTCGCCACGACCGTCGACCGCGGCGAGCGTCGGCCCGTGCCCATCGACGCCGATCGCGACGATGTCGAGGGGCTCGACCGGGTGCAGGGCGCGGACGGCGCCGACCACCGCGGACCACCACGCCCCCGGGTCCTGTTCCGCCCATCCCGGCCCATGCCCGACCTCGAGGCCATAGCTCGCCCGGGCGATCGCCAGCAACCGCCCCTCGAGCGTGAAGAGACCGGCCTTGACCTCGGTCGTGCCGAGATCCAGGCCCAGGATGGCCGTTGTGGAGCCCTGCTCGGTCATGCGGCGCTCGTTTCGTCGTCGAGAGCCACGACCGCCTCGGCGGTGGCGACGTCCGTCACGAGCGTCCGGATCGCGCCGGCCCGAAGCGCGCCCAGGACCGGGCGCACCTTGCTCGTCCCCGCCCCGACGCCGATGGCGACCGGGACCCGCCCGAGCGCCCGCGCGTCGAAGGCCAGCACACGCTCGCGCAGGGCCGGGCACACGAAGACGCCATCGAGGTCGAAGGGCGCGATGAGGATCTCGCCGACGGCACCGGCCCGTTCCAGCTCCGCGGCGACCTCGTCGCCCACGGACGCCGCGCCCCAGGCCCGGCCGCCGATGCCGACGAGCGCGACATCGAGCCGGTCCCACAGGTCCAGGACGGCACGCACGCCCGCGTGCGCTTCGAGTGCGCGCTTGGTCGTGGCGTCATCGACCAGCCCAGGCACCATCAGGCCGTGTGCCTGTGCCCCGAGGGCGTCGGCGATGCGGCGGAAGGGTTCGCGCTCGGGCCCGGGCGACCAGTAGCCGCCGGCCAACGGCACGATCGTGGCCCTGACGGGCATCGCGGTCTCGTCAAGGGCGTCGGCCACCGCACCCACGGTCGCCCCATCGCCGATCCCGATGATCCCGCCGTCCCGGATCCTGGCGCGAAGGACCTGGGCCGCGAGCCGGCCGACCATCCGCCGGGTGAGGTCCTCGGGGCCGGCCACGGTCGGGGCGAGGTGCACGGCGTCCAGGCTGAACCGGCCGCGAACGGCGTCGGCGGCGGGCGATTCGACGGCCGTCTGGTCGACGATTCGGATCTCGACGATCCCCTCCGCCCGGGCGCGCTTCAGCAGGCGGCTCACCTGCGGCCGCGTCACTCCCAGCTGGTCCGCGATCGCATTCTGCGTCTCACCGAGCTCGTAGTACAGGCGGCTCGCGTGGACGAGCTGTTCGTAGTCGCTCAAGAGAGGTCGCTCAAGAGATGTCGCCCAGGCCGCCCGCCCGCACAGATGTGCTGAACAGATGTGCATCCATGTCGGCGCATCTTCAACGTCATGCACCCGCCCTGTCAAGGCGATGACTGGCCCTTGAAAATGCGCAGGTCCTGGCCCACGACGCGCGTGTCGACTGCGGGTATCGTCCGTGAGCACGCACGCGAGTCAGAGGAGGCAGCCCGATGACGAACACCGTGACCATCCCCGGCTTCGCCGGCGAGATGGTCGCACCAGGCGACGCGACCTACGACGGACACCGCCAGATCTGGAACGCGATGGTCGATCGGCGACCCGCGCTCATCGCCCGCTGCACCTCGGCGGACGACGTCGCGGCCGCGATCCGGCATGGCCGCGACGCGAGCCTCGAGATCGCGGTCAAGTGCGGCGGGCATGGCGTCCTGGGGCTGTCGGTGCCGGATGGCGGGCTGATGATCGACCTGACGCCGATGGGCGAGGTCCGGGTCGACCCGGAGCGGCGACGGGCGAGGGTCCAGGGGGGCGCGCTTCTGGGGACGCTCGACCGATCGACGCTGCCGCATGGGCTCGCGACGACCGCCGGCAACGTTTCGCACACGGGCGTCGGCGGGCTGACGCTGGGTGGCGGGATGGGCTGGCTCGCCCGACAGTTCGGTCTGGCCTGCGACAACGTCGAGTCGTACACGGTCGTCACGGCTGACGGTGAGACCGTCCGGGCGACCGCCACCGAGAACCCGGACCTGTTCTGGGGCCTGCGTGGGGGCGGCGGCAACTTCGGGGTCGTCACCGAGTTCGAGTTCCGGCTCCACCCGACGACCGGCGAAGCATTGACGTGCGAGCTGTACTTCGATCCCTTCGATCCCGCGGCGCGCGCGGCCATCCGTGCCTGGCGCGACCTGCTGCCCGACGC
>CAZXBB010000274.1:0-10953 GCA_964638815.1 uncultured Isosphaeraceae bacterium
ATTGCGCACGGCCCCGAACGAGGAATGGGAGGATTGCGCCTCAAGACGCTAGGATCCCCACCGAACCCAGGAGCCCCGCGATGATCCGGATGATCCGCAAAAAGAACCTGGCCGCGCTCGCGGCGATCGCCCTCCTCCTGACCGCTTTCTCCGCGCGCGCCGCGCAGGACGCCCAAGCCGGGCCGACGCTCGAGGCCGCGCAGACGCTCGTCGTGCAGGGGCGATTCGACGACGCGGCGGCGATGTATGAACGCATCGCCCGGAGCAACCCGAAGGACGGTGAGGCGCGTTTCATGCACGCGTACTGCCTGCACGCGGCGGGTCACTTCGAGAAGGCGATCGCGGCACACCGACGGGCGGCGGCCTACCCGGGCTTCCGTCCGGCCGCGACGTACAACCTCGGCTGCGCGCAGGCGCGGCTCGGACGCATCGACGACGCATTCATGTCGCTCGAGACGGCGGCACAGCTCGGCACGCTCGACGTCCGCCAGTACGCGAGCGATCCGGACCTGGCGGCGCTGCGCGAGGACCCGCGGTGGCCGATGTTCATCGCCCGCGTCGAAGGCATGGCAACGAACCCCGCCGACGAGGCGATGCACTTCTGGCTGGGCGAATGGGACGTCTACGACCGCGTCACGGGCGCGGAGGCCGGCACGAACTCGATCACGCTGCGTGACAACGGGCGCGTGATCTACGAGTCGTGGACCGCGGCGAGCGGCGGGGGAGGCGAGAGCTTCAACTACTTCGAGCCGATCAGCCGCACCTGGAAGCAGGTGTGGGTCGACGGCACGGGGAACGTGATCGAGATGGGCGGCGTGTTCGCGGACGGGTCGCTTCGCCTCGAGGGACGGGAGCTGTACCGCAACGGCACCACCGCAACGCACCGGACGACCCTGACGCCGCAGGACGACGGGCGCGTGCGGCAGTTCATCGAAAGCTCGCGCGACGGCGGTCTCACGTGGAGCACGACCTACGACCTCGTCTACGTGCCGAAGGGGCGCCCGTTCCGGCCGGACGCCGCCGCCGCCCCGTCTCCGGGTGAGGGCAAGGTGCCGCGCTACGACGCCCGCACGTTCTACGAGACCGTGTCGATCTCCGGCGTCTCATTCTCCGCCGACGAGACGCGTCTGCTGATCACGAGCGACGCCACGGGCGTCTTCAACGCTTACAGCCTGCCCGTTGACGGCGGTGCGCCGACCGCGCTGACCCACTCCACGACGAACTCCGTCCGGGCGGTGGACTGGTTCCCCGACGACGACCGCATCCTCTTCACGATGGACGAGGGCGGCAACGAGCTCAGCCACCTGTACGTGCGCGCGATCGACGGCGGCGTGCAGGATCTCACGCCGGGCGAGAATCTCAAGGCGGGTTTCGCGGGATGGACCGACGACGGCAGCGCCTTCTTCGTCTCCACGAACGAGCGTGACGAGCAGCACTTCGACGTCTACCGGTACGCGGCGGACGACTACGCGGATCGACGCCTCGTCTTCGAGAACCCCGGCGGTTTCCTGCTGAGCGGCATCAGCCGCGACGGGCGCTGGATCGCCCTGAACAAGATGCGGTCCAACGCCGACAACGATCTTTACCTCTTCGAGATTACGGAACCGGGGGAACCGGGGGAACCGGGGGCGGCGCCGAAGCACATCACGCCGCACGAGGGCAGGGTCGTGCATTCGGCCGAGGACTTCACGCCCGACGGCCGCGGGCTCTACTACACGTCCAACGTCGACAGCGAGGTGCAGCGTCTGTGGGCGTACGACATCGAGCGCGGCACATCGCGTCTCGTGGCCGAGGAGGCGTGGGACATCATGTACTGCTCCTTCTCGCGCACCGGCAGGTACCGCATCATCGGGATCAACGAAGACGCGCGGACGCGGGTCGGGATCGTCGAGACGAAGACGGGCCGCCCGCTCGCGCTTCCCGCGGTGCCGCGCGGCGACGTGACTGAGGTCACGATCTCCGACAGCGGCCGCTACCTCGCGTGCTACGTCAACGGGTCCACGTATCCGTCCAACCTGTTCATCCAGGATCTCGGCGAGGGCGGCCACCGCCGGCTGACGGATTCGCTCAATCCCGGGATCGACGAGCGGCACCTCGTCGAAGGCGAGGTCGTGCGGTATCCGAGCTTCGACGACCTCGAGATCCCGGCGATCCTCTACCGCCCGCACGAGGCCTCCGCGGACAACCCGGTGCCGGCCCTGGTCTGGGTCCACGGCGGTCCCGGCGGCCAGTCGCGCATCGGATACAACCCGGTGGTGCAGTTGCTCGCGAACCACGGCTACGCGGTGCTCGCGGTGAACAACCGCGGCAGCTCCGGCTACGGGAAGACGTTCTTCCACCTCGATGACCGGCGGCACGGCGACGACGATCTCCGCGACTGCGTGTGGGGACGAACGTACCTCGCCGAGCAGCCGTGGATCCGGGACGACCAGATCGGCATCATCGGGGGGAGCTACGGCGGCTACATGGTCGCGGCGGCTCTCGCGTTCGAGCCCGACGCATTCGACGTCGGCATCGACATCTTCGGCGTGACGAACTGGGTGCGCACGCTCGAGAGCATCCCGCCGTGGTGGGCGGACATCCGCGAGGCGCTCCACGCGGAAATGGGCGATCCCGCGACCGACCGCGAGCGACTCGAACGCATCTCGCCGCTCTTCCACGCAAGCAACATCCGGCGCCCGCTGCTCGTGGTGCAGGGAGCGAACGATCCGCGCGTCCTGAAGATAGAGAGCGACGAGCTCGTCGAGGCCGTGCGGGGGAACGGCGTCCCGGTGGAGTACGTCGTGTTCGACAACGAGGGCCACGGCTTCCGCCGCCGCGACAACCGCATCACGGCGGCGTCGGCGTATCTCGACTTCCTCGATCGATACCTCCGGCGGGACTAGGCGTCCGAGACTGCGCCCGTGTGCCGCGGTCCTCGCCCGGCGGGGGCCGGGTGGCGTTCGACGGGGACGGACCGACACGTGCACCACCCGAGCCTGCGCGGCCCGGGGCGCACGCTAGGGTACGACACAGATGCTGACCATCGGCGACTACCCGCACCGGTCGAAATGGACGCTCTGGGCGCCGATGCTCCTAGCCGCCGCCGGCATCGTCACGTACGCGAACAGCCTCGGCAACCCGTTCGTCTTCGACGATCTCCCGGCCATCGAGGAGAACGAGCACATCCGCGCACTCTGGCCGCCCACGGTGGCCTTCGACCTTCCCCCCTCGCCGGTGGCGGGTCGCCCCGTCGTCTGGCTCTCGCTCGCGCTGAACTACGCCGTTTCCGGAAGCGACGTCCGCGGCTTCCGCGCGGCCAACGTCGCCATCCACGTGCTGTGCGCGATCGTCCTCTTCGGCGTCGTGCGTCGCACGCTGATCGGCGAGCGTCTGCGCGACCGGTTCGGCGCAGCGTCCGGATCGATCGCCGTCGCCGCCGCGCTGCTGTGGCTCGTGCATCCGCTCAACACCGAGGCGATCAACTACGTCGTGCAGCGCACTGAGTCGCTCATGGCGCTGTTCTGTCTCCTCACGCTGTACTGCGCGATCCGCGCCGACGGCCCGGAGCACCGCACGGCGTGGTGCGCCGGCGCCGTCGCCGCGTGCGCGCTGGGCATGGCGAGCAAGGAGAGCATGGTGGCCGCGCCCGTCGTCGTGATCCTCTACGACCTCGCGTTCCTGCCCGGTGGGGCGAAGAGCGTTCTCGCGCGGCGGGCGGGGCTCTACGCCGGGCTCGCGGCGACGTGGCTCGTGCTCGTCGCGCTGATGCTCGGGGGTCCGCGCGCCGGGACCGTCGGGTTCGGCACGGGAGTCACGCCGCTCACGTACGCGCTCAACCAGTGCGTGATGATTGCCCGGTACCTGCGTCTCGCGGCGTGGCCGCATCCGCTGACGATCGATTACGGGAAGCCGGTGACGCCGGACGCGGGCGATGTCGCCCCCGCCGCGATCGTCGTGATCCTCGCGCTGGTCGCCACCGGCATCGCCGCGGTCCGTGCGCCGCGCGCCGGGTTCCTCCTGCTCGCGGTCTTCGCGCTCCTCGCACCGACATCGAGCGTCGTGCCGATCGCGAGCGAGGTCGGCGCCGAACGGCGCATGTACCTGCCGCTCGCCGCGATCCTCGTTCTCGCCGTGGTGATCGGACACCGCGTGCTGCGTCACCCCCGGCTGACGATCACCGCGACCGTCCTGCTCGCGGGCGCAATGGCCGTCGCCAGCGCGCGCAGGAACATGGACTACGCCTCACGGACGGGCATCTGGGAAGCGGCAGCCGCGGTCGTCCCGGAGAACCCCCGCGCGCACTACAACCTCGGCGTCCTGCTCATCGACGAGCGCCGCCTGGACGAAGCCGACGCCGCGTTCCGCCGCACGCTCGCGCTCGATCCCGATCACGAAGGAGCGCACTACAACCTCGCGCTGACCCTCGCCGCCCGTGATCGCCGCGAGGAAGCAGTCGTGCAGTTCAGGGAAGCCGTCCGCATCAACCCCGGGAACGCGCGAACCCACAAGAACCTCGCGAGCGCACTGCGCGCGATCGGACGCGAGGAGGAGGCCATGCGTCACCTCGACGAGGCGCGTCGCCTCGAGCCCGGCAAGGCGGGCGATCTGAACGATCTCGGCCTCCTGCTCGCGCGGAAGGGGCGCCACGCGGAGGCGATCGGGCGCTTCCGGGAGGCGCTCGCAATCGACGCCACGCACGCCGACGCCCACTTCAACCTCGCGCTGTCGCTGTCGGCGACGGGCGCGGCCGGTGAGGCGCTCGCCCATCTCGCGGAGGCGCGGCGCGCCAGGCCCGGCTGGCCCCTGCCCTGGATCGCCGCGGCGCAGATCCTCGCCGAGCACCCGGACCCGTCGGTGCGCAATCCCCCCGAGGCGATCCGCCTCGCCGAGACCGCCGTCGCACTCACGGATTCGCGCGACGCCCGCGCACTCGCGGCGCTCGGCGCGAGCTACGCCGCCGCCGGCGACCGGGACCGCGCGCTCGCCGCGATCGGGAGCGCGATCGGGCGCGCGAACGCGAGCCGCGACGCACGTCTCGAAGCCGACCTTCGACGCCGGGCGGAAGCGTACCGGAGCGGTCGGTGAGGGGCGGAGGACGGGCGGCGGGCGCCGCGTCCTCCGCCGGTAGCTCATCGTCGAAGGAAGACACGCGCGGCGGCCGGCAGCACGTACGAGGTCGAGGATCGACGCCGGATCGACGCCGGATCGACCCGGATCGACCCGCACCGGCCCGCGCCGATCGGCGATCGGGTCCGTGGCCGCCTTCCGACCGGGAGCGTGCCGCCGGTCGCGTCGAGGGTCGCGCCGCCGGAGCGTGCCGCCGGTCGCGTCGGGGGTCACGTCGCGGGTCGCGTCAGGCTCAGCCGCGGCGCATCCCGGGATAGGTCTGGCATCCGCCCGTGATCAGGCTATCGTGGAAGCCGGGGCAGCACGGCCGCATCAAGGGCAAGGAAGGGAACACCCGATGAATCGAGACCGCCGCACTCTCGGAATGACGACTCTGGCGTTGACGGCGACGATGACCGGCGCCGCGTTCTCGCAGCTCCAGCCGACCATCGGTCCGCAGGTGCGCATCGACGTCGACGGCGGCGTCGAGGCCGCGAACGAGACGACGGTGTCCGTCAGCGAAGCGAATCCCAACGAGATCATCGCGGGCTGGAACGACTGGCGTCGATCAACGGGCAACGAGATCATCAACGCCGGGTTCGCGCTGAGCCTCGACGCCGGGGCGACGTGGACGGACTTCCTCGTGCGCCCGCCCGCGCCGAACCAGAGCAACGTCGAGGGCGACCCGATGACCGCGTTCGATCCGCGAACGGGGACGATCTGGGCGGCGGCCATCAGCTTCTCGGCCGGCGGCAACAGCGGCATCTACGTCGCGCGCAAGGACCCCGGCAATCCGACGTTCAACCCGTCGGTCATGGCGATCACGTCGGGGGGCACGGACAAGTGCTGGATGGCGGCGGGGCCGCGGCCCGGCATGCCGGACACGACCCGCGTCTACATCGCGTTCAACTTCGGGGTCATCTACTCCGACGACATGGGCGACACGTGGACGAGCCCCGTCTCGGTCGGCTCGGGGATCGGCTTCCTGCCGCGGGTCGGATCCGACGGCAACCTCTACGTGGCGTACTGGAATCTGAGCACGGGCATGCGGCTCGCCCGCAGCACCAACGGCGGGGCGTCGTTCACGACCCACACGATCGCGACCCGCATGGACGTATGGGGGACGCAGGACGGCTCGCGTTTCCCCGGCCGGTTCCGCGTGCCGCCGTTCGCCTACATCGACGTGGATCGGAACGACCCCACCCGGCTGTACGCGGTCTACTTCGACACGACGAACGTCGTGGGAGGGCAGCGCAACGTCGATCTCTACTTCACGACTTCGACCGACAGCGGCACGACATGGGCGACGCCGACCGTGATCAACGGCGACGGAATGCCGCCGGGCGACCAGTTCTTCCCGTGGCTCGAGGCGGACCGGGACGGCCGGCTCCACCTGGTCTACTTCGATTCCCGCAACACGGCGCAGAACGACGACACGGTCAACGGCATGTTCGATGCCTACTACGCGTACAGCGTCAACGGCGGCGCGGCGTGGACCGAGCACCGGCTCACGCCGAGCTCGTGGAACAGCGACAACGACGGCCTCAATCGCTCGAGCCAGTTCATCGGCGACTACCTGGGGCTGTCGGTCGCGAACCGCCGTGTGTATCCGGCGTACCTCGACACGTCCGCCGGCGACACCGACGTCTTCACGAACAGCATCCAGGTTCCCGTCCCGGGGGATACGAACGGCGACGGCATCGTGAACATCACGGATCTGCTGAACGTGCTGAGGGGCTGGGGGCCGTGCAACCCGATGCCGTGCGATGCCGACATCAACGGTGACGGCGTGATCTCGTTCCCGGACGTTGTCGAGGTGCTGGCGAACTATTCGTAAGCGTGAAGTCGGACCTTTCGGAATGGAGTATCGACCAATGATCCTGAACCGCCATCTCGCCGCCGCCCTCTGCGTCCTCGCGACGGGCGTGGCCGGCTGTCAGCAGACCCCCGTCGCCGGCCCGGTGGACGGCGATCCCACCCTCGGCACGACCGTCGCGCCGGTCAGCGAGCGTGACCTCGAACGACAGAAGGCCTTCGCCGACGCGATCGACGGGCTGCGCTTCGACGGCGGGACGATTACGGTCGATCGCCGCCTGCCCGGCGACGCGACCGACGCGCAGGCCCGCTTCGACGAGGGCGAGACGCTGATGAGCACCAACCGCCGAACCGAGTCGATCAAGGCGTTCGCACACGCGATCCGCATCGCGCCCAACGTGCCGGAGTTCTACATCGAGCTCGGCCACGCCCTCATCACGAAGGGCAAGATCGCGTATGCGGCCGCCGCGTACCGAACCGCGGCCGATCTCGACGCGGAGAACGTCGATGCCCTCTCGAATCTCGCACTGACGCTGGCGCGAGACGGACAGGACGACGAAGCGATCGAGACGATGAACGCGGCGCTCGCCATCGACCCAGACAACGGCTTTGCGCACGAGCGACTGGCCATCTGGCACTACTACGCCGGTCACGACGACGCCGCGTGGGAGCACGTCCGGCAGGCCCGTCGCGTCGGCCACCCGGTGCCGCCGCAGTTCGTGACGCTCCTGGAACGGCGGTCGCCTCAGCCGTAGCCCTGGCGTAGCGAGTCTCCGCGGGGAGACCGGTGCGGGCCGACCGCGCCGGCCGGCCGACGGCGCGGTGGGCTGCGATCGCTTGCGAACGCCGTCGAAGCCCCTGACGTGCGGGCGGATGAGCGGATGGTTTCCTTCGATCGCGGCGCCCGACGTGATACGATGCGGTTCCTCGAAGGGGAGGAGCCATGAACCGAAATCCGTATATCGTCTCGACCGTCACCATCGTTCTCGCGGCGACGGGCGCTCTCGCCGGTCCCGCCGGTGCCGCCGGTCCCGCCGCTCCAGCCGGTCAGGACGTCCGCACCGATCCTGACGATGCGGGCGCCCCGCACACGTGGATGCTCGGCCGACCGCGCCCGATGGCGCCTTCCGTGTGGCGGTCGGCCGAAGGCCGCGCAACGTCCGGCCCGACCGGCAAGCTCACGTTCGTCTCCGTTGACGAAGCGCCCGAGGGCGACATGCCGCGGGAAGTCGCCTACACGCCTGACGGCGCCCAGGTCCTCGTCGTGCACCGCGATACGGACAACGTCACGTTCTTCGAGACCACGACGAACACGCCGACGCATACGGTGGCCGTCGGTGACTTCCCCGTCGACGTCGCGGTGACGCCCGACGGGCGTGTCGCCGTCGTGCCGAACGTGCTCGGCGACAGCGTATCGATCATCGACATCGCGACGCATGCGATCGTGGCGACCGTCCCCGTCACCGGGACCCAGCCCTACAGCGTCGCGGTCACGCCGGATAGCGCGTTCGCAGTGGTCGGCGTCATCAACGACGGCGTGGCGTCTTCGTTCTCCGTCATCGACCTCGACGCGGGGATCGAAGTGCAGTCGTTCGCGAGCGGTCCGCAGGGCGTGATCGGCTTCTTCTTCAACCCGGAGTCGGCGATCAGCGGCAACATCTTCACGCAGTTCGCGCTCGCCCCGGACGGGGCGACGATCGTGCTGCCCGACCGCGGAAACGACCGCGTGCACCTCTACGATCGCGCGACAGGCGCCGAGGTGGCGAACCTCGCGATCGCCGCCGACGCCATCGCCGTTGACGTGAGCGAGGACTCGACCCTCGCCGTCGTGAGCCACGAGGGCGCGACGCAGCTCGTCACGATCATCGACGTGCCGGGTCGGCTCGTGAGCGGGACGGCTGTGACCGGCGACAACCTGAGCGACCAGGTGATCCGCATCACGCCGGACAACTCGCACGCGATCGCGGCGATCTCGAACAACGTCATCTTCGTGAACCTCGCGACCGGCGTGCGCGACGCCACGATCAACACCGGCAGCGTCGGCGACATTGCGATCTCCTTCGACGGGCAGTACGCGTTCGTCTCCAACTTCAATGCCCGCTTGATCGACATCGCGACGCGCACGCTGGTGGACACGATCCCCTTCGCCCCGTGCGTGGAGGCCGCGACGAGCCCGACCGAGCTGCGGGCGGTGGCGCTCAACAACCGCTTCGGCGAGCGGATCCACTTCTACGACATCGACGGCGCCGGCGGATTCCTCGAGAGCCAGGCGGTGTCGGGCGTGCCGGCCGAAGGCGATGTGCCGTACGGCGTGGACATTTCGGCGGACGGCGCGGTGGCGATCTCCTGCAACCTGACCTCGGGTAACGCGTCGATCATCGACGTGCCGACCGGCACCGTGCGCGCGCATGTGGACATCGGCGATCGCCTCAAGGAAATCCGCATCACGCCGAACGGCACACACGCGGTCGTGTGCTCCGTCGAGACGAACGAGGTCGCGATCATCGACCTGTCCACGGACACGGTGGTGAAGAAGCTCACGATCTCGGACCGGCCCGCCCGCGTACGCGTCGCCCCGGACAGCAGCGAGGCGTATGTGCTCAACGTCGCCGGCACCGATCGCATCAGCTTCATCACGCTCGACGGTGCGAACAGCCAGATCGTCGCGCAGCTCCCGGCCGGCCAGACCGGATCGGCGAACGGGCCGACGTACACCGAAACGAGCGGCATCGAGCTGAGCCCTGACGGCACGGTGCTGGCCGTGTGCGACAGCTTCAACGACGTCCTGCGGCTCTATGACGTCACGACGCGCACCCAGGTCGCCGCAGTCACCGTGGGCGACTTCCCGCTGCGCGTGGCGTTCTCTCCCGACGGGACGCGGGCGTACACCACGAACCACTTCGCCGACACCGTGTCGGTGGTCGAGGTTGACGGCCCGACGTCGTCGCTGCTCGCGACGGTGGGCGGCGTCGGAAGGTTCCCGCTGACGGTGAACGTCGGACCGGCCGGCGACTACGTGTACGCCGGGACGCGCAACTCCGGCGGCATCGGGGTTGACGCGATCCGGGTGATCGACGCGGCGACGAACACGATCGTCCGAACCGTCGCCTTCGCCGCGGGCTCCCCGCGTGATGCGGAGATGGCCGCGGGCGAGTCGATCCTCTACATCGCGGCGACGGACGGCGAACTGGTTCGCCTGGACGCCGCAGGCCCCGCGTCGGTCGTCATCGATTCGATCGCGCTCAGCGCCGGGGCGCCGGACCTCGCGCTCAACGAGCCCCGCAAGCTCGTGGCGGTCGCGCAGCCGATCCCGGACGGCGTGGACCTGGTGTCATTCCTCCCGTGCCCCGAGGATCTCGACGGCAGCGGCGCAGTTGATTTCCAGGACATCCTCGCGGTGCTCTCCGCCTGGGGGCCGTGCGGCGGATGCCCGGAGGATCTCGACGGCAGCGGCGCGGTCGACTTCCAGGACGTGCTCGCGGTGCTGACGGCCTGGGGGCCGTGCTAGCGCTCCTGCCGAGCGAAGGACCGGGGCACACACAGCTTTGCTACTCCGGCATTCCCGATTTCCCGTTTCCCATTGTTCAATTGACCGTTCTGAGGTTCCCGATTCCCCGTTCCCCGTTCCCCGTTTCCGGAGGTGTTTCCACCGACTCCCGCGTGCCCGGGCAACATCGGTCGTACGTTGCCGACGTGCCGAAGGCGGGGACGACATCGCCGCCCGTCCCGTGAAACTCGCGGCCGGCGTTGAAGCGAACGAGCTCGTGGCCATCCGGAGCTCGTCGATCCGGACGTCATCGAATCGGCTGGAGTCGGGTTCATCCGGCCAAACGGGGAACCGGGAACGGGGAATCGGGAACCTCGGGAATGGTCAATTGAACAACGGGAAACGGGAAACGGGAAACGCCCCCGTGCACGTCACGGCGCTTACGGGTTTTCGGGGCAGGGTCCCCACTCCGTCAGGATGCGCAGCACGTCCGCGAAGCCCACGATGCCGTCGCCGCTGACGTCGGTCGCGCACCCGGGCGGGCAGGTCGCCGTCGCGCACGT
>CAZXBB010000275.1:0-13904 GCA_964638815.1 uncultured Isosphaeraceae bacterium
GTGCGCGTGCGCGGGCGCAGGCGCAGGCGCGACCGCGTGCGCGTGCGCGGGCGCAGGCGCGGGCGCGACCGCGAGCGCGGGCGCGGGCGAGTGCGAGTGCGCGTCCGTGTCCGTGTGCGCGACCGTGTGCGCGACCGCGACCCCGCCGCCCGCTCAGAACGGCCAGTTCCGGCCGAGCGTCCGACGCTGGATCCCGGTGAGCTCGCGAATCCCCCGCCGCGCGAGCGCGATGAGCGCCTCCAGCTCCGCGTCGTCGAACGTCGCCTCCTCCCCGGTCCCCTGGATCTCGACGAACCGCCCCGCTCCCGTCATCACGACGTTCATGTCCACGGACGCGGCGAAGTCCTGCTCGTAGTCGAGGTCGAGGACCGGCCGGCCACCGACGATGCCCGCACTGACCGCCGCGACGCTGTCGCGCAGCGGGAAGCGGTCGGGGTCCGGCAGGTCGCGACGCACGCTCGCGATCGCGTCAACGAGGGCGATGAAGGCCCCGGTGATGCTCGCGGTGCGCGTGCCGCCGTCGGCCTCGAGGACGTCGCAGTCCACGGTGACCATGCGCTCGCCGAGCGCCTCCATGTCCGCGACCGCGCGCAGGCTGCGGCCGACGAGACGCTGGATCTCCGTCGTCCTGCCGTCCACCTTGCCCCGCTCGCGGTCGCGGCGCGGGGTCGTGCTGTGCGGCAGCATGTTGTACTCCGCGGTGATCCAGCCCCGCCCCTTCCCCGCCATCCACGCGGGCACGTCCTCGCGCACGCTCGCCGTGCACAGCACGCGCGTCCCGCCCGCCTCGAAGAGGACGCTGCCGGGCGACGTGCGCGTGAACCGGCGCTTGACGCGGATCGGGCGAAGCTCGTTGCGGCGGCGGGTGGTCCTGGCCATGCGCACAGGGTACGCGATTCGTCACTCGTCGTAGAAACGCCACCGCGGCTCGTAGTCCGGCTCGAGCCCGACGTCCGAGATCGCGGCCCGCACCATCTCGATCGGGATCGCGTTCTGCCGGAGCACCGTGTCGTGGAAGTCGCGGTCCGTCATGCGCCCCGAGCCGACCAGCTCGCGGTGCAGCGCGCGGATCTGGAGGCCGCCGAGCATATACGCCGCCTGGTAGAGCGGCCCGTAGTCGCCGCCGACCGAGCGCCGCACCTCGGCGGTCGCGTTGTTGCGCTCGTGACCGACGTTGGCGACGAGGTATTCGATCGCCTCCTCCGGCGTCATGTCGCCGAGGTGGAAGCTCAGGGAGAAGACGATCCGCGCGCACCGGTGCATACGCCAGAACAGCATGCCCACGCGGTTCTCGGCCGACTGCGGGAAGTCGAGATCCCACAGCAGCATCTCCCAGTAGAGCGCCCAGCCCTCGATCCAGAACGGCGTCCGGAAGATCCGGCGATGCGTGCGGTACCGCGCGTTCATGAAACCCTGGAGATGGTGCCCGGGGATGAGCTCGTGATGGACGACCGCGCGCGAGAAGTGAATATTGTTCCCGCGCAGGCTCATGAGCTTGTCCGCATGCGCCATGTCGTCCGTCGGGAACGACACGATGATCGATTCGCCGCCGAGGAAGTACGGGCTCACCTTCTGCCGCTCGGGCGACATCATCTCCATGCGCCACGTCTCCCTGCACAGCGCGGGGATCGTGAGCAGATCGCGGGCCTCGATGAACTCCACCGCCTCGCGGGCGAGGTCGCGGATCAGGGCCGGCTGCCGCCCCGGCTCGACGTGCAGGGACTTGACGTGATCGAGCGCCGCGCGCCAGTCGTCGCCGAAGCCGAGATCGTGCGACGCCCGATTCATTTCGGCCAGGCACCACGCGTACTCGCGCTCGGCGATCGCGACGAGCTCCTCGGGCGTATACGGGACCATCTCGTGTCGGAGCATCCGCAGCAGCTCCTCCCGCCCGACGGGGTCGCCGACGATCGCATCGGCATCGACATCGGCATCGTCCCCGTCAACGCCGACGAGTTCCTTGCGGAGGTGCTTCGCGTAGGTTTCGAGCGCCTCGGCCGCCGCCTCGTACGGCGCCCGGCACCACCACGTGAACATCGGGTCGTAGCCGTCGTGGTACTCGAACCACTCGCGCAGGGAGCGACGGAGACGATCGAGCATGCGAGCCGCGCGATTCGCAACGGCACGCGGGAACGCTGCGCTCTCGGTGCGTTCCTCGCCGCCCTCGACGGCGAGCGCCGCGACGTCCTCCCCGGCGGCCGCGATCTCCGCGGCGAGCGCGGCGAGGTCCGATGCGACGGTCGCGGGATCGACCGGCTCGAGCCGTCGGTGGGCGTCGCACCAATCGACGATGCGGTGCGCGAAGGGAAGAAGCGGCGCGACCTCCGCCTCTCGCTCGCGATCGTGATCGAGGCGGCTCGCCCGGTATCTGAGCTCGTTGCGGAAGAGGAGATAGTCCACGCGTCCCTCCCGGTCGAGGCCGTCGAAGTGGACCACCTCCAGCGCGTCCCGCCACGCCGAAAGGAAGCTGCGCTCGCGCTCGCGCCCCGTCGCCGACATCGGCGTGTCGTAGAAGCGGTGCAGGTTGCCCCGGTCGGCGGCGTATCGCTCGATCAGCGCGCGCATCGGCGCGAGCCCGGAATCGACGCCTTCGAACGGCGGGGCGGCGCGGACCGCGCCCGACGCGACGAGACACACCACCACGCACGACCCGATCCATCGCCGCATCGCTTGCCTCCTGGCGGCGGTGTCAGTCCGCCGGCGGACCACGATATGGGTCGCCCGCGCGAACGTAAAGCGCCGCGTGGCGGCCCACCCGCTCGCTCGGGTCATCGCCCGAGCGCGGCCCGCACCCGCTCCCGGTTCCGACGCGCCTCGGGATGATCCGGCACGAGCGCGAGCACGCGCTCGTAGTACGCCAGCGCCTCGGCGAGATCGCCCTGACGCTCCCGCACGCCGCCGAGGTTGTTCAGGGCGTCAACGTCGTTTGTCTCCTCCCGCAGGGCCCGCTCGTAGAGCGCCCGCGCCGCCTCGAGGTCGCCGCGCAGAAAGGCGACGTTGCCGAGCCCGGTCAGCGCGCCGGCGTAAGCGGGATCCACCGCGAGCGCGCGTTCGAACGCCGCCGCCGCACCCCGGAGGTCCCCGCGCCGAGCGAGGATGACGCCGATCCGCTGCTGCGCGACCTCGAGCTGCGGCGCCTGCGCGACGGCGATCTCCAGGCAGTACAACGCGTCGTCCTCGCGCTCCCGATCGTGCAGTGCGAGCCCGAAGTTGCAGTACATCATCGCCCGCATGGCCGAGCGGTCCATGATCGGCCAGTTGCACGCGACGGCCGCGGCGAGGCACGTGCCGACGTACGCCCACGGTACGGCCCGCGCCCGCACCCGCGCGGCGACGGTCACGACGCCGCCCGCCGCGAAGAGGATCAGGAACGGGACCAGCGGAAGGCGATAGCGCGCGAACACGTAGAAAAGGACGAGCCCGGCGACGTAGGACGCCGCCAGCAAATAGAAGGGAAGGAGCCGCCGCCGGCTCGACCAGGTGACGACGACGCCCCCGATCGCGAGCGGCGCGATGACGCCGAAGTGCAGCACGCGACCCGCCCAGCGCAGCGGCCACGACCATTCCGCCCACGTGTACTGATCCTCCGTGTCGGCGATCTCCGTCGCGTTCCACGTCAGCGCGAGCTTGCGGGCGAGCAGCGCGATCCACCGCCCCGGGTACTCGCGTATGAACGCCAGCGCGCGGCCGGTCCAGTAGCGCGACACCTCTCCGGGCGCGAGCGGGCGTCCGAGCGCCGCCTCGGCCAGCTCGGTAGCGTCGCGGCGCTCGAACCGGGGCTCGGCGCGGCGCGGCCGCAGGGGTCTGTAGGTTCCGTCCGCCGCGGCGTTGTTCCCGATATAGAGATTCGGCCCGAGCTGCGACGTCGTCAGGTGGAAACCACCGCCGACAATCACGTTCCGCGTCGCCACGGGCGTGAGCACCACGGCCAGTCCCAGTACGAAGAGGCCCCCCGCCGCCAGCCGCGTGCGCGCCGGGATGTCGCGGGCGAGACCCAGCCAGACCGCGACGGCGGCGAAGAAGACCACCGCGTTCTCCCGCGTGAGCACGAGCCCGCCGACGGTCAGACCGAGACCGGCCCACGCGATCTTCCGCGGCCGATCCACGATGATCGCGACGATCAGGATGATGAGCGTCACGAAGAGGATGTCGAGCACGGACTTCTGGATCAGGCCGTCGAGGAAGATCACCGGCCCGTACAGCGCGAGGCCCGCGCCGGCGATGATCCCGGCCCCGCGAGAGAACACGCGGGCGGTCCCGAGCAGCAGCAGCACGCACGACGTCGCCCCGACGACGGCCTGGAGCGCGCGGATGACGAGCAGGTCCTCGCCGAGGAGCCGCTGCACCACGGCGAGGAAATAGGGATAGAGCGGCGCCTGGTAGAACACCGTGTGCCCGATCCGGTCGCCGCCGGCGATCTCCTGCGCCCACGTGAAATACGACTCCGCGTCGCCGAGCAGCAGCTCGAAGAACGGCAGGCGACAGATGCTCGACAGGTGAAGGCCGCGCGCGAGGATCGCCAGGGCGAAGACGGCAAGACCGGGGATGAAGAGCGACCTGCGTTTGCTCAAGCTCGGCGCTCACGCGGGTGAGGGGGTCCACCGCGGGGAGAGGCCCCGACCGGGACCTACCGCTCCTTCGGTGTCCCGCGCAGCCCCGCCCCGATCAGCACGCCGATCACGCCCACGATCGGGTTGCCGAACATCACCCACACGGGGGGCGTGCCCTTCGTCATCGCATCCGCCATCGTGATGTCGCCCTCGCGCGGCGCCGGGGCGTTCGCGTTCAGCTCCTGCATCTGCGCGACCGCCAACCAGATCCCCAGCACGAGCACGAGGCCGGCGAACACCTTCGGGGCGCGACCGCCGCGCGCGATCAGCGCGCACACGAAGCCGCCGATCAGCGCGGCGACGAACCCGAGCACGAGACTGGCCACGCTCCACACCATCGACGGCTCGTACGAGCCTTCCGCGAACGCCCCGCCTGCGCCGAGAACGCGGTACATGACGGTGAACGTGATCATGACGAAGGCCGCCATCACGATGTACCCGACCACCACGCCGCCGATCGCTCGCCACATGTCGCTGCTCCTTGGTAGTACTCCGGTTGCCGGCAGAATGCACCCGCGGGCCGGGATTCGCAAGTGCGCGCTCCGCCCGTGTACGATGGTCACCCACTTCATGGGAGTCCCGACCGTGTCCGCACACGACCAAGAGCCGCACGACGGACCGGCGTCCGAAGCTCCGGCCGCCCTCACTCCCGACGCCCTCCGCTGGCGGTGTGATCCCGCACGGATCTCCCTCCCGTCTCTCGCGGGCGCGAAGCCCCTGGCCGGCATCGTCGGCCAGGAGACGGCCGTCGAGGCCCTGACCTTCGGGCTGGAGTGCCGCGCGCCGGGGCAGAACATTTTCGTCCGCGGTCTCACGGGCACGGGCCGGGTGAGCCTCGTCCACCGGCTCCTCGAGCAGCTCCAGCCGCGGTGCGAGGGCAGCAGGGACCGGTGCTACGTTCACAACTTCGAGCAGCCCGACCGGCCGCGGCTCATCAGTGTCCCCATCGGCCAGGGCCGCGAGTTCCGGCGCCTCGTGGAAGAGCTCGCGGACTTCGTGCGGGACAAGCTGCCGTCGGCGCTGTCCGGCGAAGCGCTCGCCGCGCGGCGCGCGGCCCTCGACCGGTCGTTCGAGTCACGCATGAAGGAGCTCGCGGCGCCCTTCGAGGAGGCTGCCCGCAAGGAGGACTTCACGCTCGTCTCGGTGCAGATCGGCCCGGCGTCGCACCTCGCGCTCTTTCCCGTCATCAGCGGGCAGGGCGTCCCGCCGGAGGAGTTCGACCGGCTGCGGGCCGAGGGCGGGATCACCGAGGAGCAGGTCGCCGACATCGTGAAGCGGCGCGAGCAGTTCGAAGAGCCGCTGCGCGACCTGAAGCGCCGGATTCACGACCTCCAGCAGCAGCACTTCGAGGGAATGCGATCGATGCTGGAGAAGGAGACGCGCGCGCTGCTCAACGGATTCGTCGAGCGCATCGCGAGCCAGTTCAGACTGCCCGCGGTTCGCGAATACCTGGACCTGCTCGTTGAGGATGTCGTCGAGCGGCTGCCCGAGTTCGGCGCTGCCGCGGCCGCGCGCGAGGACTTCACGCGCGTCTATCGGGTGAACGTGCTGCTGCCCCACGAGGAGGGCAAACACTGTCCGATCGTGGTCGAGAACGTCCCGACGATGATGAACCTGCTCGGTGGCGTCGATCGGGTCGTGACGATGCCCGGCACGTTCCAGTCGGACCATCTCATGATCTGCGCTGGATCCCTGCTTCGCGCCGACGGCGGCTATCTCATCCTCGAGGCGAGGGACGTCCTGAGCGAACCGGGCGCGTGGAAGGTGCTTGTCCGCACGCTGCGCTCCGGCCAGCTCGAGATCGTGCCGCCGGAACTCACGTTCCCGATGCTCGGCCACACGCTCAAGCCGGAACCGATCGACGTGAACGTGAAAGTCGTGCTCATCGGCGACGCGGCGATGTTCTACACGCTCGACGAGCTCGACCCCGACTTCCGCGACCTCTTCAAGCTGCTCGCCGACTTCAACACCGAGATCCCCCGCAGCGAGGAGGGTCTCGGGCACTACGCCCGCGTCGTCGAGGACATCGCGCGGAAGGAGAAACTCCGACCCTTCGACGCTTCCGCGATCGCGGCACTGGCGGAGCACGGCGCACGGATCGCGTCGCGCCGCGGCAAGCTCACGGCGCGATTCGGTCGCCTCGCCGATATCGCGCGCGAGGCGGCCTACGTCGCGGAGAAGGCCGGGCAGGAGACCGTCGAGGGCGAGCACGTCCGCGAGGCCGTGCGGCGCACGAAGCGGCGTTCGGATCTACCGTCCCGCCGCTTCCGCGAGTTGATGACAGACGGCACGATCCGGGTGCAGACGCGGGGCGAGGAGGTCGGGCAGATCAACGGCCTCGCCGTGCAGCAGGCCGGGTCGCTCACCGCGGGCTTTCCCGCGCGGATCACCGCCACGATCGGACCCGGCACCGCCGGCGTCATCAACATCGAGCGCGAGGCGGCGCTGAGCGGCGCGATCCACACCAAGGGCTTCTACATCCTCGGCGGCCTGCTGCGTCACCTGCTGCGCGCCGATCACCCGCTCGCATTCGATGCGTCGATCGCGTTCGAGCAGAGCTACGGCGGCATCGACGGTGACTCCGCCTCCGGCGCCGAGATCTGCTGCCTCCTCAGCGCGCTGACGGGCGTGCCGATCCGCCAGGGCCTCGCGATGACCGGGGCGATCGACCAGATGGGTCACATCATGGCGATCGGCGGCGCCAACGAGAAGATCGAGGGGTTCTTCGACGTCTGCCGCGACGTCGGCCTGACCGGCGACCAGGGCGTGATCATCCCGCTCGCCAACGCGGGCGACCTGATGCTGCGCACCGACGTGGTGGACGCGTGCGCGGAGGGACAGTTCCACGTGTACGCGGTCGACACCGTGCACGAGGCGCTGGCGCTGCTGACGGGGAAGCCGGCCGGCGCGCTCGACCCCAGCGGCGCGTACGCACGGGGGACGGTGCTGCGGTCGGCGGTGGATCGCGCGAGGGAGTACTGGGAGCGCGCGGCGAGACGCACGGCGTGCCCGGACGGCGCGAAGGAGGAGTGAGCACAGCCCCGTCGCGGCCCACCGTCGAAACGGTGCATCGTCGTCATCGTTGTCATCGTTGTCATCGTTGTCATCGCCATCTCTCGCTATCATGGCCCCGTCCATGGCCTCGCCGTCCTTCCCGAGAGGAACCCCATGCCCGCCGGTCACGCTTCGCTCAGTTGCGCCCTGCTCGTGCTCCTGTTCACGCCGCGCGTCGCGCCGGCGGGAGCGATCGCCGATCGGTACGAGGACGTCGCGAGACGCATTCACGACACGGTGATGGAAGGCAACGGCGCCTGGAAAAAGGCGGAAGAGCTCTGCGACGGGATCGGTCATCGGCTGAGCGGCTCGCCGCAGCTCGACCGCGCACTGCACTGGGCCGCGAACGCGATGAAGGCGGACGGTCACGAGAACGTGCGAATCGAGCCGGTCATGGTCCCGCACTGGGTGCGCGGTCGCGAGTCGGCCGAGATGGTCGCGCCGCGTCACGCGAAGCTCACCATGCTCGGTCTCGGCGGATCCGTCGGCACGCCGCCGGAGGGCATCACGGCCGAGGTCGAGGTCGTGCACGACGAGGAGGAGCTCGACGCGCTCGGCGCGGGCGCGCGCGGGAAGATCGTCCTGTTCAACAACGCGATGCCCCCGTACGACCCCGAGGCCGGCGCCCACTACGGCCACACCGTCCGGTTCCGCTCGAACGGCCCGCAGCTCGCCTCGGCGCACGGCGCGGTGGCGGTGCTCGTCCGTTCGGTGACGGCGCACAGCCTGAACACGCCGCACACCGGCGCGACCCGCTACGGCGACGCCGCCGTGCGCATCCCCGCGGCGTCCGTGACGGTCGAGGCGGCGACGCTGATCGCCCGGCTCCGCGCGCGGGGGGAGACCGTCAGGGTGAACCTGAAGATGGAGGCCCGCACGCTGCCCGACGCGCCCTCCGGCAACGTGATCGGCGAGCTGCGCGGCTCGACGCACCCGGAAGAGATCGTCGTGATCGGCGGCCACATCGACGCGTGGGACGTCGGGACCGGCGCCCACGACGACGGGTGCCCGTGCATCTTCGCGATGGAGGCGATCACCGTCCTCCGGAAGATGAACCTGCGGCCCCGGCGGACGATCCGCGTCGTCCTCTGGACGAACGAGGAGAACGGTCTGCGCGGTGGCCGCGCGTACGCGGACGACCACGCGGACGAGCTCGCGAACCACGTCGCCGCGATCGAAGCCGACTCGGGCGCGTTCGAGCCGCGCGGCTACTCCATCGACTGCCAGGACGAGGATCGCATGCTCGTCGCCGCCGAGCAGATGCGCGACCTCACGCAGCTCTTCGAATCGATCGGGGCCACCGACGTCAGGACCGGCTTCTCCGGCGTCGACCTCGGCCCGATGAAGCCCGCCGGCGTCGTCCTCATGGGTCACCGCGTCGAAGGCTCGACGTACTTCGACTACCACCACACGCCGGCCGACACGCTCGACAAGGTCGATCCCGACGCGCTGTCGCGCAACGTCGCGGTGATGGCGACGACGGCGTACGTGCTCGCGGACATGCCCGGGCGGCTGGGCGATCGCTGAGCGGGGGGTCGCGCGCGGCGCGTTGTCGTCACGGCTCGAGGATCGATCGCAATCGCGCCTCGTCGACGCCGAGCCGCTTCGCGAAGCTCGCAAGAACCTGGACCTGACGCTCGGACGCGTCGCCGTCCGCCAGCGCCACGGCGGCCAGCGCGCGGATCGTCGGCAGCGGATCGGTCTGCACGATCGTGAACTGGGAGCGGCTGAAGTCGCGATCGCCCTCGGCCGCCTCGATCATCGCCGCCAGGGACACGTCACCGACGCCGGCCGTCTCGGCCAGCCGGTCGAGCAGGGCACGCTCCTCCGCCGACACCCGGCCGTCCTGCGCCGCCACGCAGCAAGCCGCCTGGAGGATCTCGAGGCTCGCCATGTGGTCGGGAACTTTGGTCATGGGGGTCCCCTTTGGTCGAGATGTCCTTTGAGGTGATCCGATCGAAAACGCTCGTGAATGCTCGGGTTGCCATCGCCGGCGAAAATGGATAACCTTATTTGGTTTCAGGTGAAAGCATTCTACCGGATTGGACCCCCGGCGGCATGGAACCCGTTCTCCCGATCGAGCATCAGATTGTCGCGGCCATCCGGCAGATCGTCCGCGCCGTCGATCTGCACTCGCGAAGGCTCGTCGAGGTGTTCGGCCTGACGGGTCCCCAGGTGGCCACGCTCCAGGCCGTCGCCCGCGCGGGCCCGATGCCGCTCACTTCGCTGGCGGACGCCGTTCACCTCAGCGCGGGCACCGTCTCCGGCATCGTCCAGCGGCTCGAGACCCGAGGGTTCGTCCGGCGCGACCGCAGCGCTACGGACCGCCGCAGCGTGCTGATCTCCATCACGCCGGACGGCCGGCATCTCGTGGATCGCGCTCCGTCGCTGCTTCAGGATCGCTTCCGTGGCGAGCTCGAGCGGCTCGAGCAGTGGGAACGACTCGCGATCCTGTCCACGCTCCAGCGTATCGCCGCGCTCATGGGCGCCGGGCACATGGACACCGAGCCCCATCTCATCAGCGACACGGTCAGCCTGCGTCAGGGCGGCGATGCCACCGTCGACGCCGGCACACTCGCCGCGAAGCTGGACGGTCCGGTGCCCGGAGGGCTCGACGAAGCCGACGAGATCGGCGGACCGCGCCCGGTCCCGGGCGTGCCGGGAGCGCCGTGATCATGTGCGCACCAACCCGCGGCAACGCCGCCCTCGCCGCGATGATCGTCTCGTGCGCGCTCTCGGCCGCGGGCGCCGCGCCGCCCGCGGCGTCTTTCAAGCTCGACCCGTCCACGCTCGACCCGTCCACGCTCGACGAGACCGCCCGGCTGAAGGAGACGCGCGCGGGGCACGTATCGCTGACCTGGACCGCGGGCGAGGGCGACTGGGTCTACGAGCTCCAGAGCGCGCCGGGCGCGGCCTTCCACGACCCGCTTCCGCGCTACACCGGCGCGGACGAGGTCTCGTTCATCTCGGGTCTCGAGGACGGTGAGCACTTCTTTCGCGTCCGCGCGCGCGCCGCTTCGTCGGACGCGTGGGGGCCGTGGTCCGATCCGGTGGTCGTCCCGGTCCGGCATCACTCGCTGACTGTCGCCTGGTGGTTCTTCGGCGCGGGCTTCGTTCTTGTCGGGCTGACCGTCGCGTTCATCCTCTCGAACACGCGCTCGTCGGAGCATACGGATTCGAACCAGCCGGATTCGAGCCAGCCGGATCCGGAGCATCCGGAGGTGGGCCAGCCGGAGGTGAACCGTGGCTGACGGCTCGGCCGTGCTCGGCAGCAGCGCGGGGTGGATCCTCGTGGCGATCCTCGGCATCGTCTGGGTCTGCCTCGGCGTCTACTGGGGACGCAAGGCGAAATCGCTCGACGGCTTCATGGTGGCGGGCCGGAACGTCGGGCTCGCGCTGGGCACGGCCACCGCCGTCGCGACCTGGATCACGTCCAACACGACGATGCTCGCGCCGCAGTTCGCGCTCGAGCTCGGCGTGTGGGGGATCCTGGCCTACTCGACGGCGTCGTTCGGGCTGTTCATGTTCGCCCCGCTCGCGCACCGCATCCGCCGGCTGATGCCGCGCGGGTATACGAGCGTTGAGTTCATCCGGCTCCGCTACGGCAGGACGGCATCCGTCGTGTTCCTGGTGATCTCCCTCGTCTACAGCATGACGTGGATGGTGAGCATGGGCATGGCGGCGGGCATCCTCCTCGAGGCGCTCGCGGGCATTCCGTACCGGTACGGCATGTCGGTCGTGCTCCTCGTGTGCGTCCTGTACACGCTCTTCGGCGGTCTGTACGCGGTCATCGGGACCGACTTCATCCAGAGCACGATCATCCTGATCGGTCTCGTCGTCGTCGCCGTGACCGTGCTGATGCACGTTCCGATCGCCGAGGTTCACGCGAACCTCGAGACGAAGCGTCCCGCCCTGCTCAACGTGCTCTTCCCCGCGGCGATCATGGCCGTCTTCAACAACATGCTCTTCGGCATCGGCGAGGTGTTCCACAGCAACGTCTGGTGGAGCCGCGCGTTCGCGATGCGCGAGGGCGTCGGAACGCGCGCCTACCTGATGGCCGGCGTGCTCTGGCTTCCCATTCCCGCCGTGGCCGGCTTCCTCGGGCTCGCCGCGCCGGCGCTCGGCATCAACGTGACTCGGCCGGACGTCGTCGGCCCGGTCGTCGCCGCCAGCGTGCTCGGCTACGCCGGCGCGATCCTCGTCTTCATCGTGGTGTTCTGCTCGCTGGCCTCGAGCATCGACAGCCTCCTCGCCGCCACCGGCGACGTCGTGACGACCGAGATCGTCGAGCCGCTCTTCATGCCCGGCGCGAGCGAGGTGCGGCTCCGCCGCGTGGCCGCGACCGTCATCGTGCTGCTCGGCGGGCTCACGTGGGCGATCTGCATGCCGAAGATCGGAACGCTCGCCGCGGTGTTCTTCTTCGCCGGCCCGCTCGTCGGCAGCACGATCTGGCCGATCGTCGCCGGACTCTACCGGGAGAGCGTGAACCCGACCGGCGCGGTGCTCGCGATGGTCCTCGGCAGCGGCATCGGTCTCGTCGCGTACTTCGAGATCGGTTGGTACGCGGCGTCACTCGTCGGCGCCGGCGTGTCCTTCCTCATCACGGTCGTATCGACCCTCGTGTTCCCCGCCACGTTCCGCTGGCAGACGCTGCGCCGCGACTCGGCGGAGGTGCCCGCGTGACGCTCTTTCCCCAGTGGTTCCTGAGCGCGCTCGTCTACGGCGGCATCGCCGTCGTCGCCCTCGGCACCGTGTCGCTCCTCGCGATCTTCCTCCGCGACGCCCGCCGCGGCCGGCTCTGGTAATCCTGTCCCTCCAGCACGAAAGCGGACCACATGCCTGTCCTCCATGCCGAAACGCTGCGATCCAACTCGATCGGACTCCAGCCGGATCCCCGCAACCTCCTCGAATCGAACGGGGGGCGGGTCGATCTCGACGTGCTCGACCGATTCGCCGGTCAATCGATCCTCCACGCGAAGCAGTTCGACCGCGCCTTCGTCGTCGAGGCGGCGCGGGCCGCGGCGCTGCTGGAGGCGAGCGACGTGGAGATGTGCAAGCCGCTGGACGGCAAGATCGCCATCACGGCCTTCTTCGAAGCCAGCACGCGCACCCGTCTCTCCTTCGAGAGCGCGATGCTCCGCCTCGACGGGAAGGTCCTGAGCGTCCCGGACGGCCGCGTCACCGGGATCGCGAAGGGGGAGTCGCTCGCCGACATCGGCGAGATGTTCAACACCTACGGCGATCTCGTCGTGATGCGTCATCCGGAGACCGACAGCCTCGACGAGATCGGCCGGAATCTCCGGCTGCCCCTCGTCAACGCCGGCAACGGCTCCGGGCAGCATCCGACGCAGGCGCTGCTGGACTGGTACACGCTCCTCAAGTGGCGTCCGGCCCTCGCGTTCGAGACTCCGGCGGAACGGGACCGGGTGCACCTCGGGATCGTCGGCACCCCCGGCAGCATGCGCGCGGTCAAGAGCTTCCTGCGCGTCGCGCTCATGTTCCCGGGCGCCGTGCGCCGCATCACGATCGTCTCGGAGATGATGGATCCGGTGGGGTTCGATCTCGGCCCCGTCATCGAGAACGCGTCGGTCACGGTCGAGAACACCAACGACATCCTCGAGGTCCTCGGCGACCTCGACGTCATCTACATGAACTCGATCGCGCTCCTGGGGGACAGCTACAAGCAGCTCGACAGCCGCTTCCAGCTCAATGCGCAGAGCCCGCTGAAGAAGGGCGCGGTGGTCATGCACCCCTTGGCGCGGCGCGACGAGCTGGACGTCTCGCTCGACGGGACCGATCACAACCTCTACTTCGCGCAGGCCGCGAGCGCGGTGTTCTCGCGGCAGGCGGTGCTGCTGACCGTCTTCGGTCGCGCCGAACGCCTCCGCGAGCTGATGCGCTGAACCTCGTACCGGCCAGGAGACCGGAAATCATGTGTGGAATCGCCGGATACTGGCAGCCGACGCGCCCGCTCGGACAGCCGCGGACGGTGCTCGCGAACATGCTCGAGAGCATCCGCCATCGCGGACCCGACGGTGAGGGCTTCCATATCGACGAGGACGCGGGGCTCGCGATGGGCCACGCACGCCTCTCGATCATCGATCTCGAAACGGGCGCCCAGCCCCTCTTCAGCGACGACGAGCGGGTCGTGCTCACCGTCAACGGCGAGTTCTACGACTACAAGCGCATCCGGACCGAGCTGGTCTGCGAGGGCGAGACCTTCCGGACGAAGTCCGACAG
>CAZXBB010000276.1:0-16693 GCA_964638815.1 uncultured Isosphaeraceae bacterium
CGCGCCGCGGGGCTCCCGCCCCGGAAAACGCCCGCTCGAGCTCGCCGCAGAACGTCATCAGGTCGCTGATCCGCTCCCCACGAAGAAGCACCACCTGGGCGTCCGCGATCGATCCCAGGCGGTCCGCGAGCGTCAGCGCGAACTGCGCCCGCAACCGCGGACGCCCGCTCACTACGGCGAGGTGGTGCTCGTCGAGAAGCTGGGCAATCTCAGCGGGTCTGGGCGCGGCCTGACGGGGCGGGATGGATCCGACGTCCGAGTACACGTTGAGGGAAATCTACACCGCGTTCGGACCGGGGGCCGATTCGATCGCCAAAGTTCTGGCGCGGGCGGTACGGACCGGCGTGCGAAGGCCCGCGAGTCCCGACCCCTCGTCGCGCTTGAGCAGTCCCCCTCAGGTCAGCTGCGTTGAGCCCCCGGGTCAGTCACTCGGGTCAGTCGCCCGGGTCAGTCGCCCGGGTCAGTCACCCGGGTCAGTCACCCGGGTCAGCCGCTCAGGTCACCCACCTGGACCAGCCACCTGGATCAGCCACTTGGGTCCGCCACCTGGGTCAGCCACCTGGGTCAGCCACCTGGACCAGCCACCTGGACCAGCCCCCTGGCTCAGCCCCCTGGCTCAGCCCCCCCGGGGTCAGCCGGTCTCTTCGCCGAGCACGTACTCCAGTGTCTCCAGCCGCCTGGCCAGGTCAGCACGGATCGGGTTCGCGTCGTCGGCGTCCATCTGCGTGACGCACACGCTCAGCATCTCGATCATCCCGTGGTAATCGTCGAGCGAGATGCACTCCGGCCGCACGCGGGCCGGCCGCTTGCCCTTCGCGACGCCGTCGATGTCGCCCATGTTGTGGTAGTTGCCGAGCGGGAGACAGATGCACGTCGACTCGTAGCCGAAGGCGCTGAACGCCGTCGCCTCGCATGCGCCGCCGGGCATGAGCTTGCGCTGCCACGTGAAGCCGGGGCGCTTCTTCGCGTGCCGGGTCAGGACGGCGCCGAGACGGTTGGTCAGCTCGGGGCTGAACACGCTCAGGCGGTCGCCCACGCGCAGGATCGGACCGGCGCCGATGGGAGATTCCGCGAAGCTGCGCGAGTTCTCGAGACAGATGAGACGCGAGTCACGCGGGATACTGCCATCGCGACAGGCGGCGAGCGTGCCCACGAAGCCGATCTCCTCCGCGCGCGTGAGAAGGACACCGACGTTGCCCGCGTCCCCTCGCGAACCCAGCGTGTCGAGCGTCGCCAGCGCCGCCGCGACGGCGGCGAGGTCGTCGCACGCGTGCGTGTGGAACAGGCCGCGTTCGATCCGCGGCAGGTCGCCGCGGAAGGCCCAGCGCCCGATCGCGCCCTTCGCGACGGGCGGCCCCGAACGCGTCAGCCGCGCCCGCACGCGCTTGAACGGCTTTCGGTCGGCCTGGAGCTCGACGATCCGGGCGCGGCGCGGCGCGGTCTCGGCGTCGAAGATCTCGATGACCGCGTCGGCGAAGTAGGGATCGTGGACCCCGCCCCGGAACTCGAGCTCGACGTCACGGTCACGGCTCGCCGCGCGCACGACGAACGCCGGGTGGTCGAGGTGCGCCTGGAGGAAGATCGGCTTCCCGCGGCGGGCGCCGGTGCGGGTGATGATCAGGTTGCCGGCCTCGTCCCGGCGCAGGCGGAGGTTGCGACGCCGCGCGACCCATGCCTCGACCCAGGCGATGACGCGGCCCTCGCGCCCGGCGGCGGTGGGGAGGACGGTGAGCTCCTCGAGCCACCGGACGTGTTCGGCCCGGGTCGTCGGAGCGGTCGTGGCGGGGGTCCTGGCGGCAGGCATGGTCGGAAGTGTAACGGATACACTCTTGCGTCATGCCCCTCTCCTCCATACCCGAGATCCTCGACGAGATTCGCGCCGGCCGCGTCATCGTCCTCGTCGATGACGAGAACCGCGAGAACGAGGGCGACTTCGTCTGCGCGGCGGAGAAGATCACGGTCGGGCTGATCAACTTCATGACGCGCGTCGGCGGAGGGTACCTCTGCGTGCCGCTCACCGAAGCCGACTGCGACCGGCTCGAGCTCGGGCCGCAGAGTGCGGTGAACACGTCCGTCCACGGAACGCCCCTCACGGTGAGCGTGGACGGCCACCCGCGGCACGGCGTCGGCACCGGCATCTCCGCCCACGATCGCGTCCGGACGATCCAGCTCCTCCTCGACCCCGCCACGATGCCGGACGATCTCGTGCGCCCCGGGCACATCAACCCGCTTCGCGCCCGCGACGGCGGCGTGCTCGTGCGCACCGGCCAGACGGAGGGCGCCGTCGATCTCGCGCGCCTCGCGGGGCTGCACCCGAGCGGCGTGCTTATCGAGATCGTCAAGCCGGACGGCACGATGGCCCGTATGCCCGATCTCGAGGTGACCTGCGCCGAGCACGGCCTCAAGATGTGCTCCGTCGAGCAGATCATCGAGCACCGTCTCGAACGCGAGGCGCTCGTGAAGCGCATTCCACCCCTGGAAGGCACGCGTATCGAGACGCCGGAGGGACCGTTCACGCTCATCGCCTACGAGAGCGAGATCGATCCGCTTCCGCATCTCGCGCTGACCGTGGGCGGCGTCGGCGCGCCGACGCCCAACGGAAGCGTGAACGATGAACCGACGCTCGTGCGCATGCACCGGCGCGACCTGCTCGGCGACATCTTCCTCGAGGCGACGAACCCGACGGGCAACAGTCTGCGCGCCGCGATGCGGATGATCCAGCAGGAAGGCCGCGGCGCGATCGTCTACCTGCGGCCGGAGGGCTACGGCGACGACCTGCGCGGGCGTCTCCAGAAGATCCGTCGCCCGGCGTCGGGCGACGTCAACCGCCCGGACCTCACGCGCGCCGACGGCGTGGCGGGGCGCGCGCAACCGATGGATCACCGCGACTTCGGCACGGGCAGCCAGATCCTGCGCGACCTCGGTCTCCGCAAGCTGCGGATCTTGACGAACAACCCGAAGACCCTGCGCGGGCTGCACGGTTTCGGGCTGGAGATCGTGGAGCAGGTTCGGATCGAGGCGTGAGTCGCGCTACTTGAAGCTCACCGAAGACGTGACCGCGCGCTCCTGCCCCGTCCACCCGTCGGTGTACACCGCCCGGACCTCGCACGTGTCGGCGTCGCCGGCCGGCTCCACCGGGATCTCGATCGTGTAGTGCGTTCCCGTGAACGCGGATCGGTACGCGTCGCGCAGCTCGGCCGGGCCGAGCGTCGCCGACCCGATCGTCCGCGCGGGGCCGCCCGCCGGCAGCACCGCGACGTTGACCGCGAGCGTGCCCGCCAATTGGAGGAAACGCCCGCGTCCGTCCACCGGCTCGACGTAGAGGACGAGCGTCGGCGCACCCTCGCCGCCGTCGTCGCGACGCACGTGGCTCAGACGCGAGATCCCGAGCGCCGCCACCTGCGGCGTGTTCGCGCGAACCTCCGCGTCAATCTCCCCCGGCACGCGCTCCGCCGCGGCGAGTCGCGTCTCGAGCTCCGAGTCGCGAAGCCGCAGCGCCGCGACCTCATCCTCGAGGTCGAACACCTTCGCACGCAGGATATCGTTCTCGTTCTCGAAGTTGCCGGCCCGACACCCCGGCAGGGGGAGTGCCGCGACGAGCGCGAGCAGGCTGACCGGGATGATGCGGGTCATCAGGTGCGCGGCCTCGTCATGCGTTGAGATGATCGTTCCTGGGGTCAGAACCTGGGGTAGCCCGCATTATGCATGAAGCGAGCCGGTGGGTGCTGGAATACACAGCCGATCCTCGAGTGAAACGATGATCCTCCGCCCGTCCACCAACGTGCGATGCGCAACCGGCGCGACAAGCCGATCGCGTGGTCGCTCGGGCGAGGCGCCGACGTGTTTGACACCACATCAAGCCTCGAACGTGCGACCACGCGTTCGGATCGTCCGCCGGACGGCTCGCTTCATGCATAATGCGGGCTAACTCTTCACCTTCGTCGGCAGGTGCTCGACGATCTTGTCCACGAGGCCGTACTCGAGCATCTCGTCCGAGCTGAGCCACTTGTTGCGCTCGCAATCCTCGGCGATGCGCTCGGCCTTCTGGCCGCTGTTCTTCGCGTAGATGCTGTAGATGATCTCGCGGAGCCTGAGCATCTCGCGCGCCTCGATCTCGAGATCGCTCGCCTGGCCTTCCATGATGCCGGAGAGCAGCGGCTGGTGCATCAGGTTGCGGGCGTACGGCAGCGCGAAGCGTTTGCCGGCCGTACCCGAGCACGCGATGAGCGAGCCCATCGAGGCTGCCTGGCCGATGATGTACGTCGCGACGTCGCAGGGCACGAACCCCATGGTGTCGATGATCGCCATGCCGGCGGTCACGCTGCCGCCGGGGCTGTTCACGTAGACGCTCATGTCCGCCTTCGGGTCGTCGTTGGCGAGGAAGAGCATCTGGGCGACGACGAGGTTCGCGATCTCGTCGCTGATGCCGCCGCCGAGGAAAATAATGCGGTCGTTCAGGAGCCGCGAGTAGATATCGTAAGCCCGCTCGCCGCGGCCGGTCTTCTCGATGACGATGGGAACGAGCGTGGACATCGCTGGGGTCAACCTTTCTTGCCGTTCTTGACGTTCTTGTCGGTGCTCTCGGCACCCTGCTTAGTGATCGAGAACACCTCGTCCACGAGGCCGTAGGCCTTGGCTTCCTCGGCGCTGAAGAACTTGTCACGCTCGCCGTCCTTCGCGACCTGCTCGACCGTCTGGCCGCAGTGCCGGGCGATGATCTCGTTGAGCGTCTGCTTGGCCTTGATGATCTGCTCGGCCTGGATCTGGACGTCCGTCGTCTGGCCGGTCACGCCGCCGTAGGGCTGGTGGATCATGACCTTTGCGTGCGGGAGGATGTGCCGGCGCCCCTTCGTGCCCGCGCACAGCAGGACCGCGCCGCCCGAGTAGGCGCGGCCGATGCAGTACGTCGCCACCGACGACGAGATGAACTGCATCGTGTCGTAGAGCGCGAGCGTGTCGTCCACGGCGCCGCCTGGCGAGTTGATGTAGAGGTTGATCTCCTGGCCTCGCTTCTGATCCTCGAGGTAGAGCATCTGCATCATGACGCGCGCCGCCGAGACGTGGTTGATCTCCCCGATCAGGAAGACCACCCGGTTCTCGAGCATGATCTCGTCGATGGTCATCTCGCGCGTGCGCTGGTACTGCATCGCCGCCATCGCGTTCCGCGGATCGATGCCCGCGCCGGCCGCACCGGCAGAAATTGCGCCGGCCAGCCGCGCGACGTCGAGAGCGTTCGGGTTACCGTCGAACTGGTTCATCGAGTGGTGTTCCTTTGTAGGGCGGCGGCATGATACGCGAGAGGAAGTCCCGAGTCCTGAGTCCCGAGTATCGAGCTTGCGGATGCGGGGGTTCAGCGACCGCCCCGGGGGCCACGGTGTTCTTCGATCAGATGGTCCGACGGCATGAGCCCCGATCGGCGAGGTGCGGGCTTCCCGGCTCGGGGATCGCGGACTCGGAACCGGAGATTCGAGAGTCTCAGCCCGCATGATGGACGACGGGCGGGGTGAGGCGATGCGGACGGTCCGAATCGGCGGTGACCGGGCGCCGCGCACCGGCGCCGTAAGAGCGGACTCATACGACCAGAACTGGCGTTGCTAGAACTCGTCCAGATGATCCCGCGCCATCGGCGTCGGCAGCCGCGTTTCGCTGGCGTCGATGTCGCCGCGGTCGGTCGGGAGCACGAGCCGCACCGTCGTCCCGGAGTCGGGGGCGGACTCGATATCGATGCGCCCGTCATGCTCCTCGACGATCTTCTTCGTCACCGTCAGGCCGAGGCCCGTCCCGCGCTGCCCCTTCGTCGACATGAAGGCGTCGAAGACGTGCTCGAGCGTCGCCTCGTGGATCCCCGGCCCGTTGTCGGTCACCGTGATCGTCGCCTCGTGCCCCGCCACCGTGTAAGCGGTCTTGATCGTGACCGACCCCCGCTTGACCGGGGCCGCCTCGATCGCGTTGACGACGACGTTGGTGAGCGCCTGGTGGATGCCGTTCACGTCGATGGGCATCGGCGGCATGTCGTCGGCGAGATCCAGCAGCAGGACGATCCGCTTCCGGTCGCACTCCGGCGTCACGAGCGTCACGATCTCGTTGAGCAGCGCGTGCAGATCGGCCAGCTCGACGTCCAGCCGGCGCTGCCGCGAGAAAGCGAGCATGTTCGAAGCGAGCGTGAGGATGCGGTCGAGGTTGCGGGTGAGGATCGGCCACCCTTCCCGCGCCATCGCGACGTCGTCCTTGTTGAGCGCGAGCTCGACCGCGTCCGCCCCGCCTCGCAGCCCCTGGAGGATGTTCTTGATCGAGTGGCTCAGCGACGCCACGGTCTGGCCGATCGCGGCAAGACGCTCCGTCTCGACCCGCGACGCGACGAGCTCGGCCGTGAGCAGGCTCAGACCGGTGTGCTGCCCGATCGCGTTGAGCAGCTCGAGCTGCTGCTCGGTGAAGGTGAAGTTCACCATCTGGGAGTCGATGTGGATGACGCCCAGGATCCGGTCGCCGGCGACGATCGGCGCGCAGATCGCCGAACGGATGCCGTAGTCGCGGACGGAGTCGCCGGACTGGAAACGCCGGTCGTTCATCGCGTTCGTGGAGAGGACGCCCTCGCGCTTCTCCATCGCGTGCTGGATGATCGTGCGGCTGACCGGGATGCGGCCCTCGTCCAGCGTGCGGGGCCGGACCTTGTAGCGCACCGCGGCCGGCTCGAGTACGCCGGCGGGATCCGACCCGAGCAGGATGAAGCCGCGATCGGGGCCGAACTCGTCGAAGATGAGCTGCATCACCGTGTCGAGGAGATCCTCGCGGTTGATCGTGGAGGCCGTGAGCGCGGTGAGCTGGTAGACGAGACGCAGGTGATCGGTCGCCGCTTTCACCGGGTCGGGCGCCGCGAGAATCATCGAGTCCGCGTTCGGGTCCGCCGTGCGCTGCACGGTGACGTCGAGCACCTCCTCGCCCATCATCCGGATCGCGCTCGGGCGGCTCGGGTCGGGCCCGGTCACCGTGAACACGAAGAGCATCGACCCGCACCGGACCTGGTCGCCCGGCGAGAGGCGGACCCGCTCGTCGATCTGCTGCCCGTTGACGAACGTGCCATTCGCCGAATCGAGATCGCGCAGGTACCACGTTCCGTCGTCGGGCGTCAGCTCCGCATGACGCCGGCTCACCGTGGTGTCGGTGATCGGGAACGCCTCGCTGCTGCGACCGATGAGCTGCGGCTCCGATTCGGGCAGCTCGAACGACTTGCCCCGGTCGGTTCCCTGGAGGACCTGGAGGACCAGCACTTTCGGAATCCTATACGGCCACCGGCGCCGCGATGTGCGGCAACGGCTCGTAGCCGCGCAGCTCGAAGTCCTCGTACCGGAAGTCGAAGATCGAGCGGACGTCGGGGTTCAGGTGCATCGTCGGCATCCGCCTCGGCGCGCGAGAAAGCTGCTCTCGGGCCTGGTCGAGGTGGTTGAGATAGAGGTGCGCATCGCCGAACGTGTGCACGAACTCGCCGGGCTCGAGGTCCGTCACCTGGGCGACCATCCGCGTGAGCAGGGCGTAGCTCGCGATGTTGAACGGCACGCCGAGGAAGACGTCCGCCGACCGCTGGTAGAGCTGGCACGAAAGACGGCCGTCCGCGACGTAGAACTGGAAGAGCAGATGACACGGCGCGAGACGCATGCGCGGCAGGTCGGCCACGTTCCACGCGCTCACGATCAGCCGGCGCGAGTCCGGGTCTGTATGGATGTGATCGATCACCTCGGTGATCTGGTCGATCCCGCGGCCGTCCGGCGTTCCCCACGAGCGCCACTGGTGGCCGTAGACCGGGCCGAGCTCACCGTCGGCGTCCGCCCAGTCGTCCCAGATGCGCACCCCGTTCTCCTTGAGGTAGCGGATCGACGTCTCGCCCCGCAGGAACCAGAGCAGCTCGTAGATGATGGATCGCACGTGCAGTTTCTTCGTGGTCAGCAGCGGGAAGCCGGCGGCGAGATCAAAACGCATCTGGTGCCCGAAGACGCTGAGCGTTCCCGTGCCGGTGCGGTCGTCCTTGCGGGCGCCGTTGGTGAGGATGCGGTCGAGGAGGTCGAGGTAGGTCTGCATCGCACCCGAAGTCTATCGCGCCGCGAGACCGAGCGACTCGGCGCGAGGCGGCAGCCTTGCCCGCATGATGGATGAAGCGGGTCGGTGGGTCCTGGAATGCACGGCCAATCCCGGAGTGAACATCCGGCGGAGCGCTTCCTGACCAGGCAGGTCAGAAGTCGTGACACGCCAGGCACAACCGGCTGCGCTCGTTGGACATCACCAGCATGGCTTCACCCTCGGCGTACGGGCTGTGGCACGAACCGCAGCCGACGCGCCCGTCGTAGAGACGGATGGCGGGATCGAGCCGGATCGCCGGGACGAGGTGGTCGCCGATGCCGCGGGAGCGGTGGGTCACGCCGATGGGGTGCTGCCCGCCGATGAGACGCATCGCGTTCATCGGACCGGGCGGGCCGGTGCGCACCGCGCCCTCGCTCGCCACTGTGCCGTCGTGGCAGCTCATGCAGCGCTCGCTCTCGCCGTCGAACCGCGTGCCGGGAGACGACGAGCCGCCGCGACGCGAGGACGAGGCCAGGTGCGCCCGGCCCGTCGCCAGCGCGTGCGCTTCGCCGCGGCCGCCCCGCGCGGCGTCATGACATTGCGTGCACAGCGCGGCCGGCGCGGCGCCGGGGTCGATGCGCAGGAGGGCCGCCCCCTCGCCGGCGCCGAGGTCGTGACATGTGAGGCACGACAACCGTCCGTTCTCGAGGGGCAGGTGACCGGGCACGCTTGACGACGGGTAGACGTCCACGGGGTGCGACAGCGAGCGGACCTGCTCGTGACAATCGACGCACGCGCCCTGGACGCCGTCCGGGTGCCCGCGCCGCGGCCCGGCGCCGATGATCGCGATGACGGCGGCCACGGCGGCCGCCGCCCCTGCGTTACGCCTGGTTCCTCCCACGCTTCCCCTCCTCCGACCGGTGCATCGGCCGGCTGGAGGGTCCACTTGCGTGGCCATGGTCGCCCCATGATCCCCCTGAGCGCAATGATCGCCATGGTCAGCCTGATCCCCATGGCCGCGCTATGATCATCATGGTCGCCGGGACCCGGACCGCATCGACGGCGCTAAGAGCCGCCTGCTCGGCCTCGTTGCCGGACACGATTCTCCCTTGGGACACGATTCTCCCATGGGGCTCGATGCCCGGCTCGTTCTGATAGCGACTCTTATCGGTCCCCCGCCCGAAGCGGGGCGGTTTTCGGGTTCGCCCGGTCTCGCGGCGGGCTATATTCGGGACATAATGGAGCAGGCATCTCCATGAGGGCAAAGACTTTGCATACCACCAAGAAGCGTCTGGCCACATGCGGCGCGGTCCTGTGCGGTTGGGCCGCCCTGTCCGCCGTCGCCGACATCGAAGGCTCCGCCCACGACTTCTCGTCCGCGAGCTGGTCCGGAGGCGAGATCTGCAAGCCCTGTCACACGCCCCATAACGCGTCGACCGACGTCGGATTCCTGTGGGCGCACGAGCTGTCGGCACAGGTCTACACCCTGTACGACAGATCGACGAGCAGCCCGGGCGGCGCCGACGAGCTCGATCAGCTCTCTCGCATGTGCCTGTCGTGTCACGACGGAACCATCGCGCTCAACAACTTCCACGACAGCGGCGGCGCGCCGGTCTTCATCGCCGAGGACCGCAACATCGCGCGGCTCGGTGATCTGTCCGACGATCACCCGATCGGCATCACGGCGGAGTACCCGATCGCCGGCAGTACGGAGCTGCACGCCCCGACCCAGTACGGGGGCGGTGTCTGGGGCTTCGGCGGCGACGTCCTTCCCGAGGTTCCCCTGTTCGAGTTCAACGGCGAGCAGGTCGTGAGCTGCTCGAGCTGTCACACGCCCCACGCCGTGGCGGGCATAGACGATCTCCTGCGGAAGGACAACGCCGGGAGCGACCTCTGCCTGACATGCCACATCAAGTGACGCGGCGCGAGGCGGGGGGGTCGAACCGGGCGCCGGCCGTCGTCACGCTCGCGCTGGCGATCACGCTCGGGCTCGGAGGCTGCGAGACACCCCCCGCCGCCGAGGCGACGCCCTACGCGGGGCCGGCCGAGCCTTCGTTCTGGCCGCCGCCCCCCGATGAGCCACGCGTCCAGTTCCTGCGCTCCTACCGCCTGAGCACCGACGTCGAGCGCGAACGCGGGGCCATCGACCGCATCGTCTTCGGCGACGACGTGCAGGCCCTGCCGATCGCGAAGCCCTACGGCGTCGAGATGTGGCGCGACCGCCTGTACGTCTGCGACATCACGAACCCGAGCGTTGTCATCCTCGACCTCGCGGCGCGGGAGACCCGCCTGATGGTCACCCGCGGCGTCGAGCGCATGGTGCAGCCGATCGACATCGCCATCAACGCCGACGGCACGAAGTACGTCGTGGACTTTCGTCTCAGGCGGATCTTCGTCTTCGACGCCGACGATCGGCACTTCACGACGTTCGGCGGGGGGGATCTCGTGCCCGCCGGCGTGACGGTGCGCGGGGACGAGCTGTACGTGCCCGACTTCACGACGCAGAGCGTGCTCGTGCTCGACCGATTCGACGGCTCCCGGCGGCGGGCGATCGGCGGTCCCGACGCGTTCGTGCGACCGCTCGGGGTGCACGTTGACGATGCCGGCACGCTTCACGTCAGCGACGCCATTCGCGGTCGCGTGCACGAGTTCGACGCCGCCGGCAACGCGCTGCGCGTCATCGGCGGCATCGGCGACGCGCCGGGGAGCTTCGTCCGGCCGAAGCACCTGTCGGTGGACGCGGACGGCAACCTCTACGTCGTCGACGCGGCGTTTCAGAACGTGCAGATGTTCAACCGCGACGGCGAGCTGCTCATGTTCTTCGGCGGCCCCGGCCAGCACGACGGGGCCATGAGCCTGCCGGCGGGCGTGACCGTCCACGAGGGCGTCGGCGCGCCCCTCGCGAGCCTCGTGCATCCCTCCTTCGAGCCGGAGCGTCTGGTCGTCGTCACGAACCAGTTCGGCCCCCACAAGATCTCGATCTACGCGGTCGGGCGACTGCGCGACGGGTACACGACGGGCGACCTGCGGCCGGCGAAGGCGAAGGCCCCCGTGACGCCGAGCGCGCCCGGGGGATAGACGCAGATGATCCCCGACCACCACCAACGCGGGCAGGTCCTCCGGGGGTGGCTCCCCGCGTTCGCCGTGAGCGCCGCGGGTATCCTGTGGGGCGGGTGCAGCCTCGAGCGCGACTACGAAATCCTCAGCCGGTTCTTCGACGGTGTTCCGCGCCCGGTCACGCCGGAGGCAGCGTCCGCGCAGGCCGCGATCCCGGATGGAACCACGCCGCCGCGCACGGTGTCGGCACACAGCGCGTACCGGGAACGCCGATGCTCGGAGTGCCACGGCGAGCACGTCAGCTTCGGCGTCGTCGCGCGGGGCTTCGGGGAGCTGACACAGGCCGTGTGCCGGGAGTGCCACGCGGAGGTGTCCGCGGGCTTCCACGTGCACGGTCCGGTGGCGATCGGCGAATGCCTGGCGTGTCACCAGCCGCACTACTCCAGCTTCCCCGGGCTGCTCGTCGGCGACGCCCAGCCGCTGTGCCTGTCCTGCCACGGGATCGAGTACCCGAGCGCGACGCCGGGATCACCTCACGCGGACGGTTCCCGCACCTGTCTCGATTGCCACGACCCCCATGGAGGCGCGGATCCATACTTCCTTCGGCCGTCCGTGACGCGCGCCGGGGATGCCGCGACCGCGGAGTGAGCCCGTCGCATCGGCCACCCCCGTGGGCGTTCGCGGTCGGTCTGGGCGCGACCGTGCTCGCCGCGACCCCCGCGTCGGCCCAGGACGAGGGCGAGCCGCGCATCCTCACGCCCCGGGCGGAGCTCGAAGGGCTCCAGTTGCGCGACTTCGACGCCGCGCTCGAGCTCGAGTGGCGCCGGGACGTGGACGATCGCGATCCCCCGACGGGCCCGGGTCAGCGCGACAAGGAGGACCGCCTCCGCGAGATACTCGAGCTGCGGACCAGCGGTTTCATCGGGCACCCGAATCTCATCGAGCTCGACCTCGGCGGACGCGTGTGGCTCGAGCAACGCTGGCTCGACGTCGGCGGCGGGGACCAGCGGAGCGACCAGACGCTGTTCGAGTGGGACGCCAGCGCGCTCATGCTGAAGGAGACGCGGCTCCCCATCACGGTCTACACGCGTCAGAACGTGTCCGACATCGACCGCGCTTTCGGCGGTTCGCTCGAGAACACCTTTCGGGAGACCGGCGTGCGACTCGACCTGCGGCACGAGACGCTCCCGACGCACTTCCAGGCGTTCCGCAGGGAGATCGAGCAGGAGGACCGCCTGCTCCGCGACCGCTTCGAGATCGACCAGGACACGGTCCAGGCCGACGGTCGCGTGGAGCTGGGCGCGAATCACCAGCTCGCGTGGGACGTCCGGTACGACGACGTCGACGAGGCGGGCAACCTCCGTCTCACCCGCTCGGTCGAGCGGCTCGAGACGAACGCGACGCACACGATTCGCTTCGGCGAACGCGGGAAGAACGTCCTGCGCACCCGCATGCGCTACTTCGATGAGACCGGCGACCGCAATCTCCGGCAACTGCGCATCGATCCGCGTCTGCGGCTCCGTCACACGGACACCTTCCACACGTGGTACGACTACTCGTACGGCCGCGACGACCGGATCGACCAGGAGCAGCGGACGCAGCGGATCAGCGGCAACTTCCAGCACGATCTCTTCCAGAGCCTCACGACGATCGGCAGCGCGGGTTTCGAGCGATTCGAGCTTCCGATGGAGACCTTCACCAGCGACGAGGCCTTCGGGCGGCTCGACACGGAATACCGGAAGATCGTGCCCGGCGGGCGGCTGACCATCGGTCTCGACGGGTCCTTCGTCCGACAGGACCAAAGCGATCGCGGCGCGCCGATCGCCGTGACCGACGATCTCTTCGTCTTCGACGCCTTTGACCGGATCGTGATCCGCCGGCGCAACGTGGACCCGCTCACCATCGTCCTGACGGACGTCGCCGGCTTCATCGTGTTCACGGAGGGCGTCGACTACCTCGTGCGGATGCTCGCGGACCGCATCGAGATCGACCGGCTCGCCGGCGGCTTCATCGCGCCCGGGCAAGCCGTGCTCGTGGACTACGTCGTCGGTCCCGAGCCGGGGGGGCGGACGGACACCGTCGGGGCCGGCGTCGATTTCCGCTACACGTTCACCGAGGGCGTCTTCGACGGACTGTCGCTCTACCTCCAGTACCGCCACCAGGAGGAGAGCCGCGACGTCCGCGATCCGGATTTCCTCGAGAACGACTTCGACGACACGCGGTACGGCGTCGAGTACACGCGCGGCAAGGCGTACCTGCGCGCCGAGTACCAGGAGCGACGCGGCGCGCTTTCCCCCTTCGACGCCGTCCGGTTCGAAGGCCGCTGGGTGGAGCCCCTCGGACGCGGCAGCAACCTCGTGCTCAGCGGCATCTTCCAGGAGGTGGACCGGTCGCTCGAGGATCTCCGCACGACGACCACCACCCTGACGGGGCGCTGGAACCACCGGCTCGACGCCCGCTGGCGGGTCGCCCTCATCGTGCGCCAGCAGTGGTCCGACGACAGCCGCGGTTTCGAGTCCCGGGCGTTCGAGCAGCAGCTCGACGTCTCCTGGCGCCGGGGACGCACGGAGCTGTACGCCCAGGTTCGCAACGTCCTCCGGGACACGAATGCCGATGACACGACCTTGCAGCGGTTCATCGTGGGAGTCAGACGTGAGTTCTGAGGTGACGAGTGCTGAGGTGAGAGGCAGGACGGAGCATTCCGGCCCGGATTCACCGCGGAAGGCCGCGGACGTCCGCCGTGAACCCGGCTCGCGCGGCGTGCGGGTGCCGGCCGCCCTCGCGGCGATCCTCGTCGCGGGAAGCTGCGCGCAGCCGCAGGGCGCCGTCTTCCCTCCGCCGGACGAGCCGCTGCGCTGGCCGCCGCCGCCCGCGCCAGCGCGGATCGCGTACGTCGGGCAGATCGCGACGGACGAGGACCTCCGGCCGGCCCGGTCGCTCGGCGCGGTCATCTTCGGAGACGAGGCGACCCGGTCGATGCTCTCGCCCTACGGCGTGTGCACGGACGGCGGCGATCGCGTCTTCGTGAGCGACAGCAACGCGCAGGTCGTGCACGTCTTCAATCTCGCGTCGCGCGCGTACCGGCGCTGGGGGGAGGATGAGGGGGGGGTGAGGGTGCCGGCGATCGGACGTTCGCTCAGCCCCTCGGCCTGGCGTGGGATCCGCGGGGATGGTTGCTCGTAGCCGACGCTGCCGGCGGCCGGGTCGTCGTTCTGGACGACGAGGGACGCCCGCGGTCGGCGATCGGGGAGGGTGATCTCGTGCGTCCGGCGGGCGTCGCAGTGCACCCCGACGTCGGGACGTCGTCATACGCGATCTTCGTCGCGGACCCCGGCGCGCACGAGGTCGTCGTGTTCGATGGGGACGGGGCACTGCGCACCCGCGTCGGCGGCCGCGGCGTCGAGCCGGGCCGGTTCAACTTCCCCACGAACGTCGCGATCGCGGCCGACGGCACGCTCTACGTCTCCGACTCGCTCAACTTCCGCGTCCAGGTCTTCGACGACGCCCTCCGGCCGGTCCGGCAGATCGGCAGCCTGGGCGACCGCCCGGGCTATCTCTCGCAGCCGAAGGGGATCGCCCTCGACGGCGACGGCCACCTCTACGTCGTTGACGCCCACTTCGAGTCCGTGCAGATCTTCGACGGCGAGGGTCATTTCCTGCTCGCCGTCGGACGCGAAGGGCACGGCCCGGGTGAGTTCTGGCTTCCCGCGGGAATTCACATCGATGCGAACGACCGTATCTGGATCGCCGATTCGTACAATCGGCGCGTGCAGGTGTTTGACTACCTGGGAGAGCCGTGATGACGCGCGACGCGGACGGGTTCGTGGATTCACCGGGGAGGGCCGCACGGGCGCTGGGCGCGGTGATGTCGATCGCGTGCGCGGCCGGTGCGTTCGCCCAGCAGAGCGTCGTTGATTCCCTCCACAACCTCTCCGCGTCCGGGCCGGGCCGCATCCGCGCCGCGTCAGAGCCGCAGGTCTGCATCTTCTGCCACACGCCGCACGGATCGTCACCGGTCGAGCCGCTGTGGAACCGCGCAGCGCCGGTGGTCCCCTACACGGTCTACAGCAGCAGCGCGCTCGACGCGCGCCCCGGTCAGCCGACGGGCGCCTCGAAGATGTGTCTCTCGTGCCATGACGGCTCGATCGCGCTCGGCAGCGTGCTGTCGCGCGACCAGGAGATCAGGATGGCCGGCGTCATCACGACGCTGCCGCCCGGCGGCGCCAACCTCGGCACGGATCTCTCCGACGATCATCCGATCTCGTTCGTGTACGACTCGGCGCTCGCCACCCGCGACGGCCGCCTCGCGGATCCGCACGCCCTGCGGCCGGGGCTTCACCTCGACCGGGACGGCGAGATGCAGTGCACGACCTGCCATGACCCGCACGACGACTCGTTCGATCACTTCCTCGTGATGGACAACACCGACTCGGCGCTGTGCATCGCGTGCCACCAGATCGCCGACACCACGGTGACCGCCCACGAAGACTGCCGCGCGTGCCACCAGCCGCACTCCGCGCCGAGCGGCCCGTTCCTCCTCACCGCGGAGGCGGTGACGGAGACCTGCACGGCGTGTCACGACGGATCGGTGACCGGCGCCGCCGACATCGCGGCGGATCTCATGAAGGTCAGCGTGCACGACACGGACCGTCCGGTCGACCCCGCCGATCGCGCGGCGCACGCGACGTGCATCGACTGTCACGACGCGCACACGATGATGGTCGGCGCGCCGGCTCGCGCGCCCGTAGCCGCCGCGAACTTCGGCCAGCCGGTCGTGGACGAAGCGGGGGGGCACGGCGGCACGGTCGCCACGTACGAGTACGAGGTCTGCTTCCGCTGTCACGACGACGACGACCCGATTCTCGGCTTCAGCCTCGCGCCCACTGCTTCGCGCGCCATCGTCCAGCCGAGCGTGAAGCGCGAGTTCGATCCGACCGGGCCGTCGTACCACCCGGTCGTCGCCGCCGGCCGCAACAGCGACGTGCCGAGCCTGCGCGCGGGCATGACCGAGAGCAGCCTCGTCCTGTGCAGCGACTGTCACGGATCCGACACCTCGCGCAAGGCGGGTGGATCCGGCCCGAACGGCGTGCACGGCTCGAACAGCCCGCCGCTGCTGCTGGCGCGCTACGAGACGCTCGACTTCACGCCCGAGAGCAGCGCGGCATACGCGTTGTGCTACCGCTGCCACGAGCGCGACGGCGCCGGCGGGATCCTGTCGGACGCGTCGTTCCCGCATCGTCTCCACGTGGTGGACGCCCGCACGCCGTGCTCGGCGTGTCACGACGCCCACGGCATCGACCCCACGCAGGGTACGCTGCGGAACAACAGTCACCTGATCAATTTCGACACGTCGATCGTGTTCCCGGACCCGGTCACCGGCCGGCGCGAGTTCGTGGACATGGGCACGTTCAGCGGCTCGTGCACGCTCTCGTGCCACGGCGTGCCGCACTCGCCGCTGGAGTACTGAGCGGGCGCGATGGACGCGCCCGCGCTCGCACCCCGCGCTCGCGCCCGCGCTCGCGCCCGCGCTCGCGCCCGCGCCCGCGCCCGCGCCCGCGCCCGCGCCCGCGCCCGCGCTCGCGCC
>CAZXBB010000277.1:0-4212 GCA_964638815.1 uncultured Isosphaeraceae bacterium
GACGATCGAGGGCGGCGCGGACGTCTCGAGCAACGGCGCTGTGGTCGGCCAGCAGCCGGGCGCCCTGGGTATGGTCACGGTGCGCGGCGCCGGCTCCTTCTGGCTCGTCTTCGACAGCATCGACGTCGGCATGAGGGGCACGGGCACGCTGACGCTCGAGTCCGGCGCGAAGCTGTTCAACCTCGGCTTCGCGACGATCGGCACGTTCCCGACAGAGGTCGGCGAAGGGGGCCTCGGTACGGTGCGCGTCGAGGGCAGCGCTTCGTGGTCGGTGCAGGGCGATCTCTGGCTCGGCTTCCTCGGCAACGGAACGCTCGTACTTTCCCGGGGCGGACGGGTGGACATGGACGGAAACCTGTTCCGGCTCGGAGGCGGGACGGCGCGCATGATCATCGAACTTGGCGACGCGGACGACTACCCGGCGCCCGCCCTCGTCGCGGCCGGTTTCACCGACGACTTCGAGCCCGAAGTGCGGCTGGTCGATGGCTACGTGCCCGCGCTGGGCGATCGATTCGAGATCGTCGAGGCGGCGGACGGCGCGGGGGCCTTCGCCTTCGACCTGCCGGCGCTCGCCGACGGGGCCGCGTGGCATCTCATCGCGGACGGCGACCGCGTCGCGATCGAGGTCGCGACCCCGTGCGTCGCGCACGACATCGACGGGAACGGCCAGATCGGTTTCGGCGACATCATCGCGATCCTCGCGTCGTGGGGCGAGTGCCCCGGCTGCGAAGAGGACATCGACTACAGCGGCGCGGCCGACTTCGGCGACGTGCTGCTCATCCTCGCCGAATGGGGGGCGTGCCCGTGAAGGGAGCGAGGCTGGTCCTGGGAATGGCCCTCGGCGCCGCGCTGCTCGCGTCGGCGCCGGTGACGGCCGGCGGGATCGTGTACGTCGACGACGACGCGGTGCCGGCCGGGGACGGGACGTCGTGGGAGACGGCGTTCCGTTTCCTTCGTGACGGGCTGGACGCCGCCGCAAAGGGTGGCGTAAGCGAAGTCCGCGTCGGCGAGGGCGTGCAGGTCCCGGATCGCAACGAGACGACTCCCGGAGGGACGCAGGATCGTCAGGACACCTTCCTGCTGGCGAACGGCGTGGTGGTGCGCGGCGGCTACGCCGGAATCGGCGCGCCGGATCCGAACGCCCGGGACGTCGCGAAGTTCAGGACGATCCTGTCCGGGGATCTGCTCGGGAACGACGGACCCGGGTTCGCGAACTACGACGACAACTCGTTCCACGTCGTCCTCGCCACGGACACGGACACGACCGCCGTCCTCGACGGGTTCACGGTGCGGGCCGGGAACGGCGTCGGTCTCAGGATCCAGAGCGCGGCGCGAGTGCTCGAGTGCACCTTCGATGCGAACCTGGGCGGCGGCGTCGATCAGAACGACAGCGCCGGCGGATCGATCCTCACGGCGTGCACGTTCACCGGCAATGCGGCCCTCCGCGGGGGAGGGTTGGAGGCCGAGGCGCCGATGACGCTGTCCGACTGCGCGTTCGAAGACAACGCCGCCTCTCGCGCCGGCGCCGTCTACGCGGCGGCGGCGATCCGTCTCACGCGCTGCACTTTCATCGGGAACGAAGCGACGTCCCTGACGGCGGGCGCCGTTGAGCTGGGCGGCGAGGGCTCCATCGTCGAGGAGTGCGTCTTCGAGAGCAATCGATCGGTCAAAGCCGCAGGCGCCGTGGAGGCGCGTTACGGCACGTTCCGGGACTGCGCATTCGTCAGGAACACCTCGGATCTCAACGGTGGGGGCGCCATGCTCGTCTCCGGACCGGTCAGCCTCGCGCGATGCACGTTTGAGGCGAACACGGCGACCGACGAAGGAGGAGCGATCCTCGTGATGGCCGACGAGGTGCTGATTCTCGACTGCATGTTCACGATGAACGGCGCACGTCGCGGCGGCGCGATCCGCGCCCGGATGTCCGGGAGCATGGTCATCACGGGCTGCACGTTCCTCGCGAACGAGGCGCCGACCGGGGGCGGGCTGTCCCTCGAGGAATCGTCGCCGGTTGTCAGCAAATGTGACTTCAACGGTAATGTCGCGAACGACGCCGCGGGTATTGCCGTCGACATGCTCAGCGAACCGGCGATCATCGACTGCGTCTTTCTCGCCAACAACGCGGCCCGCAACGGGGCCGGTATCGCCTGCACCGGCAGCCGGCCGGTGATCCGGGACTGCCGGTTCGAGGCCAACGAAGCTCAGCAGGGCGCTGGTATCTACAGTCAATCGGAGAGTGAGCCGCTCGTCACGCGCTCAACGTTCGAGGCCAACCGCGCCATCAGGGGAGCGGGAATCGCGAACGACGACGACAGCCGGCCGGTCATCCTTGAATGCACGTTCCTCGGCAACGTCGCAACGGGGTCGGGCGGCGGGATCGCCAACACGGATTCAGACGTGATCATCGGCCGATGCAGGTTTCTCGGGAACCGCGCGACGGCGCTCGGCGGTGGGCTGCACAACGTCGTCAACTCGGTCGTGACCGTGACGAACTCAGTCTTCAGCGGCAACACGGCGACGGAGGGCGGCGCGGTCCGGTCGTTCGACTCCGTCGGGTCGCTCGTCAACTGCACGCTGGTTGGCAACGGGGCCGTCTTCGGGGCGGCGCTTTCGAGTCTCGGCGGGAGCGACACGTCGGTCGAGAACTGCGTGCTCTGGAGCAACGGCCCCGACGCGATCGACGCCGAATCGATCACCGTCCGGTACTGCGACGTCGAAGGCGGGCACCCGGGCGTCGGCAACATCGACGCGGATCCTCTGCTCGCCGATCCGCCGGGCCCCGACGGCGTCGCCGGCACGTCCGACGACGACCTGCGTCTGCTGGCCGGCTCTCCCGCGATCGATGCCGGCGACAGCGACGCGCTGCCGGGCGATATCAACCTCGACGTCGCGGGCGGTCCGCGCTTCGTCGACGATCCCGCGACGCCGGACACCGGTACGGGCGCCCCGCCGTTCATCGACCTCGGCGCGTACGAGTTCCAGGTCGCGTGCGTCGGCGACGTCGACGGCGACGGCAGCGTCGGCTTCTCGGATGTCCTGGCGATCCTCGCGACGTGGGGGCCGTGCCCCTCGGGCCCGGGTGGCCCGGGTGGCCCGGGTGGCCCGGCACACGCGAGCGAGTGTCCCGAGGACATCGACGGCGATGGCGTCGTCGGCTTCGCGGACGTGCTCTTCGTGCTGGGAGCGTGGGGGGCGTGCCCGTGACCAGACATGTGAGGACTATGACCATGCGACGAGACGCGTTCACAATCGCCGACGTTCTCGTGACCCTCGCGGTCATCGCCCTCGTCGCGGGGCTGGCTCTGCCCGCGGCGTCCCTCGCGCGGGGCGGGAGTCGGGCGTCGACCTCGATGGACAACCTTCGCACGCTGAGCGCCGCACACTTCGTCTACGCGGTCGACTGGAACGGACGACAGATCACGTACGTCGACGACCTCGCATCGACCTACGGGGACTACCGGACCTGGTGGCGGGAGTACAACGATCAGCACGGGAGCGACGGAGGCTGGGGGAATCCCCTGAATCATCCGCCCGTGACGCTGGGATGGGGGCGGTCCAACGATCGGTACACGCTCTTTGCGTACGAAGTCGTACAGAGCGCCAACGCAGGACTCGTCTTCCCGATCAACTGGGAGGCGCCCGGAGTGATCGGGATCGAGTTCTACGGGTCCTTCCGGTTCCCGAACGCCGCGCAGTTCCATCAGTACCTGGACGGGCGCTTCTACGACCACGTCTTCTACGCCCCCGCGGACGGCGTCGTGATCGAGTCCATCGGCGAGGGCTTCGAGAGCGTGGAGGAGTACTGGACCGGCGCCGATGTCGACGGCCCGGGCAGCATTCCGGCATGGTCGAGCTACTGCAACAGCCCCGCGGCGATGGTGGACCCCGACGTGATGCGTCGCGATGATCCGGAAGATCCCGACGCCAACGGCTGGGTCGATCCGTTCGCACTCCCCTTCGGCTGGCGGTCGCCTTCGATCTCCGGGATCACCTACCCCAGCCTCAAGACCCACGTGCTCGAGCACCACTGGCTCCAGAGCCCTCCGGTCCCCAACTGCAATCCCGCCTTCGATCCCGGCACATTCCGGGGTTGCGAGCCCTACTACTTCAATCACGGCCGAAACTCGGCGCCGCTCACGCTCTTTTACGACGGTCACGTCGAGGGCGTGAGCGTGCAGCGGGCGATGGACGATGACGCCGCGGTGCGGGCCA
>CAZXBB010000278.1:0-1957 GCA_964638815.1 uncultured Isosphaeraceae bacterium
TGGCGGCGTGCGCGTGCCGTTGGGGTGGGGGCTCCCCCGCCTGCACTCGCACCCGCCGCGAGGCCGGGTGCCGGCGGGGCCCCCCCCACCACAACACGGCGTGACCTTGCCGTGAAGGTCGCCAGGTACGACACTGGACGGCGTGGACCACTTCACCTACCACGACGGCATCCTGCATTGCGAGGGTCTCACGGCGTCGGCCCTCGCCGCGACGGCCGGCACGCCGTGCTACGTCTACAGCCATGCGACGCTCGCCGGCCACTTCGACCGGCTGCGGGACGCGTTCGCGCCGCTCGATCCGCTCATCTGCTTCTCTCTGAAGAGCGCGAGCAACCTCGCCGTGTGCCGGGCCCTCGCGGAGCGAGGGGCGGGCATGGACCTCGTGAGCGGGGGGGAGCTCCACCGGGCGCTCGCCGCGGGCGTCGATCCGGAGCGTTGCGTCTACGCAGGCGTCGGCAAGAGCGACCGCGAGATCCGCGATGCACTCGGGCACGGGGTGGGCTGGCTCAACGTGGAGTCGGAGGCGGAGTTCCTGAACATCAGCGCGATCGCGCACGACATGGGCGTCACCTGCCGGACGGCGCTGCGCGTCAACCCGGACGTGGACCCGGCGACGCACCGGTACACGACGACCGGTAAGCGCGAGACGAAGTTCGGCGTCGACATCGACCGGGCCGAGGCGTTCTTCGACGCCTTCGGCAACGACCCGCGGTGCCGGCTGTGCGGGCTGCACGTTCACATCGGCTCGCCCGTCCTCCGGGTGGACGCGTACGTCGAATCGATCGAGCGCGTGCTCGGGCTCGTGGACCGGCTGGGTCGGGGTCGTTCGGGAGGCGATCGCATCGAGATGATCGATCTCGGCGGCGGCTTCGGCGCCGACTACGAGTCGGGCCAGTCGCCGGTCGCGCAGGAGTACGCCGCGCGGATCGTGCCGCTGCTCGTCGACCGCGTGCGGGCGGGGCTGCGGGTGATCCTCGAGCCGGGGCGGACGATCAGCGCGAACGCGGGCGTGCTCCTGGTGCGCGTCCTCTACGTGAAGCAGGGGGGCCAGAAGCGCTTCGTCATCTGCGACGGGGGGATGAGCACGCTCATGCGTCCGAGCCACTACGACGCGTTTCACTTCATCTGGCCGTGCGAGGTCGCACCGGAGCACGTCCCGCCGCGCCGTGCGAAGGAGCTCGACCTCCCCGGTCTCGAGCGCGTGGATGTGGTCGGACCGATCTGCGAGACCGGCGACTTTCTCGCGCTCGACCGCCGGCTCCCGCCCGTCCGCCGCGGCGACCTCCTGGCCGTCTTCGGCGCGGGCGCCTACGGCATGGTGATGGCCAGCCGCTACAACAGCGTGCCGCTTCCGCCGGAGATTCTCGTCCGCGACGGCCAGGCCACGCTTGTCCGGCGACCGGAGACGTACGATGATCTCATCGCGCACGAGATCGCGACCGCGCCCCTGCCGTTGCCGGGGACGGTCGCGGGATCCCGGCGGAGGGAGCTCAGGACATGATCATTCCCGACGACGACGGCGTGTGGGTCGAGCTCGAGGAGGAGATCGCCACGCACCACGAGGAGGTCTTCGCCTGTCTCACGACCGAGGCGGGCCTGATGCGGTGGTTCTCGATCTCCGCGGACGTGGACCTGAGAACGGGGGGCCTGATCATCTTCGGCTGGAACGCGAAGATGACGCGGACGACGACGGTCGCGATCCTCGACTACGACGCGGGCGGGCGCATCACCTGGGACTGGTACGCCGCGCGCGGCGACATGCACGCGCCGGTCTACTGGACGGTCGCGCCGAGCGTCGAGAAGGGGTCGATCCTGAAGATGCGGCAGGGCCCGTTCGCCGACGACCGCGACTCGCTCATCGTGATGGCCGACGAAGCGCAGATGTGGCGATGGTACATGTGCAACATGCGATCGTCGTTCGAGGCGAAGCTCGACATGCGGAAGGTCAAGCCGCTGT
>CAZXBB010000279.1:0-15527 GCA_964638815.1 uncultured Isosphaeraceae bacterium
GAATTCGGTGAAGCTCCGCCTCCGTCGGTTCATTCCACATCCGGGGCAAGCTAGTCCCCGGTTGGTCCAAACTTCCGACGTTCGGTGAAAACACCGCCCCGAGGGTTCTCGGCGCGCCTGGTTTCGCCTGACCGAAAAGGCGAGCGCGGCGATGCGGGCCGCGATCGACGCGGCGGTCGCGGAAGGCCGGGCGCAGCGCGAGGATGGGCGCGTGAGCCTTCCCGGCGGCTGACGAGTCCCGGGCGCGACGGGCGTTGCCCGCCTGGCTGGGAGCTAGATCAGATACAGGAGCGGGAAGAGGAAGATCCAGATCAGGTCCACGACGTGCCAGTACAACCCGCCGAGGTCAACCGGCGTGAAGTAGGCGGGGCTGAACTTGTCCTTCGCGGCCAGGTAGATCAGCCACCCGATGACGCCCATGCCGGCGAGTACGTGCAGGCCGTGCAGACCGGTCATGCAGAAGTAGATGCCGAAGAAGATGTGCGCGTTCGCGGGGCGGTGCGGGTCCGTCCGCGGATCGGGCTCGCCGCCGTGGCCCGCTTCGCCGTCCTCGTGTGCCCCTCCCTGGGTCGCGCCGGGGACGAAGCCGGACGGCCCCTGCGCCGCCGGCGCGACGGCCGACACCGGGACGAGGAACCCGGCGATCTCCTCCGGCGCCGGCGCCTCGGGATCGGCCGGCGCCTCGGGATCGGCCGGCATCTCGGGATCGGCCGGCATCTCGGCGTCGGCCGGCGCCTCGGGATCGGCCGGCGTCTCGGGGTCGCCCGGCGTCGCGTCCGCCGGAGCGGCGGCGTGCGTCGCCTCGCCGTCGTGGTGAGGAGGGACGTAGAACGTCGGTCCCCACACGATGTTGTGCTCGAACTTGTGCTTGTACTCCACGTACTTGATGCACATGAAGCCGAAGCCGCCGAGCCAGGTGAGGCAGAGGAGCACGATCAGCGCCCGCTTCTTTCCCATCTGCGCCGCGGAGACGGCGATCGCCATCGTCATGCTGCTGAGGATGAGCACGACGGTGTTCGTCGCGCCCCAGAAGGTATTGAGGAACTGGGACCCGTACTCGAACAGCTCGGGGTGGTTGAACCGGTAGACGGCGTACGCGCAGAACAGGCCCGCGAAGAGCAGGAACTCCGTCGCCAGGAACAGCCACATGCCGAGCTTCCCGGCCTCGAACTGCTGCTGGGGCGTCTCCCAGTGATGGGCCAGGAACTCGGGATGATCATGATGATCATGATGATCATGATGATCATGCTGATCGTGCCCGTCGGCGTGCGTGTCGATCGCGGTCATGAACCTCTCCAGCCCGGCCGGTGCCGGGGACGCATGGAACCCTTCCTGGCGCCACCGGAGCGGGCATTGTAGAGAGGACGCCCCCGGCTTGCAGGCGTCCGGACGCCCGGCATGACCGGCCCGGCCCCATCCCCTATAACTGACTCGGATCAGACGCATCCCTCGATCCGACGGGAGAACGCCATGGCCGAGAACAGGACCGATCAGGCGGGACCCGCCGGCGCCGTCGAGGGTCACGACGGCATCCACGTGATCCGCCGGCACGGGAACTGCCGCGACTGGAACGGGATCCACTACCGGGCGGGGCTGTCGGCGAAGAACGTCGGGGCGAAGGACCTCTCGATGAACGTCGCGACCATCCCCCCGGGCGGGATCGCCGGCGCCCATATCCACGTCGACTTCGATCTCATGCTGTACATCATCGAGGGCCGGGTGCGGCACGCGTACGGCCCGGGGCTCGTGCACTCCGTGGAGAACGGCGCCGGCGATTTCATCTACATCGAGCCCGGCGTCCCGCACGAGGTCTACAACATGAGCGACAGCGAACCGGTCGTCGCCGTCGTCGCCCGCTCGGCCGCGGACGAGTGGGATCGCATCGTGCCCTACGCGCCCGAGTAACAGCACCGGAGAGCTCCCATGCGCAAACCCGCCGAAAGAAGGTGCCTGCGCGTATCGTGCGTCGCGCTCGTGTGTGCTTCGATGACGCTGGTCGCGCGCGGCCAGGACGCTGAGGACGACCTCGACGACCTGTCGCTGGACGAGCTGCTCCAGATCAAGGTGACGTCGGTCGAGGGACGCGCGCAATCGCTGCTCGACACGCCGGCGGCCATGTTCGTGATCACCGGCGAGGACATCCGCCGGGCCGGCCACCGTAGCCTTGCCGAGTCGCTGCGCATGGTCCCCGGGTTCACCGTCGGCCAGATCACGCCGTCGCAGTGGGCGGTCGGCTCGCGCGGCCTGACCGATCGGTTCTCGAACGACCTGCTCGTCCTCATCGACGGGCGATCGGTGTACGACCCGCTCTTCTCCGGCGTGTTCTGGAACGTACAGGACGTGCTCTTCGAGGACCTCGACCGGATCGAGGTGATCCGCGGCCCCGGGGCGACGCTCTGGGGCGCCAACGCCGTCAACGGCGTGATCAACATCACGACGAAGAGCGCGCGGGACACCCAGGGTCTCTATCTCAACGGCGGCGGCGGCACGCTCGAGCAGGGCTTCGGCGCCGTGCGTTACGGCGGCGAGCTGAACGAGAACAGTCACTTCCGGGTCTACGCGAAGTACGACAACCACGCCGCGTTCGACAACATCCTCGGGAACCGGAGCTCGACCGATTGGGACATGTACCGCGGCGGGTTCCGCTTCGACACGACGGGCGCGGACGACCTCGAGCTGACGTTCCAGGGCGACGCGTACGCGACGGGTCACAGCGACGCCAGCGTGCGCGTGCCGGTTCCCGGCCAGCACCTCGCGTTCGCGAGCCGGTCGCTCGCCGAACAGTACCAGGGCGGCAACGCCCTCTTCCGCGCGGCGCAGCGACGCGGCGACGACGCGGGCTGGAGCCTCCAGGCGTACTACGACCGCACCGAGACTCGCGGCGGGCAGCCGGGTTTCGAGGTGCGGCGCGACACCTTCGACGTGGACTACCGGCAGTACTGCCCGATCGACGGGGACGGGCGTCACGTGCTGATCTGGGGCGCCGGCTACCGGCACTCGCGCGACCGCACGACGGACGGGCCGATCATCACGTTCGTGCCGCGCGACCGCAGCCTCGACACGTTCCACGCGTTCATCCAGGACACGATCACGCTCGCGCCGGACGAGCTGCACCTGATGATCGGCTCGAAGCTGGAGCACAACGACCACACCGGCTTCGAGTTCCAGCCGAGCGGGCGCATGTGGTGGACGCCCGACCCGGACCGGACGGTGTGGGGCGCGGTGAGCCGCGCGGTGCGCACGCCGTCGCGGATCGCCGACGACACCCGGCTCGTCACGGCGTTCGCGGATCCCGGTCTGCTCCCCGGCGGGGGCGGGCCGACCGGCAACTTCGTGCCGCTGGTGCTCGCGGGCGATCCCGCGATCGAATCCGAGCAACTGATCGCGTACGAATTGGGATACCGCACGCGGCTCGGCGAGCGCCTCACGCTCGACGTCGCCACCTTCTACAACGATTACGACGACCTCATCACGCTCCAGCTTCCCGCCGGCACGCTCGGCAATCGCGGCGTCGCGGACACCTACGGCGTCGAGGTGGCGAGCACCTGGAACGCGTCCGACAACTGGACGCTGTTCGCCGCGTACACGTTCATGCGGATCGACTTCGACTCGCCCGACGGCACCGCGCCGGAGGGCGAGACGCCGCAGCAGCAGTTCAACCTCCGCTCGCAGCTTGACATCACCGAGGCGCTCGAGCTCAACTCGGCGCTCTACTACGTGGACGCCGTCCCGGACGAGGGCATCGGCGCCTACCTGCGGCTGGACGTCGGCCTCACCTGGCGGCCGGCGCCGAACGTGGAGCTGGCGGTCTGGGGGCAGAACCTGCTGGACGGCAGTCACCCGGAATACGGCGACGATCTCTTCCAGGACGTCCTGCTCGAGATCGACCGCAGCATCTACGGACAGGTGAGCATCCGATTCTGACGAACGCGCCCCATCCAACCCGCCCGTGGCTCCGAGGGTTACTGGCCCTGATCGCGCTCGGCGCGCTCCTTCCGGGCGTCGCCGCCACCGAGCAGGACCGGGAAGCGGCGTACCGGGACGTCATCGCGACGTTCCTCTGGAAGTTCGCGAAGTACGTCACGTGGCCGGAGGAGTCGTTCGCCGACGCGGACACGCCCTACGTGATCGGCGTCGTCGGCGACGACGACTTCGCCCGCGTGGTCGAGGACAAGGTGCGCGACGAGACCGCCCGCAAGCGGCACTTCAAGGTCGAGCGGATCCGCGGCATCGACTTCCGCACGCCGACGCAGGTGGACCGGTTCCGCGAACGGCTTCATCGCTGCCACATCGTCTTCATCAGCCGGAACGAGCGCCCGCGCATGCCGAGGATCCTGGAGCTCCTGGAAGACAAGTGCACTCTCACCGTCTCGGACACGGAGGGGTTCGCGGTTGACGGCGGGATGATCGGGTTCGCCGTCGTCGAGGAGCGGGTCACGCTCGAGATCCACAGGACGCCGGCGCAGCGGGCAGGGCTGCGTCTCGATTCGCAACTGCTCAAGGCCGCTGCCCGGACGTACCCTGAACGCGAATGACGCAGCTCCCTCTCCAGAACCGCATGACGTTCCGCGGCAAGCTCACGATGCTCGTGCTGACGACCACCGTGATGGCGATCGTAATCGTGGCGACCACCGTCGTCGTCTACAGCTACTTCGAGATCGACCGGCGCGTCGTGAAGGAGGCGTCGATCCTCGCGCGCGTCGTCGCCGACAACAGCCGCGGTGCGATCGACTTCGAGAACCGCGACGACGCGGCCGAAGTGCTGGCGGCGCTCGCGGCCGACGAGAACGTCCTCGCGGCGGCGACGTACGCGGACGACCGGCTGTTCGCCCAGTACCCGACCCCGGAGAACGGCGGCGCGGCCCCGGCGACCGTCGCCGGATTCACGGCGAAGGAGGAGCCGGGACGGCGCGTGTTCTCACAGCCGATCGTCAGCGACGACCGGCAGATCGGGACCATCTGCATGCTCTACGACGTGCGGTGGATCTACGCTTCGCTCGCGCAGACGAGCGCGATGGTCGCCGGCGCCATGGCGCTCTCGCTGCTCGTCTCGCTCCTCGTCACCCGGCGGTTCAAGCACGGGCTCGTGCGCCCCATCCGCCACCTCGCGGAGACGAGCCGGCAGGTCTCGCGCGAGAAGGACTACGGCATCCGCGCGATCAAGTCGACGCAGGACGAACTCGGCGAATTGACCGACTCGTTCAACGAGATGCTGGGCGAGATCCAGAACCGCGACGCGGAGCTGGAGCGTCACAAGCAGGAGCTCGAGGATCGCGTCGCGCGGCGCACGGCCGATCTGGAGACCGCCCGCGTCGCGGCGGAGACGGCGGAGGAGAAGACGGCGCGGTACGCCGAGGCGCTCGAGGCGCGCAACGCCGCGCTCGAGGAGGCACGGCGGGCCGCCCAGCTCGCCAGCCGCGCGAAGGGCGCCTTCCTCGCCAACATGAGCCACGAGATCCGTTCGCCGATGACGGCCATCCTCGGCTACGCGGAGATCCTTTACCGCGAGGGCGATCGCGACGCGGCGCCGCCGCACCGCGTCGAGGCGCTCGAGACGATCATGCGGAACGGCCGGCACCTGCTCAACGTCATCAACGACATCCTCGACCTCTCGAAGCTCGAGGCGGGCAAGATGACGATCGAGAAGGTCCGATGCTCGCCGGCGCTGATCGTAAACGACGTCGCCGACCTCATGCGCGTCCGGGCCGCGGCGAAGGGCCTTTCGCTCGACGTCGAGTTCGCCGGACCGATTCCCGAGACGATCGAGAGCGATCCGACGCGGCTGCGACAGGTCCTGGTGAACCTGGCGGGGAACGCGATCAAGTTCACCGAGACCGGCGGCGTCCGCATCCGGGCGATGATCGAGGGGGGGGACGTCGGAGCCCGCTTCCGCGTGGACGTGATCGACACCGGCATCGGCATCGCCGCCGCGGACATGGCGCAGCTCTTCGACCCGTTCACGCAGGCCGACGCGTCAACGACGCGCCGCTTCGGCGGCACCGGTCTCGGCCTGACGATCTCGCGGCAGTTCGCACAGCTCCTCGGCGGCGACATCCACGTCGAGTCGAGGGCCGGCGCCGGCTCGACGTTCACACTCACGGTGGATCCCGGATCGCTGGCGGGCGTCCCGCGACTCGCGCGCCCCGATGACGCCCGGTCCGACCACGAGCACGTGACTGCCCCCGCCGCCAGCACCGCACGGCTCGAGGGGCGACGCATCCTGCTGGCGGAGGACACGCCCGACAACCAGCGTCTGATCACCTACCACCTGAAGAAGGCGAGCGCGTTCGTTGACGTCGCCGCCGACGGGCGCGTCGCCGTCGAGAAAGCGCTCGACGCGCTGCGGGCCGGCACGCCGTACGACTGCATCCTCATGGACATGCAGATGCCGGAGCTGGACGGGTATGCGGCGACGACGCTGCTGCGCGACCAGGGCTACCACCACCCGATCGTCGCGCTGACCGCGAACGCGATGCGCGGCGATCGCGAGCGGTGTCTCGCCGCGGGGATGGACGACTACGTCGCCAAGCCGATCCAGGCCGGGGAGCTGTTCGAGGCGATCCGCCGCGCGGTGGACGGCACCGGCGGGCCGGCGCGGCCCGGCACGGACGAGCCGCCCCCGTGGTCCCGGAGCGTTCTCGACCGGCCGGCGCTGCGGACACGCTTCCGGGACGATCCGGCGGTGCTCGCCGAGCTCATCAACCTGTTCCTCGAGGAGTCGCCGAAGCAGCTCGACGCTCTGCGCATCGCGGTGGCCCGCGGCGACCTCGCGGCGGTCGGCGCCGCGACCCACATCCTCAAGGGGACGGTCGGCAACTTCGCGGCCCCGGCTGCGCTCAACGCGGTGCGCCGGCTGGAAATGCTCGCGGCCGGCGGTGACGCCGCGGGGCTGGAGGCCGCGGTCGAGGAGGTCGGGAACGAGCTGGAGCGGCTTGGGCCGGAGCTGCGGCGCGAAGTGGAATCGCATTGAAGATCTCCGCGTGAGACATCGCCGGGACCGCCGCGAAGGAATCCCGGCGTACCCGTCTATCATGCCGGTCATCCTGATCATCCCGACGCACCCGACCCGAGGCCCCGACCCGAGGCCCCGACCCGCCACACCCGACCCGACACACCCGACCCGACACACCCGACCCGGCGCAACCGACCCGGCGCACCCGACCCGAATATGTCCATCGCCCTGCCCATCCTCGGCCCCGGCCCCGGCCCCGCCCCGCGCGACGATCCGCCCGCCGCGCCGACCCGCGCGCGACGCGACGGCGCCCTCTACGACAGCCACGGCCGCGTGATCCGGGATCTCCGTCTCAGCGTCACCGACCGCTGCAACTACCGGTGCGTGTACTGCATGGACCCCGACCACCGGTACATGCCGAAGCGCGATCTCCTGGGCGTTGACGAATACCTCGCGATCGCCCGCGTCGCGGCGAGCCTCGGCGTGCGCAAGGTCCGCGTGACGGGCGGCGAGCCGACGCTCTATCCCGATCTCGACGCGCTGCTCGCGGGGCTCGCGGCGCTCCCGCTCGAGGATATCGCGATGACCACCAACGGCTCGCTGATGACCGCGCCCGCCGCGCGCCGCTGGCGCGAGCTCGGGCTGCATCGCATCACGCTCAGCCTCGACAGCCTGCGTCCGGAGCGCGTGCGGAGCATGACCCGCACCAGCGCCGAGCCCGACGGCGTCTTCCGGGCGATCCGCATCGGGCAGGAGGCGGGCTTCGACTCCATCAAGGTCAACGCGGTCGTGATGCGGGGCTTCAACGACGACGAGCTTGCCGATTTCGCGGACCTCGCCCGTGTGTACGCGATCGACATGCGTCTCATCGAGTGGATGCCGCTGGACTCGAGCCGGAGCTGGGACCGCGCGGAGGTCGTGTCGGCGGACGAGATGCTCGAGAGCATCCGGGCACGTCACGACCTCGTCCCGCTCGACCGCGACGACGTGCACGGGACCTCGCTCAACTTCGGCTTCGCCGACGGCGCCCCGGGCCGCATCGGCATCATTGCGTCGGTCACGCGCCCCTTCTGCGGCGCATGCAGCCGCCTGCGCACGACCGCGGACGGCAAGGTGCGTCCGTGCCTCTTCAGCCACGACGAATGGGACCTCCGCCCGCTGCTGCGCGGCGGTGCGAGCGACGGAGACCTCGCGCGCTTCCTTACCGACGCGATGTGGACGAAACAGGCGGGCCACGGCATCGGCAAAGCGGACTTCGCGCAGCCGGCGAGGGGGATGTCGGCGATCGGGGGGTGAAGACGACCCTGGGACCCTGGTTCGCCGAAACTGGTTCGCCGAAACTGGTTCGCCGACCCTATTTCGCCCCGACGCCGATCACTCCAGCGGCAAGCCGGGCGCCCGCGGCGCCGGTCGGCTGGCTGACGAGGTCATCCTCGTCGGCGTGCACGATGATCGCGCGGCCGATGATGCAGTTGGGGCTCGACATGTCGAGCGTGCACAGCCGATCCGTGCGGCGGTAGCGCGCGATACCGTCGGCGCCGGCGACGAGATTGCCGAAGTCGCCGACGTGACGCTGCTCGTCATCCGGCCCGCCGTGGGGCAGGCCCTGGGGATTGAAGTGGCCGCCGGTGCACTTGCCGTCGGGGCAGTTGACGTCGCCGAACTCGTGCACGTGGAATCCGTGCCTGCCGGGCGTCAGACCGCTCACGATCGCGTCGATGACGACGCCGTCGTCACGCTGCGTGAAGATCACCTGCCCGCTGACGCCCTCGTTGCCCTGCGTTCCGCGCAGGACGCACAGGGCGGTCTTCGGGGCGTGAGGCTGCATGGTGGCGCAGCCGCCGAGCAGGGCGGCGGCGATGAGAAGCATCGTGTTTCGGTTCATTCGGATCATGCGGATCATGCGGTTGCTCCTTTCGTCGCAGGATATCGCCGTGACGCGGCGCGGCAAGCATGACGCGGACGTGCCGAAGCGCGCCGTCACGCGACGCGAAGACCCCCGGGCGAACGTGACCGGACCGGGCAGCGGGCCCCGCCTGCTCACCGCACCGCCACCACCGCCTCGCACTCCGCGACGAGCGTCTCCATCAGCCGATCCATGTCCTCCACCCTCGTCCGGAAGTTCACCGGGTTGATGCGGAACCACCACTTGTCCTTCAGCACCGTCGTCGAGATCCAGAAGCGGCCGGACTCCTCGATCGTGCGGGCGACGCGGTGGTGCAGGCGGCCGACCTCGTCCTCGGTGAGGCCGTCGGCCTCGTAGCGGATGCACACCGCCGACATCGTCGGCGCGACGGCGGCGCTGAAACGCGGGTGCCGCCCGGCCAGCTCGTACAGCCGCTGCGCCTGTTCCACGTTGGCGTCGATCCACGCGCCGATGCGCTTCGCCCCGTACCGCTTGAAGCTCATCCACACCTTGAGCGCGCGGAAGCGTCGCGACTGCTCGAAGCCGTGGACGTAGTACTGATAGCGCTCGCCGTCGTCGAGCTCATCCGTCAGGTACGCGGGTCTGAGGCCGAACGAGCGAGTGAGTGTCGTCTCGTTGCGCACGAGGATCGCGCCGACGTCGAGCGGCGCGTAGAACCACTTGTGCGGGTCCATCGTGATCGAGTCGGCCCGCTCGATGTCGTCGAGCAGGCCGGGCCACCGGTGCGACAGCAGCATCCCGCCGCCGTACGCGGCGTCCGCGTGCAGCCACATGCCCTCGCGGTCGGCGATCGATCGCAGCGCGGCGAGGTTGTCCACGGCGCCCGTGTTCGTCGAGCCGGCCATCGCCACGATGCACATGGGCCGTACGCCCGCGACGCGATCGGCGGCGATCGCCTGCTCGAGCGCGTCGAGACGCATTCGGAAGTCGTCGTCCGTGGGCAGCACGCGCAGCGCCTCGCGGCCGAATCCGACGCAGTCCACCGCCTTGTCCACGGAGACGTGCCGCTCCTGCGATGTGTAGACCGCGCAGCGCTCCCGCAGACCCTCGTGCTGCGCACGGTCGCCCGAGGCGTGGTCCCGCGCGAGCTTCAGGCCGATGAAGTTCGCCATCGTGCCGCCGCTCGTCAGGTTGCCGCCGGCCTCGAGGCCGTAGCCGGCGAGGTCGGTCAGCCAGCGCACCGTGCGACGCTCGAGAGCGACGGCGGACGGGCCGATCGTGTACGCGCCCAGGTTCTGGTTCACGGCCGAGGCGATGAGGTCGCCGAGCGCGCCGACGGGCAGCGGCGAGGGCGTGATGAGGCCGAAGTAACCGGGGTGACCGACGTGCGTGCAGTAGGGCAGCAGCTTCGACTCGACCTCCGCGATCACGTCCTCCGGCGGGCTCGCCTCGCGCGGCAGCGGCTCGTCGAACAGGCGCTCGAGCTCGGCCGGCGTCACGGTCGGAAAGAGCGGGCGCGCGTCGAGCGACGCGAAGTAGTCGGCGAGGATGTCGACGACGCGATGCCCGTGCGCGCGGAATTCGTTCGCATGTGTGTGCGCGCTCTCATCACTCGTAGCCATCGGGGTGCTCCTTTCGCCACCGCCACGCGGTCTCGATCAACGGCTCGAGCGCGGTGTACCGCGCGCTCCACCCGAGGTCGCTTCGGATGCTCTGCGCATCGGCGCAGAGCACCGGCGGGTCGCCGGGACGCCGCGCGCCCTCGGTGACCGCGAAGTCGACGCCGGTGATGCCCCGCGCGGCTTCGACGACCTCGCGCACCGAGAAGCCGTGGCCGATGCCCACGTTCCACGCCCGCCGATGGCCGGGGGCGAGCGCCGCCATCGCCGCGAGATGCGCGTCAACGAGGTCGTCCACGTGCACGTAGTCGCGGATGCAGGTGCCGTCCGGCGTCTCGTAATCGGTGCCGAAGATCGTCATCGCCGGCCGCCGGCCGAGCGCCGCCTCGAGGCAGATCGGCACGAGGTGCGTCTCCGGCCGGTGGTCCTCCCCGATGAGCCCCTCGGCGTCGCTGCCCGCGACGTTGAAGTACCGCAGCGCCGCGAACGCGAACTCCTCGCCGCGATCCGCCTTCATCCGCGCGTAGTCGAAGAGCATCTGCTCGGCGTGCAGCTTCGAACGCCCGTAGGGATTGATCGGTTGCTGCGGGCACGCCTCGCGGATCGGGATCTCGCGGGCGGGCGGCTCGCCGTAGGTCGCGGCGGTGCTCGAGAAGATCAGACGCGAGACGCCCGCCGCCTCAATCGCCTCGAGCAGCGCGAGCGCCCCGGCCGCGTTGTTGCGGTAGTACGCGAGCGGCTGCTCGACCGACTCGCCCACGTACGCCTTCGCCGCGAAGTGCATCACGACGTCGATCCTTCGCTCGCGGAGCAGCGCCGTGGTGAGCGGGCGGTCGGCGAAGTCCGCCTGGACGAAGTGGAGCTTCCCCTGCCCGCGGATGGCCTCGATCGCGCCGGCGTTGCCGCGCGACAGATCGTCGATGATCGTGACGGCGTGACCCGCCCGCAGCAGCGCGAGCGCCGCGTGCGAGCCGATGTAACCCGCGCCGCCGGTGACCAGCACGTTCATGCTCACTCCTGCCTGCTCCCGGAGGGAGCGCTAACCCGCATTATGCATGAACCGGGTCGTCCAGCGGGCGATCCAATCGCGTGAGCGCTCGTTCGAGCCTCGACGTATCGAGAGGATATGCCAGCGCCTCGCCCGAACGCTCACGCGATCGGCTTGCCGCGCTGGTTGCGCGGCGCACGCCTTCGTTCACCCGGACGTCGGCCTCGCGTCCCGAAAGGGTCGTCGTTTCGACCACCCACCGACCCGCTTCATACATAATGCGGGTTAGGATAGCGGCGATGACCGACGAACGAACGGAGAAGGCGGAGTACCGCGGGGAGGCCATGGCCGCCCGCGGCCTGATCGGCGGGGCGCTCATGGGCCTGGCGAATCTCGTGCCCGGCATCTCGGGCGGCACGATGCTGCTGGCCGCCGGCGTCTACCCGCAGTTCATCAACGGCGTGGCCGAGATCTCGACGCTGCGCTTCCGGCCGAAGTCGCTGCTGCTGCTCGGGTGCATCGTCGGCGCCGCGATCGTGGCCATCCTGGGTTTCGCGGGCCCGATCGGCGCGCTCGTCGTCAACCACCGCTGGATGATGTACTCGATCTTCATCGGCCTGACGCTGGGCGGGGTGCCGATCCTCTACGCGATGGTGAAGCCGGCCGACGCGACGGTGTTCGTCGCGGGAGTCGTGGGCGTCGCGGTCATGGCGGTGATGGCGTTCATCGGCCCCGCGGGCTCCGATGCGCCTGCGGGCGACGGGCACCCCTACCTGATGTACTTCCTCGCGGGCCTCGCCGGCGCCTCGGCGATGGTGCTCCCCGGCATCTCGGGCGGCTACCTGCTGCTGATCCTCGGACAGTACGTGACGATCCTCATGGCCGTCGCGGCGCTGAAGGACGGCCTCCAGGCCCGCGACCTCGGCGCGATCCTCCGAACCGGCCACATCGTCGTTCCGGTGGGGCTGGGCGTCGTGCTCGGCATCGTGGGCGTGAGCAACCTCGTGAAGATCCTGCTCGAGAAGCACGAGCGCGCGACGGTCGGCGCGCTGCTGGGCCTGCTCCTCGGCGCGGTGATCGGTCTCTGGCCGTTCCAGGCGGGCGTCGCGCCGGCGCCGGACACCGTCTTTCGCGGCGACCGGGTGGTCCTCGCCGGGGACGAGCTGCGCATGGAGCGAACCGGGCGCCTCATCGAGCCGGCCGACTACCCGACCGCGTACTTCACGCCGACGGCGCTCCAGGCCGCCGGCGCGATCGGGCTCATCCTCGCGGGGTTCGCCGTATCGACCGCGGTGGCCCATCTCGGCGGCGGCGGCGGGGGGCGCGGCGGGCGCGGGGGGCGCGGGGGGCGCGGGGCGACGGGGAACGACCGGTAATTCAGGGCCTGCGCTTTCACCCGCGTGCCCTTTCTGGTCGATACGAACGCGGCCGGAGTGCGACGATGCCGAAGACCGCCCTGCTTATTGGACCCGCGAGCACTCTCGAGCGGCTCGAGCGTCAGCTCGACCTGCTGCCCGACCGGCCGGTCTCGATCGGTTGGGTGCTGACCGGCGCCGGGTGCGCGGCGGACGCCCGCGGCCCGGTCCTCGGCCGCGAGCACGAACTCGAGACGATCGTCGCCCGCCGCCGCCCGAACCTCGCGCTCATCAGCCTGCCCGCCGTGATGCACGAGCAGATCACGCGTCTGCGCACGCGTCTGCGTCGGCTCGGCGTGCCGGACCGCTTCATGCCCACGCTCGAGGACCAGATCGACGGACGCGGCCCGAGGGCCTGGCTGGACGTCGACCACGCGGCCCTCCTCGACCGCCCGCGCCGCACGGTTGACGAAACCTCGGTCCGCGGCGTGATCGAGGGTCGGCGCGTCCTCATCACGGGCGCCGGCGGGTCGATCGGCGGTGAGCTGGCACGCATCGTCGCCCGCTTCGCGCCTTCGCAGCTGCTGCTCATGGACCGCGCCGAGAACGCGCTCTTCGAAATCGACCGGCAGATCGCCCGCCGCGCGCCCGGCGTCGCGCGCCGCGCGCTGCTGCACGACGTGTGCGAGGTGCGGGCGACGCTCGAGGAGTTCCGTGCACTGCAACCGGAGATCGTCTTCCACGCCGCCGCGCACAAGCACGTGCCGATGATGGAGAATCACCCGGCGGCGGCCGTCGACAACAACCTCTTCGGCACGAGATCCGTCGCCGACGCCGCCGCGGCCGTCGGCACCGGGCGGTTCGTGATGATCTCGACCGACAAAGCCGTCAACCCCACGTCGATCATGGGCGCGACGAAGCGCATGGCCGAGCTCTACGTGCAGGACATCAACCGTCGCAGTGCGACGGCGTTCTCGATGGTGCGCTTCGGCAACGTGCTCGGCTCGGCGGGCAGCGTGCTCGAAACATGGTCGCGCCAGATCGCCGACGGCGGGCCGATGACGATCACCGACCCCGCGATGACGCGCTACTTCATGACGATCCCCGAGGCGGCCGCGCTCGTGATCGAGTCCGCGGCCCTCGTCGATCCGACGACGCCCAACGGCGAAGTCTTCCTCCTGGACATGGGCGCGCCGGTGCGGATCGTGGACATGGCGGAGCGCTTCATCCGCATGCACGGTCTCGAGCCGCTCCACCCGGGTCACGCCGGCGCCGGGTGCGCCGGGACCATGCAGATCGTGTTCACCGGCGCGCGGCCGGGCGAGAAGCTGCACGAGGAGCTGGCGTTCGACAGCGAGTGCATGCAGCCGACCCGGCACCCGGACATCAACATCTGGGTGCTGCCGGCGCCGGAGCCGGACTTCGTCCGCGACCTCGTGACGACGCTCTCGCCGGAGTGCCGGGAAACCGACGCGGGGCGGCTGGCGGCGACGATCAGGACCCTGTTGCCGGAGATGGCGGAGGCGATCGCGGCCTGAGAGCCACCGCGGAGATGACGCGGGCGATCCCGCGGGAGTCGCTGGGAAGCGACCGGGAATCGCCGGCAAAGCACAGGCGAGCTCCAAGTGAAGCTTTGGAATCGGTTTAGACGATACTGACCGGGCGGTGGAGGCAGCTTCTGCACGCGCCCGCGGGGCGGATTTGCCCAAGGTGGCCCGAGTGACGATGATGTGAGCCAGCAGGATGCTCCCTTTTCGGCGGCGGGTGGATGGCCTGGCCGCTTCGATCGGATGGCGATTGGCAGGAAGCAGCCCCCCATGTCGAGAATCCCGGTCTCCTCCTCCCGGCCCGTTCCCGGAACGGCTGCGATGACCCTCCACGATGGCAACTGAACGATATCTGAACACGGCGCAGGCTACGCTCGCGGCCGAGGGGCGAGTCCAGGCCAGCGTGCTCCTTCACACGCTGATGAACGACCGGCGTCTCGTCGAGGCGCGGTGGGCCGCCACGGGCCGGCCCGATCCGCTCAAGCGTCTCACGGGACGCAGCTCGCTGGACCGGGCTATCGTGTCGACAAAGGAGATCATCACGCGCATGGACGATCTGCTCGCCGAGCTGCACGAGGCATCTGCCGACAACGGAACCGCCGCCATGGACTTGCCCGGTAGCGCGCTGGTCGGCGCGGCGATGAACGGTGGCGCGCGAAACGGCGCATCGCACACCGCGACCGCGCAGCTCGACGCCCGGCCATGAGCAAGTCCGCAAGCCGATCGGGCGGTCAGAAGCGCGGCAGGAAGTTGTCGCGCGCAGTCGTGAAGCGACAGGCGAACGACGGGGCGATCTATCTCGGCCTCGTGATCATCGGCGTCGCGATCACGCTGCTGGGGCTCCTGCTCTCCGCCGGCGAAGGCTCCATGGCGGGCTGGTTCGCCATGGCGTACATCGTGCTCGTCGCGTGGCTGACCAACGCCGCCGCGATCGCCGTCTACCGCGGCCGGTCGTTGCCCCCGTGGCGCCAGGCGCTGGCCCGTCTCCCGCTCCGCTTCGCCGGCTACGGCACGAAGGGCGGCAAGCCAGTGGAGGCCGCGCACGACCAGCCGGCCGCGAAGACCGTGATCATCGCAAGCCTGGTGATCACCGTCGTCCTGCTCGTTGTGCTCGCGCTCTTCATTGTGCCGGAGATCCGCGGCGGCTAGTCGCCCGTTGCCTTGCCGGGCCAGGGTGCAGCATCGCAGTTCCGGTGTGC
>CAZXBB010000280.1:0-14896 GCA_964638815.1 uncultured Isosphaeraceae bacterium
ACGTGGTGCGGGGGTCTCTCGAACGTCCGGGGGGCTGCGTCGTGCAGCCCCTTTTGGCGTGACGTGGTGTCCACACCTTTGCCCGTCACGCGCGGCGACGCTGCATCCTGCAGCTCACACTTCGACGTCCCGACCCGCTAGGGGACGCCGGGACTGGCCACGCACGCGCGCCGGCGGCCACGCCGGACGCCGAGGGAGGCCGGGACTGGCCACGCACGCGCGCCGGCGGCCACGCCGGGATCGCCGGGATTGGCCACGCACGCGCGCCGGGCGGCCACGCCGGACGCCGGATCGCCGGGTGCCGAAATCGGCCACGCACGCGCGCCGGGCTCGCGCATGCTCTTGAATGGCAAGGGCTTGCGACCGTCCGCACCGGGCGCGGCCGGCGATGGACGTTCGGCGTCCGCCCTTCTCGGCGGGGTCCCCTCCATGCAGCTATCCTTGCTTGTGCCTCGGCGTGCGGCCGGGCGCGGGCCTGGCGCGTGTCGAGGATCCTTAACCATGTGTGCTCCATGAGGGAAGTGATCGTCTCCGAGGCGGATCGGCCGGACTCTCTCCCCGCCCCCCCCGCGGTCTCGTCCGCGCTCGCCCCCGCGGCCGACCTCAAGCTCCGGCTCGTGAACATCGCGGCGGTCGGGCTTCCGTTCGTGGGGTTCGTGGCGGCGGTCGTCCTGCTCTGGGGCGTGGCGTTTGACTGGATCCACCTGGCGATCTTCGGCGGGATGTACGCCGCGACCGGGTTCGGGATCACGATCGGGTACCACCGGCTGTTCACGCACCGCAGCTTCAAGACCCCGCGGGCGATGACGGCCGTCCTCGCGGCGCTCGGATCGATGGCGGCCGAGGGGCCGGTGCTCCAGTGGGTCGCGACGCACCGGCGGCATCACCATCACAGCGACGACCACGGCGATCCGCACTCGCCGCACGCGCACGGCGCGGGGTTCCGCGGGTCCGTTCGGGGCCTGTGGCACGCTCACATGGGCTGGATCTTCTCGTCGCACACCTTCGTGCCGGCGCGGAACCGCGCGTCGCGGTTGGCCCCCGGTCTCGAAAGTTACGTGAAGGATCTGCGCCGCGATCCGGTGCTCCGGTGGATGAACGCGACGTTCCCGTTGTGGGTCGCGCTGGGCCTCGCCGTGCCCGCCCTGCTCGGCGGACTGCTGACGATGAGCTGGACCGGGGCCCTCCTCGGGTTCATCTGGGGCGGGCTCGTGCGCGTGTTCCTCATCCACCACGTCACGTGGAGCATCAACTCCGTGTGCCACATCTGGGGCACGCGTCCGTTCCGCTGCCACGACGAGAGCCGCAACAACGCGATCTTCGGCGTGCTCGCCCTGGGCGAAGGCTGGCACAACAACCACCACGCGTTCCCGACCTCCGCGCGGCATGGTCTGCGCTGGTGGCAACTCGACCTGAGCTACCTGGTCATCCGCGCGATGGGGCTCGTCGGCCTGGCGCGCGACATCCGCACGCCCTCGCCGGAACGCATCGACTCCAAGCGCTGCGCCACGTGACCGGCGGGGTGTGCGCCGGAGCCCGGCGGGTGGCCCGTCCCCCGGGAGCGTCGGGTCAGGCCCCGTCGAAGGTAAGTTACGAGCGCCGACGGCGCTGACGAAGCGGCGCCGTGACGAAGAGCACGATCCCCATCGGCGCCGGCACGCTGCTGAAGTACACGGGGCCTTCCGAGGCGACCGTTCTCCGGGCAGCATCGATGCCGATTCCGCCTCGAGGAGGACGCGCCCCACCGAGTTCGTGTAGTCGTCGCTCGTGTTCAGCGTTCGGCTCAGGCTTCCACCGAACGTGATCGCCGCACCGTCGGTGAGCGGGAAGGGCAGCGTGAGCTCCACCCTCTTGCCCGACTTCCGGACCGTCACTGTCGGGCGACCGTCGCTTTTGTCACGTGGGTCGGCTGGCGGCGCGGTATAACACGGACGGTGATACTCTTGCGCCCGTAGCTTAATGGTCTGAGGCCGCTCGGGCGGCCTGGGTGCCTGGTGCGTCAGAACCCGAAGCGTTGCTCGGCGCGACCTCGGCGCACCTGCCACGGTGTCCAGGTTCAATCGAGGGGCCCGAGAGTGCCGGTCTGCTAACCCGGAGGCGCGGGTTCGATTCCCGTCGGGCGCGTTCGTGTGAGTTCATCCGATGTGCATGCGACCGAGCGCCGCTGGCGCGAGGCATGGGCCCGCGCCGGGTGTCATCGCGCGCCGTCCGAGCCGCGCGGCGAGAAGTACTTCGGGCACGACGCGGCGCCATTTCCGAACGGTCCCATCCACCTCGGGCACGTGCGAACCTACGTGCTCGGCGACGTGACGGCGCGGTACCAGCGACTGCGTGGCCGGTGCGTCCTCTATGTCACGGGGTTCGACGCGTTCGGGCTGCCGAACGAGCTTGCCGCCGCCGAGGCGGGCGTGTCGCCCGAGGCGTACACGCGCGACTGCATGGCGCTCATGAGACGTCAGCTCGACGAGCTCGGCGTGAGCTACGACTGGTCGCGTGTCGTGAGCACGTGCGACCCCGCCTGCTACCGCTGGACGCAATGGCTGTTCCTCGAACTCTACGACGCCGGACTGGTGGAGCGACGCAAGGCGCGACTGAACTGGTGTCCGGCGTGCCGGACGACGCTCGCGCGGCTTCAGGTGGAGGAGGGAGCGTGCTGGCGGTGCCGCACACCGGTCGAGCAGCGTGACCTGCCGCAATGGTTCATCGCAACGTCACGCTACGAGGACCGGCTGCGGCGCACGATGGAGCAACTCCCCGGGTGGAGCGAGGGTGTGAAAGGCATGATCAGGGGCATGCTCGACGAGGCCGCCTGCGGCGACGGCGCGCGGGGGTCCCGCGTCGGGGACTGGCTCGTTTCCCGGCAGCGCTCGTGGGGGACGCCCATTCCGCTCGTCCACTGCGTCCGGTGCGGCGTTCGCCCGGTGCCACGTGACGCGTTGCCGGTCGCGCTGCCCGACACGATCGACTGGACGCTCGGCGCCGGCGCGTTGGCTCGATGCGACGCGTTCGTGAAGACCGCCTGCCCCGCGTGCGGCGACTCTGCCCGGCGGGAGACCGACACGCTCGACTGCTTCTTCGACGACGTCTGGTGCTTCATGCAGGCGCTCGTCGTGCTGCCCGATCCTCCCGGCTTCACCCGCACGAACCTCGACGCGTGGATGCCGGTGGATCGCTGCCACAGCGGTCTCGACACGTTCTACTATTTCCACCTCTACCGGTTCCTCGGGGCTGTTCTGCACGAGCGGGGCCTGCTCGCAACGGCCGAGCCGATTCGCCGATTCGACGGGAGCAACCTCGTGCTGGCGGGCGGACGCAAGATGAGCAAGCATCTCGGCAACGCCGTCTCGCCCGCGCTTCTCATGCGCGAATACGGCGCCGACGCGCTGCGTCTCGCGGTGCTGTGGGCCGGCGGGCCCCGGCGCGCAGTGGAGTGGCGTCCGCAGGACATCGCGAAGGCCGCCGCGCTGCGCGATGACTCGCTCGCTCTCTTCCGCCGGCGGCGGTCCGCGGACGGCGGAAGCCCCGGCCACGCGCGATCCCGTGCCGCCGGGGCGCTCGCCGCCGCGTGCACCCGCGCGACGGCGCGCGTGACGGAGTTCATCGAGGACTTCAGGCCGAACGCCGCGATCGAGGAGCTCGCGGCGCTGCGCCGACGCATCGATCGGTTCCTCGACACGCGTCCGACGGACTGCGACGACGAAAGCGCCGACGGACGTGTTTTGCGAAGCGTGCTCGCGGATTACGCCGTCCTCCTCTTTCCGTTTGCCCCGCACACCGCGGAGGAGGCGTGGCACCGGCTCGGCGGCGACGGGCTCGTCGCGCAGACGCCGTGGCCGTCCGACGACCGCGTCCGCCGGAATGGAGACTCCCGATGTCCGTGACCTACCCGCAGGTCGAGCGTCGCGAGCGTCTCGCCGCGGAGGAATTCCACCGGCGCTACGTCGACCGCGCGCCCGTCGTGATCACCGGCGTCGCCGCCGCCTGGCCCGCGATCACGACGTGGACGCTCGACCGCCTGCGTGAGATCGGCGCCGACGTCGAGGGCAGGGTCCGGCCGGGCGACGACGCGACGGGCGCCGCCGAATCCATTCGAATGGGTGACTTCCTCGACGTCGTCGCCGCGTACCGGCGTGATCGCGCCGGCGACGGCGCGGCGACCTCGGGTCGGCCGCCCTACCTGCACGACACGCCGATGACCCCGATGCTGACCGCCGTGCGACGCGACATCCGTCCGTTTCCCGTCGAGTACTTTCCGCGCTGGTACCGGGACGAGTGGTGGTTCTTCGCGCTGCTCTTCGTCGGCGTGGACAGCCTGACGCCGCTGCACTTCGACACCCAGGAAACGCACAACCTTTTCTTCCAGATCACGGGCCACAAGCGGTTCATCATCGTGCCGCCGCGCGCTCGCCGGTGCTGCTACGCGTACGACTGGCGATGGTCGCCGATCGATGCCGCGTCGCCCGACCTCGCCCTGTATCCCCGCTTCCGGGATGCAACGCCCGTGGAGTGCACGCTCGGGCCCGGCGAGATCCTGTACATTCCGTCGCGCGCCTTTCACCAGGTGCGCGGGCCGGACTTCACGGTGTCGTTCAACATCGACTGGCACACGCGGCGCAGCGCGCTGCGCGGCATGCTCGCGTTCTTCCGCGGAATGCCGTTGCGCTACGTCGCTTCCAACGCGATCCATGCGATCGGGCTCTGGACGGGGACCCCGTCGCGAGTCCTCCAGGGGTTGTACCGGCGTCACCTCGAGACCGTCGATTGACGCGGGAGCGCTCGGGCCGTCCGATCGACTTCAGTCGTTCCCCAATTCTCCAATTCGTCAGGTCCCGGCTCGAGTGCTCCTTCCGGGCGTTCAACGTCGAGTGCGAATCCGCGTTCACGTGAATGCGAACGTAAACGCGAACGCGAACGATCGGAGCGGGAACTCGAGCCGGGATCTGAAGAAAGGGCGAGTGCACGAATAGAGGACTCCGAACTGCATCATTCGTTGTCTGGACGCCTTGGCGGCCCTGTCAGGACGGTTCGCCGGACGGTCAGCGTTTTCCACTGGACAGCCGTGCTCCGATCGGACGACAATCAACGCGTCGCCCAGCGTGCCACGCTGAAGGGAGAGAGCGCCCCGCCGACGAGTCGGCGGAGAAAGGTGCTCTCCAATGATCAAGATACCACTCGTGACCGGCGTGGCCGCGGTCGGGTTGGTAGCACTTCCCGCGAATGCAGCCACGCTCTGGGACAATGGCGGACCGAACGGTAATAGCGGTTATAGCAACGCAACCGCCGGTGTCTTCGGCTTCCGCCGCACACTGCTCGACGACTTCCTGATCGCCTCCGACGGAACGCGGGTTCAGGAACTGCACTGGAAGTCGGTCTGGGGTACGCCGATGGGCGGCGCGATGGGTGTCGGTGCGGAGATGTCGATCCGCTCCGACGCCGCAGGAACGCCGGGGAACGTCATCCTCGTCGCCAACCTCACCGGCTACAGCGAAGTGTTCACCGGGAACATCCTCTTCAGTCGCGAAGAGGTGATGCACTGGGCGACGTTCAGCGACATCGCGCTCGACGCCGGAAAGTACTGGTTCGAGGCGACCGTCGTGGGCCCGGAGAACAACTTCTGGCTCACGGCCGACGTGTTGCTGGACGAGTGTTGGGTGAACTACCAGGATCTCGGCGGCTTCTCGTCGGGGACGGCGCAGTTCGGGGTGGCCCAGGACGTCAATTGGAGCCTCCACGGCGTTCCGGCGCCGGGCGCCCTCGGGGTGCTCGCTCTTGCGGTGTTGGCCCGGACGCGGCGTTGCCGCGACTGAGCCGGGACGCCATCCGTTCGGAACGCTGATCGACGACAACCGCCCCGCACGGGATCGTGCGGGGCGGTTCGCTTTATCGCGCACGCGCACGCGCACGCGCACGCGGACGCGGACCCGGACGCGCACCCGGTCGCGGTCGCGGTCGCGGTCGCGGTCGCGGACCCGGTCCCGCACCCGGACCCGGTCCCGGACCCGCACCCGCACGCGCACCCGGACCCGGACGCGCACCCGGACCCGGACGACGCATGCCGCACCCCGCCGCCGTTCCGTTAGAATCCCCGCGGAGGCCACGGCATGGACGACGTTTTGGCACGCCAGGCTTTGCCGCTCGCCGACGGACCGGAGCTGCGGGACGCCTGGACCCTCCAGACGCTCCACGAGCACCTTCCCGCGACCATCTGGACCGTTGACCACGACCTGCGGGTCACGATGAGCGCCGGCGAGGGGTTGCGTCGCGCCGGTTGGACGGCCAATCACACGGTCGGACGCACGCTGTACGAGCACTTCGGCACGACGGATCCGAGCTTCCCGCCGATCGACGCCCACCGGCGAGCGCTTCGCGGCGAGACCGCGCATTACGAAGGTCGGATCACGGACGCGACCACCCGGGTCACGGTCGAGCCGCTCCGCGACGACGACGGAGAAATCGCCGGCTGCATCGCGCTGTCGGTGGCGGTCTCCGATCACGACCGGGAGGCCGAGCTGTTTCGCTTGAGCGAGGAGCGCTTCCGCCAGTTCGCCGAGAATCTCGACAAGGTCGTCTGGATGTCGGATGCCACGCTGCGCCGGTTGACCTACGTGAGCCGGGCGTACGAGGTGATCTGGGGTCGATCGCGCGAGGAGCTGATGCGCGAGCCGGAGCGCATCATCGACGCCGTGCACCCTGAAGATCGCGCGATCCTCAGCGCCGCGATCGAGCGCCACCGGCGCGGCCGGCGCGCCGAGGTGACGTACCGCATCGTCCGACCCGACGGGGCCGTCCGCTGGATCCGCGACAACAGCTTTCCGATCCGTGACGCGAGCGGCCGGATCACGCGCGCGGCGGGCATCGCCGAGGACGTGACCGAGCAGCGGCAGGCACAGACGCGACAGCAGCTCATGATGCGCGAGCTCGATCATCGCGTGAAGAACAACCTCGCCGTCGTCATGTCGATCGCGCAGCAGACCGCGGCGTCGTCCGACTCGATGGACGAATTCATCTCCGCCTTCAACGGGCGTCTGCATTCGCTCTCGATTGCGCACGAGCTACTTGCGCAATCGAAGTGGGACGGCGCCGGGCTCGAGGCGATGGCGGGCCGCATCATCGAGCCGCATCGCGGCGAGTCGCCCGATCGTGTCGCCCTCGTCGGCCCGCCGGTGCTCCTGGCCGCGGAGGCCGCGCCACCGTTGAGCATGGTCCTGCACGAGCTCACCACCAACGCCGCGAAGCACGGGGCGCTGCGTGTTCCGGAGGGACGGATCGAGATCCGATGGTCGATCAGGACCGGCGACGGCCGGCCGCGTCTCTACCTCGTATGGAACGAGCGCCACGGACCCGCGGTCACGCCTCCCAATGGTCGCGGCCTCGGTCTTGCGATCGTGCAGGGGCTGGTCGAGCGCCAGCTCCGCGGAACGCTGCGCACCGAGCTCGATCCGGCCGGCTTCCGCGCCGAGCTGACGGTGCCGCTGGACGCGCCCGTTCCGTCGCGCCCGGTGTCGGGGAGCTGGCAGCCCGACGCCGCGTTCGGCTGATCCGGCCATCATCCGGCGATCATCCGGCGATCATCCGGCGATCATCCGGCCATGATCCGGCCATGATCCGGCCATGATCCGGCGATCATCCGGCGATCATCCGGCCATGATCCCGCGAGCATCCCGCGATCATCCCGCGATCATCCCGCGATCATCCCGCGAGCATCCCGCGAGCATCCCGCGATCTCACCGTGTCGCGCCAAAGCCGACGCGCGCACGGGCGCGACTCCGAACGCCCTCCGCGCAGCTACCATCAGGGGATGACCAGCCGGCCCACCCCCTACACACCCGCGTCCACGCCGCCGATCGATCTCTCGGAGTTCGAGACGCGCATCGTCGTGCGGAACACCACGATCGCGGACTTCGACGCGATCGTCACCCTCCAGCAACGGTGCTTTCCCGGCATGGACGGGTGGACGCGCGAGCACATCGAGAGCCAGATCCGGATCTTCCCGGAGGGGCAGCTCTGCGTCGAGTACGACGGGCAGCTCGTCGCCTCTTCGAGCAGCCTCATCGTCGACTTCGATCAGCACGAGGACTGGCATGACTGGGGCGAGATCGCCGACGAGGGTTACATCCGGAATCACGACGAGCACGGCGACACGCTCTACGGCATCGAGATCATGGTGGATCCCCAGTTCCGCGGGCTCAAGCTCGCCCGCCGGCTGTACCAGGCGCGCAAGGACCTGGCACGCCGGCGCAACCTCCGCCGGATCATCGTCGCCGGTCGCCTCCCGGGGTACCACGTCCACGCGTCAGCGATGAGCGCGTCCGAGTACGTCGAGCACGTGATCGCCAAGAAACTCTTCGACCCGGTGCTCACCGTGCAGATCTCCAACGGCTTCGCGCTGCGCGGGCTCATTCCGGAGTACTACGCCGAGGACACCCATTCGTGCGGCTACGCGACGTTCCTCGAGTGGATCAACCTCGACCACGTGAAGGACCCGACCCGTCGCTTCCAGGCCGTCACGCAAGTGCGGCTATGCCTCGTGCAGTACCTGATGCGGCGCGTCGAGAGCTTCGACGACTTCGCCCAGCAGTGCGAGTTCATCGTCGATGTGGGCTCCAACTACAAGAGCGACTTCGTCGTGTTCCCCGAGCTGATCACGACGCAGCTCCTCGGCCTCGTGGACAACGATGCGCCTCCCGCCCAGGCCGCCCGCAAGCTCTCCGAGTTCACGCCGCAGTACCTCGAGCACTTCAACGCGATGTCGGTTCGCTACAACGTGAACATCGTGGGCGGGTCGCAGTTCGCGGTGGAGGGCGACGAACTCTACAACATCTCCTACCTGTTCCGGCGCGACGGCACGATCGCCAAGCAATACAAGATCCACGTCACGCCGATGGAGCGTCGCTGGTGGGGGGTCACGCCCGGCAACCGCGTCGAAGTGTTCGACACCGACCGCGGCAAGGTGGCGATCCTCATCTGCTACGACGTGGAGTTCCCCGAGCTGGCCCGCGTGGCGACGGCGATGGGGGCCAAGATCCTGTTCGTCCCGTTCAACACCGACGAGCGCTACGGGTACCTGCGGGTTCGACACTGCGCGCAGGCACGGGCGATCGAGAACCAGATGTACGTCGCCATCGCGGGCTGCGCCGGCATGATGCCGTTCGTGGACAATGCGGACATGCACTACGCCCAGTGCGCGATCCTCACGCCGTCGGACTTTCCCTTCGCCCGCGACGCGGTCGCCTCGGAGAGCATGCCGAACATCGAGACGATCGTCGTCCACGACGTGGACCTCGAGCTGCTCCGCCGCAACCGCATCGACGGCACGGTGCGTCCGTGGACCGATCGCCGCACCGACGTCTACGCGGTGCGGTACTCGGACCCGCAGACCGGGCCGCGGGAGATCTGATCCGCCGAGTGAGGAGCGGCCGTGATCGCCGGCGCGCTCGCTGCCGCGACGCGATCATCTCGCGACGGCGCCGGGTTCCCCGCCGGGTTCCCCGTCGTGTTGCCGGCGGGTCTCCGGCTCGGCGTCACGCCGTCGAACGCGCCATCAGCTCCACGTGCTCAGCACCAGGAGCAGGTCCGTCAGCCCGACCATCCCGTCTCCGTCGGCATCTTCGGGGCACTCACCCGGATCGCACGGTCCCCACGCCTGGAGCACCGCGAGCAGGTCCTCGAGGTTCACGATGCCGTCGCCCGTCACGTCGCCGGCCGGCCGTGATCCGCCCGCCCCGTGGATGACCACGACGCCGGCGTGGAACCACTGCCCGTCGTCCACGTTCGTGGCCAGGGCCACGTCCAGATCGCCGTCGCCGTCGTAGTCGCCCACGGCGAGGTCGCTTACGTCGTGACCGGCGCCGTACCGCACCGCCGGGTCGAACGTGCCGTCGCCGCGGTTCCGCCACAGGGCGAAGTCCTGCGCGTCGGTGTTCGCGAACATGATGTCGGGGAACCCGTCACCGTCGGCGTCGGCGACGGCGGTGGTGCCGCCGGGCGTGTACTGGTTGAAGAAGAACGAGCCGTCGTAGTACTGCGCGAGTTGGAACGAACCGTCGCCGCGACCGAGCCGCACGGTCAGGCCCTTCGGGGTGCGATCGTTGATGGCGGTCAGGTCGAGGTGACCGTCGAGGTCAAGGTCCACCAGGCGGATCGAGTGGACGTCGCGCTCCCTGACGCCGATCGAGAACGGCGAGCCGAACGAGCCGTCGCCGGCGCCGAAGCAGATGCGCACGGCCGCCGCCTGGCTGCCGCCGTCGGTGATGAGATCGACGTTGCCGTCCTCGTCGCAGTCGCCGAAGGCGAAGGTCTGCGTGAAGACGTCGAGATTGGCGGCCACGTAAGGCGCCCCGAAGACGTCGTTGCCGAGGTTGCGCGAGACGCGGAAGAAGAACCCGGTGTTGGCGCAGACGTCGAGGTCGCCGTCGCCGTCCACGTCCACGGCGTCCACCTGCATGCTGTCGGCGCTCACCGAGAACTGGTGCTTCGACAGCCGCGGACCGAACGTGCCCGTGCCGTCGTTCTTGCGGAGGACGAAGCGCGAGGACGACTCGAGCACGAGCAGATCGAGATCCGCGTCGCCGTCGATGTCCACCAGCCGGATCCACGCCGCGTAGGTGGGATGGAGATAGGTGATGCGCGGGCCGAACGTGCCGTCGCCCTCGTTCATACGCACCGTGATCCCATACCTGCTCTCGAAATCCGACCGGAACCCGGCCACGAGATCGAGGTCGCCGTCGCCGTCGAGGTCACCCGTTTCGACGTTCGACACGAACGCCGGCGCGAGCGCCGGATCGGCGAAGTCGAGGGCCTCGGGCTGCACGAACGCGCCGTCCCCCGGGTTCAGATAGACGCACGCCTCCAGCGACCACGCGGCCAGCACGGTGACGTCGAGATCGCCGTCGCCGTCGAGGTCGGCCAGACGCACCGCGTTGGGCCGGTGTCCGGCCCGCAGACGACGGGCCGGGAGGAATCCGCCGGCGCCGTCGCCCGGAAGGAGATACCAGTTGCCCTCCACGCCGGTCACGGCCAGCACGTCCGGCCAGCCGTCGCCGGTCACGTCGCCCATTGTCACGTCCGCCGGTCCGCGCGTGTGGAAGTCGAACGACAGTGTTTCGGCCGGGGCGAACGAGCCGGCGCCGTCGTTCCGCCACAGACCCACCGCGCCCGCGCCGAATCCGCCGGAATCCTGGTGACCGTAGAGCACGTCGAGATCGCCGTCGAGATCGACGTCGCCCAGGTGCAGCGCCGCGTTCTCGATAAGCGGACCGCTCGTGATGCCCGTCGTGGCTCCGGCGTCGGCGAGGGCGCCAGTGCCGTCGTTCAGCAGGAGCGTCCACCGGTTCGCACGGTGCCCGACGACGAGATCGATCGAGCCGTCGCCGTCCACGTCGCCGACGGCGACCTCCTGAGGGCAGGGCGTGATGGTGTAGACCTGCGGCGGGGCGAAGCCGACGCCGCCGAGGTTGCGCAGAACCGACACCGTGTCGGTGCAGACGATGTAGCTGTCGTGAGCGACGGCCAGATCGTCCCAGCCGTCACCGTCGAAGTCGGCGGCGACGACGCCGGCAGGTCCCGAGTCGCCGGTGAGGTACGAGTCGTGGTAAGTGAACGCGCCGGCGCCGTCGTTCTCCCAGATCGAGACGGTGGTGCCTCCGAAGAAGCGGTCCGTGTCCGACACGGCGAGATCGATGTCGCCGTCGTGGTCCCAGTCGAGGATGGCGACGCCGGCCGACTCGAGCGGCAGCGCGTAGGTGACCGGCGGCCAGTAGCCGCCTGCGCCGTCCCCAAGGAGGACGTTCATGTGCGGCGAGCCCACCAGGAAACAGACCGCGACGAGGTCGGGGGCGCCGTCGGAATCGAAGTCGGCGATCTCGAAGTCGTAGGGGTAGAGACCTTCGGGCCAGGAGGCCGTGTCGTAGCCGATCCAGGGCACGTCGAACACGGGCGGCGCGGCGGACGCGGTCGGGGCGATGACCGTCGCGGCACCGGCGAGAAGGGCGATGACCGTGATGAGCGAGCGATGCGACATCGGGAGGCTCCAGCGCAGAGAGGCCGAGGCGGCGGACGCCGCCGGTGGGAATGCGACCCGTGGGAACGGGCGCGGGCGTGTCGTCTTCATGAGCGGAGGGGGGATCGTGTCCGTCAGATACGAGCGATCAGGCAAAATCGCAGTCAGCGCGGATGTCCGGCCGGAGCGACGCTCAGCTCCAGTTCCCGAGCACCACGAGCAGGTCGGCGAAGTTTACGGCGCCGTCGCCGTTCACGTCCTCCGGGCACTGGCCGCACGGGCCCCATGCCGCGAGGATCGCGAGGATGTCGCCGAAGTCCACGACGCCGTCGCCGTTGGCGTCGCCAGGGATTGCCCCTGACACGATCTCGAAGCGGACGGTCGCGGCGCCGCCCGCAAGCCCGTCGCCGCTCGGTAGCGCGGCCGGATCGGCCGGGTCGCTCACCTCGCCGTCGAGGGCGATTCCGGCGGCGACGTCCACGACGCCGTCGCTGACGGTGAGCGTGTACCGGTCAGGCGGGGGCGGTGCGAGCGGTGCAAGCGTCGCGGTGGTCGTGCCCGCGTCGTAGACGAAATCGAACGCGATGCTCCCCGCGACGTCACCGGCGAGGGCGAAGTGTGCCGGTGTCGCGACGACGTCCTCGTGGAACGTCACCGTCACCGTGAAGGCCTCGCCCATCTCCACGTTCGCTCCGGGGGCGGGCGTCGTGGCGACGACCTTCGGCGGACCCTCGACGAACGCCATCGGCCCGTTCGCCTCGTGCAGGATCCAGTCGTCGGGGTCGAGCGCGACGCTCGTCACGACGCCGGGCGCCTCGACGAGCAGATGCTCGGCGCGCGCGTCGTTCCACGCGACGGCGACCGTGCGACCGAAGCCGCCGTCCAGCGCGACGTCGATCGGCATGGGGAAGACCGGGTAGCTCGCGTCCTGCACCTGCCTGACGTACACCTCGACCCAGTGTCTTCCCGCCGCTTCGTGGTGACGCCACGCGGATGCGTAGCGAGGCGCGCCGATGCCGTAGACCCACGTGTCGAAGAACCAGTCGAGCCCGCGCCCGCTGACGTTCTCCGCCACGACCAGAAGATCGTCGGTCACGGCGCTCTTGTACGCGTACGCGCTGCGGTACTCGGCAAGCACGTCGAAGAAGACGTCGTCACCGAGCACGTGACGCAGCATGTGCACGACCCACGCGCCCTTGCGGTACGTGAGGTTGCCGTCGAAGATCCGTCCCGGATCCGAGATGTCGTAGACGTAGACGCTGTCGCCCACGAAGGAGGGGCGGCGATAGTCCATGCGGTCGTGGTAGTCCTGCATCGTGCCGCCGGGCCGGCCGGCGTACCACACGGCCTCGGACCAGGTCGCGAAGCCTTCGTTGAGCCAGATGTCGTGCCAGCCGGCGCAGGTGATCATGTCGCCCCACCACGAGTGAGCCAGCTCGTGCGCGGTGGTGGACTCCCAGAACCCGCCCTGGCTCGTCATGGTCTGGTGCTCCATCCCGCCGCCGAAGCCGCACTGGCACATGCCGTACTTCTCGTCGGCGAACGGGTACGTGCCGTACAGAGCGCCGAAGACGTCGAGCATGTCGAGGTTCTTGTACCAGGTGCCGTGGTTCCCCCACTCCTCGGGGTAGACGTAGAGATCGAGCGGCATGCTCCCGCCGTCGTGATTCCACACGAGGTTGTCCACGACGAAGTCCGTGACGGCAAAGCAGTAGAGATAGTCGGCGGTCGGGTACCCGGTCTTCCAGCGGTAGCGCCGCTTGCCGCCGAGGTCGTCAACGCCCTGGAGGAGACCGTTCGACGCCACGACGAGCGCGTCGTCCACGGTGAACCAGAGGTCGGCCGTGCTCTTGTCCGTGTTGTCGTCCTTCGACGGCCACCACGTGTAAGAGAACCACGGCTCGCTGAGCGTCCACGCCTCGGGGTGCCCGCCCGCGCGCGTCCGGAACTCGATCGATCCGAAGTAGCCGCCCTGCGGGTATCCGTCGTAGGCGACGCGTACTTCGAAGACGTCGTCGGTGTCGTACCCCGGATCGAGTGCGACCTCGACGTTGGCCTGGTCCAGTCGATTCCAGGCAGCCGCCGAACCGTCAACCTCGACGGCGGTGACATTGAAGGTGTCGGCCACCCGGAAGTGGAACGCCGAAAGCCCGTCAACCGTGCTGCGCACCGTCATGGTGTTCGAGCCGCCGATCCACTGCTGCGGGACGTCCACCTCGATGTCGAGGGCGTAGTGGAGGATGTCGGTGTCGGCCGCATCGAGGAGCGGGATCACCACCCTTTCGACAGGGAAGACCGGGAAGGCGTCGCGGGCGGTCGCGAAGCGCGAGCAGAATTCCGGCTCCGGAGGCGCGGGCGCCGCGCCGGCGACCGAGGCTGCGATCGCACACGAAAGGACGGTTGTCAACATGATGTGGCCACCTCGCTGGAGAGCCCCGTTCGTCACTTTGACGCCGGGGCGGGCGGGTCACCAGAGGGACATCGCCCCGTATCCGGCGCTGGCGGCGATGGATGGCGGACGCGCAAGGGGGAGCGGGACGACGACGGCCGGTGCGCCGCCTTCTTGTGGTGCGGGCGTCCTCGCCTGCACCCGGCGTTCCTGTGTGAACCAATGCAGGCGAGGTCGCCTGCACCACAATGGCCCGGGCAACAACGGGGCCGCGTCTGCAATAGTGAATAGGCCGCCGAGGCGCGAAATCACCAGACAGGGCAACAACGGGGCCGCGTCTGCAATAGTGAATAGGCCGCCGAGACGCGAAATCACCAGACAGGGCAAGCCGTCGTCGCGACGTCGATAGACTCGCGGCGTGGCCCGGGGTCTACGTATCGAGTATCCACACGCGTTGCACCACGCGATGTCCCGCGGGAACGAGCGACAGGACATCGTCCGTGACGACC
>CAZXBB010000281.1:0-3051 GCA_964638815.1 uncultured Isosphaeraceae bacterium
CGAGCAGGTTCGAGGCGTGTTGCGACGCGCCGTTCCGGCTCGCGCGGCCGGCGAGGACCCCCCGGACCCCCCGGCCCCGGACCACCGGACCCCCGGACGGACCCCCGGACGGACCCCCGGACGGACCCCCGGCGCCGCCCCTCCCGCGAAGGCAGCCAAGTCGCGCACTCGGACCTCAAGGCCGGCCGTTCACGTTCCGATAGCCTCCATGAACCCGGAGGCACTCCCGTGACCCACAAGATCAACGCGCGTAGCTACGACCGCTTCCGTCTCGAGCCCATGTACACGAGCGTCACCGTGCGCCGCGTGCACGACATGAAGATGGAGCGCTTCGACGGTCACGCGTACGACGTCAGCGAGGTCGGCGCGCGCGTCGAGATCGACGCCGCGCTGGAAGCGAACGAGGACATCGCGATCTCGCTCGGGCTGCCCGGCGTCGAGCGCGAGATCGTGGCGTCGGGTCGCGTCATCTGGGTGGCCGACGACAGCGACGATCCCGCCGCGCGACGCACGGCGGTTCAGTTCGTCCGCTTCGCCACCCCGGAGGACCGCGCGCGGCTGTTGCGGTACCTGGGCACGGCGGGGCTGCGACGCAGCGCGTAAGCTTCGGCATGCTGATTCTGCTCATCGGCCCGCGCGGGTCCGGCAAGACTGCGATCGGGCGCCGGCTCGCCGCCGCGCGCGGGATCGGGTTCATCGATCTCGACGACCGCGTCCTGTCATGCTTCGACGAGCCTTCGGTGCGCGCGGTGTGGGATGCCCACGGCGAGGCGGCGTGGCGGTCGGCGGAGGCGGCGGCCGTGCAGACGCTGCTGGGGGAACCGGACGGGCCCGGCCGCATCGTCGCCCTGGGCGGGGGGACGCCGATGGTCGAGGAGGCCCGCGTCGCGATCGCAGCGGCGCGGGACGAAGGGCGGGCGCGGATCGTCTACCTCAAATGCAGTGTCCCGGTCCTCGCGGGCCGCCTTGCGGCCGCCTCGGGCGACCGGCCGAGCCTGACGGGAGCCGACGTCGCCGGCGAGGTCCGCGTCGTCCTCGCGGCCCGGGAGCCCGTCTACCGGAGCCTCGCGGACGTGGTCTACGACAACGACCAGGCCGACGCGGCCACCGCGTCGGCGGCTCTCGAACGTGCTCTCTTCGGGTCCGACTCGCGAAGTGAAAGTGGATCGTCCCCCGGGTGACCCGGTCCGCCCATGGTCCTGGCCAGTACCAGGACTAGATCGACGTCACACGCCGCCCCATCCGCCGCTTGCGGTTGATGATCTTGCGGCCGGCGGAGGTCTTCATCCGGGCGCGGAAGCCGAACTTCCTGATTCGCTTGATCCTGCTGACGCGGCGGGGGTAATGCATGACTGGGGTCTTTCGGGGCCTTCCGGGGGTTCCGGGGTCTTCCGGCGGGACGGGTCGGGGAGCCTAGCAGATCCCCCGGTGGGCCGCAATCGAGTGATAAGGCATTGCCCCCGGGCCGATAGAGTCTATCTTGGAAAGAAGCACGGGCGACGGAGATGCCCGGCGAGTCTTCCAGTTGCCCGTCGGCCCTCCCCGACCGGCCCCTGGAACGCCCGCTCAAAGCACTCGCCCGTGATCAGACCCTGTCGATCGACGCCGCCGCCCCGAGGCCGGCGTCAGCGTCGCGTGGACCCGCGACGCCGGACTCGAGGTGCCGCGGGCCGTGTTGAACGATCACGAAATCCAGCTCGCCGAGAAGCTCATCGGTCACCGCTTTCAGGATCGCGGGCTGCTCCAGCGCGCCTTCACCCACGCGTCGGTGGTCACGAGCCGAAGCGACAGCAACGAGCGGCTCGAGTTCCTCGGGGACGCCGTGCTCGGGATCATCGTCTGCGACTTCCTCTTCAGCCGCTACGAGGATCTCCAGGAAGGCGAGATGACCAAGATCAAGTCAACGGTCGTCAGCCGTCAGAGCTGCGCCGACATCGCCGAGTCGATCGGGCTCGGAGATTTCCTGCGGCTCGGCAAGGGAATGAGCAACCGGGCGCGCCTCCCGGTCTCGGTGATCGCGGCCGTCTACGAGTCCGTGGTCGGTGCGCTGTACTGCGACGGTGGCATCGAGGTGGCGCGGCAGTTCGTCCTCGGTCACATGCAGGACAAGATCGAGCACGCGGACCGTTCGGGTCACCAGTTCAACTTCAAGTCGGTGCTCCAGCAGACCGTGCAGCAGCAGCAGGACCAGACCCCGCAGTACATCATCCTCGACGAGAAGGGCCCCGATCACGCGAAGTGCTTCGAGGTATGCGTCGAGCTCGGTGCGCGTCGCTTCAACTCGTGCTGGGGCGCGTCGAAGAAGGCTGCGGAGCAGCAGGCCGCCGTCGAGGCGCTCCTCGAGCTCGGTCTCGCCGAGCGGCTCGAGAGCGGCGACATCAGGATCTGCGAGCTCGACGACGTCGAGGCCTGAACGACTGCGTATTGCTTTGAAGAGAACGCTCGCTTTGCCGCGTGCGCGCGGTAGAGTACGGGTTTGCCGCAGGGCGCGAACGAAGAGAGTTATCAGACGTTGCACAGCGCCGCGTCACAACCTCACCTGAAGCTGGTCGGCCGGGGCGACCGTGACGCCGCCGCGTCGTGGGCGCGCGACCGCGCGGCGCGCGAATCGGTGGTTCGCGAGAACCGCGCCGCGGCCGCGAACCGCACGCTCGACCCCGCCGACGTGCGGTGGGTGCTGGCCGTGCGCACGCAGTCGCTGCTCCAGGGCACGGCGCTGACGCCCGAGCGCCGTGAGCGCGTGCTGCGCACCGCGAAGCACCTCGGCGTGCGTCCCTTCGATGCGAACCTGATCATCGCGATCGTTCAGGATCACGCCCGGCGCGGCGAGAGCCTGTCGGGCGCGGCGCCGACGCTCGCGATGGTGCGGGATCCCGGGATGGCGCGCGAGAAGAGGTCCGACTGGCTGCGCTGGGCGGCCGTCTTCGCGACGTCGGTCATGGCGACCGTGCTGATGATTCGCTGGGTGCTCGGGGGTTGAAGCAGGTGTGTGCCCCGGTCCCGTGCTCTGACGGGGCCAGGTGGTGTGCCCATGGAACGACGGTGTTCGTG
>CAZXBB010000282.1:0-9292 GCA_964638815.1 uncultured Isosphaeraceae bacterium
GACGGGCGTCGCGCCGGCGTCCCTGTCAGCCCCCATTCCCGCGGAGCCCTCCCATGCGACCCCAGACCCTGATCGCCGCCGGATTCTGTCTTCTCGTCGCCGGCGGATGCGCGAGCGTGCGTCACGACTTCCAGCCGTACCGCGCGGCCGGCAGCGAGCTGCCGATCGAGGTCGAGGTGCGCGGCGGCGACGCCGGCGACATGCACGGCACCGTCCACTACCGCCGCGACGGCCGGGGCGTCTTCATGACGCAGCCGCTGGAGCTCCGCGCGAACCGGCTCTCCGCCATTCTCCCGACGGCGGACGCGCATCCCGAGGACGTCGTCGAGTACTACATCGACGTCAACCGCGACGGCAAGCTCGTTCCCCTGGGCACGCCCGGACAGCCCTACGTCGTGACGTTCCTCGACGCCGACCAGATGATCCTCACGCACCTCACCGACGAGTGCATGCACAGGGACGCGCACCACGAAGTACGCCTGTCGCTCCTCACCGATGGCCAGCGGATCGAGCAGCCCGAGGTCGTCTACCAGATGCCGGGCGTCCCCGGCAACATCCGCTCGGGCATGGAGCCGGACCGCAATGGGAACTTCCACGTCGTGATCCCCGCGGACACGGTGACGCCGGGCACCTGGCGCTACGCGATCGAGGTGCCGATCAATGGGAGGGCCTACCGGTTCCCCGAGCGCGGGTACCGCACGTTCATCGTCGAGCAGGGCTACCCGCCGAAGATCGCGACCGGCGCCGTCAAGTAGAAGACGGTCGGGCGGCGGCTCAGGCCGCAGCCCAGGCCGCGGCCGAACGAAGCTCGGATAGCGCTCAAACGGCGCCGCGGAATCGCCGGGCCTCGCGTCGCGCGCGCCGCAGGGCGGCCTTCTCCTCGCGCCGGACGTGCGCGAGCGGACGACTGTGCCGGCTGAACAGCCAGCGCAGATGCTCGCGGCTGAACAGCAGGATGATGATCAGCAGCGACGCCGGCACGAGCACGCCGAAGAAGCTGTTCAGCACGACGATCGCGATCGTCGATGGCGACTTCAGATCCACCGCCTGCCCCGTCACCACCCCGAACGACCAGTCGGAGACGGCGAACCCCATCAAGAGCCAGATCGACACGAGATGGACGATGCACAGGCTCCACGCGACGCGGAGGTCGAAGAAAACGCCGAGCGAGAGCAGCAGGTAGACCCCCCAGAACGCGACGCCCGTGACGGACCGGGCCGGCGGATCCGGGAGCTCGAACAGGCACAGCATCACGACCAGCGCGGTCATGACGGTCGCCCAGCACAGGTTGACGATCCTGAATACCGTTGCCATTGCTGTCCTGAGCGCTCCGTGCGGCTGCTTGTCCGGGTCGCTCCCCGGGTCGGCTCCCCGGGTCGGCTGTCCCGGGTCGGCTCTCCGGGTCGGCTCTCAGGGCCTGGAGGCCCCGACGGGTCCGTCCGGCGGGAGCCCGGCGCGCCCCGTCCGTCCGGAGGCGTCAGAACGCCCATCTCAGGCCTTATCGGCGGGACTCCGCCCCCGGGTTGAGGCAACGACCTCCGCTTGACGCCCTTCGGGGCATGCCGCAGACTGAGCTTCGCGGGCGGCCCTCCGGCCACCGGGCCCCGACCGGCGGGGGCAGGGAACGCGATCGATGAAGGGTCTCATCCTCTCGGGCGGCAAGGGCACCCGGCTCCGGTCATCGCGAACCTTCCTCGGGGAGATCGCCTTCATCAGTACCTCGGCGACAGCGTGCTCGGCACGATCCGGTTCGTTGGCGGCGACCACTGCCTCGCGAGGCTCTGACCGACCGTGATCCACCCGCCATGACGGAGCCAGCGCCGACCGTCGCGCCCGAGCGCATCTTCCTCACCGGAGGCAGCGGCCGGCTCGGCACCGAGCTTCGCGCGCTCCTGCCGGGAATCGTCGCGCCGCCCCGGGGCGAGATGGACGTGCGCGAGCCGGCGCAGATCGACGCCGCCCTCGACGCGGCGGCGCCCGAGGTGGTCGTCCACGCCGCCGCGTACACCGATGTCGCCGGCGCCGAGAACGATCGCGCGGCGTGCTGGGACGTCAACGTGAACGGGACCTTCCACGTCATCGATGCGGTCCGCGCGCGGGGTCTCCGTCTCGTACACATCTCGACGGACTACGTCTTCGCCGGCACCACCGGCGGCTACCGGGAAGACGATCCGCCCGGCCCGGTGCGGAACTACTACGCGCTCACGAAGCTCGCGGCCGAGGCGCTCGCCCGGCTGGTCACGGACCACCTGGTCATCCGCACCAGCTTCCGCGACCGCGCGTGGCCCTACCCGGTCGCATTCGCCGACGTCCACACGAGCCAGGACTTCGTCGACGTCATCGCGCCCGAGATCGCCCGCGCGGTCGTGCACTGTCGCGAGATCCCCTACGACACGCTCCACATCGGCACGGAACGCAAGAGCGTCTACGATCTCGCCCGCCGGCGCTCTCCCGACGTCCGTCGGGGGTCGCGCACCGAGGCCTCCGTCGAGCTTCCGGAAGACATCTCGCTCGACACGTCCCGCTGGGAGCTCCTGAAGAAGACGCAACGGATGAACCTGCCCACCGAGAGCCACGATCGATGAAGATCCCGCTCACCGAGGACATCTCGTCGGCGCCCCAGATCGCTGGCGTCTTCCACCACCCGCTCCGGAAGCACCGCGGGGTGGAGGGCTGGTTCATGGAGCACCTGCGTGTCACGGACGGCGTCGCCGAGGCGCTGCCGGTGCCGTTCGAGTCCGCCGGATTTCCGTGAGCCGCGCCGAGCCCGGGCGCATCAACGCGTCCACGTCGTCCGAAGCACACCGCCGAGGGCGTTTCACCCGATCCATCGCTCGTGCCACAAGACGACGTTCATCAGCGTCCAGAGATGAAACGACCACCCGCCGCCCCCCTGCTGCTGGCGGAACAGCTCGTGCACGTAGTCCGTATCGACGAGCCCTTCGGTCCGTAACGGCGACCGGTCGAAGGCGTCCACGCACGAGCGGGCGAAGTCGCCCTCGCGGAACCACTCCTCCATCGGCGCCCCGAAGCCCTGCTTCTTCCGGTGGATCATGTCGCGGTCGAGGAAACCCCGCGCCGCTTCCTTGAGGACGTGCTTGCCGACGCCGTCCTTCAGCTTGTACGCCGCCGGCACGCGTCGGGCGAGCTCGACGACCTCGTGGTCGAGGAACGGCACGCGGGCCTCGACCGAGTGCGCCATCGAGCACTTGTCCACGCGCATGAGCAGATGCTCCGAGAGCCGCAGCTTCAGCTCCATGTACGGGATCTTGTACAGCACCTCCGGCTCCGGCAGCGCGCCGTCGAACCGGGCCAGGTGCTCGCGCACGACCGCGTGGCTGTCGAGCAGGCGGTGCGAGTCGGGGAGCAGGCCCTCGACCGGGCAGTCGATCTCCTGGCGGAACGGCGCCGGCACGGGCGTGAGGCGGTCGCGCATTTCGCCCCACCAGCACGCCGCGCCACACCAGAACAGCTCCTCGCCGCGCTCCGCCCGGGCGACGACGGCGCGGTCGGCCGCAGACAGCGCGGCGAGCGCCGGCACGCCGACCGGGCGCGACCCGCCGAACAGGCGCCGCAGCAGCCCCGGGCGTTCGCCCGCGCCCGCGCCCGCACCCACGAGCGACGGCTCCGCGCGACGGGCGAAGTCGCCCCGCCGCGCCGGCCGGTACAGGTCCTCGTACTGCCGGCGATAGTCCTCGCACCACCAGTATCCGAGCCAGTTCTCGTCCGCGCCCTCGCCGACCTGCACGACCGTCGTGCCGCTGTCCTTGACCAGCTTCGCGAGGAAATAGAGCGGGATGCACACGTTGTCCGCGATCGGCTCGTCCTGCATCTCGACGAGCGTCGGCAGGAAGTCCTGCATCTGCCGCCGGTTGATCTCCATGACGTGGTGATCGGTCGCGTAGCGTTTGGCGACGCGCTCGGCGAACCGGAACTCGTTGTACGCCGCCTGTCCCTCGTAGCCGATCGAGAAGGTGGTCACCGGCCGGTCCATCAGCTCGCTCATCAGCGCGACGTTCATGCTGGAGTCGATGCCGCCGGAGAGCAGGACGCCGAACGGGACGTCGCAGACCATGCGCCGCGCGATCGACGCCCGCAGCGCGCCGAGCAGCTCCTCGACGCACTCTTCCTCGCTGACCGTCCGGGGGTCGTAGATCTCGCTCGCGTCGGGCCGACAGTCCCACCACTGCTCGGCCCGCGCGCGGCCCGCGTGATCGATCGTCACGCGCCACCCCGCCGGGATCTTGAAGATGCCGCGGAACAGCGTCAGCGGCGCCGGGGCGACGATGAACGTGAGGTAGTGCCACAGCGCCGTGAGATCCATCTGCGCGCGGAGGTCCGGGTGCGCGAGCAGGCCCTTGATCTCCGAGCCGAACAGCCAGTCCCCGCGCGCCGTCCGGGCGAGGTAGAGCGGCTTGATGCCGATGCGGTCGCGCACGAGGTGCGTCACCGGCCGCGCCGGCTCGCGCGTGTCCCGGATCGCCACGGCGAACATGCCGTTGAAGCGATCGAACGCGGCGAGCCCCCATTCCTCGTACGCGTGGATCAGCGTCTCGGTGTCGGAGTGTGACGCGTAGCGGTAGCCGCGCGCCTCGAGCTCCGCCCGCAGCGTCTCGTGGTTGTAGATCTCGCCGTTGAAGACGACCGTCACCGTACCGTCGGCGTTCGCCATCGGCTGGTGACCGGCGCTCGTGAGGTCGATGATCGAAAGACGGCGGTGCCCGAGGAAGCAGCGGCCGTCGTCCCACACTCCCGCGTCATCGGGCCCGCGGTGCGTCATGCGGTCGCGCATGGTCTCGACCACCTTCGTCTCGACGGTGGGGTCGGGGCTCGGACGCGTCTTCAGGATGCCGACGATGCCGCACACGCGTGTCACTCCGGGGCCGGGCGGCGGAGTGTATCATGCCCGCCTTGGTTCGATCGAAACCCTTTTCAATTGAAACCCGCTTCGATCGAAGCCCTTTTCAATCGAAACCCGCTTCGATCGAAACCCGCTTCGATCGAAACCCTGTTCGATCGAAACCCCTTTTTGAAGGAGCCCATGAAGCAGGTCCTCGCCCGATCCGACGGCGCCCTCGTCGCCCGCATGCCGACTCCGGCGGTCGGTCCGCGCGACGTGCTCGTGCGCAATCGCTACTCGCTCATCAGCACCGGCACCGAGACCGCCGCGATGCAGCCTGCCGGCGCACCGGCGGAGCCGTCGCCGGCGACGTCGGACGCGTTGTATTTCCTCAACGAGATCGACGCGCCGCCGCTCGAGACGTGGACCGTGGACGGCGACTCGAAGCTCGTGCAGGAGGGGCCGCGTCCCACGGTCGAAACGGCGCCCGGCGAGTACGCGTACGGGCTGATGTCGCCGGAGATCCACCTCGCCGGCGGCACGCGACACGTCCTCGCCGCCCGGATCCGCGTGCTCGACGGCAACGTGAGCTGCGGCCTGCTTTCCGCCGACGGGCAGACGTGGCTCGCGATCCAGTCCTTCCCCTACGCGATGCCCGAGATGCATTTCAGCCTGTACATCGACGTGCCGCGCGGCCGCGGACAGGACGTGAAGTTCGTCGTCAACAACCATCGCCCGGGGAAGAACGAAGCCTCCACGTTCCAGGTGACCGAGGTGACGCACCTGAGCTGGGCGCGGGCGAAGGAGGCGACGGCCGAGCCCGTGGACGCACCGACGCCGACGCCGCAGGAGCGTCTGAAGACGACCGTGAAGAAGGCCGTGCGCCGGTGGACCGGCGAAGAGAACTCGCGCCAGGAGCAGGCGCTCAAACGCTGGTACGGCCGGCTCACGGGGAACCCCATCGCGGCGCGCACGACGCTTGTGAGCGCGAGCGGCCTGCCGCAGGACGACATGTCACAGCAGGGCTGGAACCTCGGCTACTCGAGCGCGGGCGAGGTCGTAGCGACCGGCGAGCGCGTCACCGAGTTCGCGGTCGGCGACCTCGTCGCGTGCGGCGGGGCAGCGCTCGCGAACCACGCCGAGTACGTCAGCGTGCCGGTGAACCTCGTCGCGAAGCTGCCGCCGGGAGTCGATTGCCGCGCGGGCTGCTCGGCGACCGTGGGCGCGATCGCCCTCCAGGGCGTGCGGCGCGCGGAGCTCGAGCTCTCCGACCGCGTCGTGGTGCTGGGGCTCGGGCTGATCGGGCAGCTCACCGTGCAGCTCGCCCGGGCCGCCGGGTGCAGGGTGATGGGCTTCGATCCTCTCCCCGCCCGCGTCGCCGCCGCGAAGCGACGCGGCATGCACGACGGCGCGAGCGACGAGGACGCGATGGCGGCGTGCGTGCGCCGCTGGACGGGCGAGCACGGCGCCGACGCGGTGATCATCACCGCGGCGACGAAGTCCGCCGCGCCGGTCAACCAGGCGATGAACCTCTGCCGCCGCCGCGGCCGCGTCGTGATCAGCGGCGACGTGGACATCCACCCCGAGCGGGCCGCCTTCTACAGGAAGGAGATCGACCTGCGCATGGCCACGTCGTACGGGCCGGGCCGCTACGACGCGTCGTACGAGCAGGACGGACGCGACTACCCCTACGCGTACGCGCGCTGGACGACGAACCGCAATCTCCAGAGCTACCTCGAGATGCTCGCCGACGGCAGCGTGGACTTCCTCGGTCTCGTCGAGGCGGAGGCGTCGATCGACGACGCGCCGGAGGCGTACCGCGCGCTCGTGAGCGCCGACGTCAAGCCGATGGCCGTCCTGCTCAGTTACCCGCCGTCCGGGACGGACGACGACGCGCCGGACGCGATCCCGACCAGGCTCGCCATGCGGGGCGGCGTGCCACTGCGCACCGGGCCGGTGAACTTCGTGCTCGTCGGCGCGGGCGCGTTCGGGCAGGCGATGCTCGTGCCGAAGCTTCTCGCGTGCCCGGACGCGTTCCAGTTCTACGGCGTGGTCTCGCGGCACGGCGTGCAGGGCGCGAACTTCGCTCGCTCGATCGGCGTGCCGAACATCGCCACGGAGCTCGACGGCTTCCTCGCCGACCCCGAGGTCGGCGCGCTGATCATCGCGACGCGTCACCACGAGCATCTCCCGCAGACGCTCGCCGGTCTGAGGGCGGGTAAGCACGTCTTCGTCGAGAAGCCGCTCGCCATCTCGCGCGGGCAGCTCGACGAGTTCCTCGACGTGTACGGCCCCATGCCCGAGAAGCCGCACGTCATGGTCGGCTTCAACCGGCGCTTCAGCCCCGCGATCCTCAGGCTGCGCGAGATCGTCGCCGGACGGCGCGGGCCGCTGATGATCAGCTACCGCGTCAACGCCGGACGCATCCCGGCGGATCACTGGATCCAGGGCGAGCACGGCGGCGGCCGCAACATCGGCGAGGCGTGCCACATGTACGACGTCTTCCGCGCGCTCACCGGCGCCGCCGTCGAGCGCGCGAGCGCGATGCCGCTCGCCGGACGCGGGCCGGACCTCCTCGCCAACGACAACTTCACCGCGACGATCCGCTACGAGGACGGCTCCGTCGCGACGCTGCTCTACACGGCGATCGGGCCGAAGCAGGGTCTGCCGAAGGAGAGGATCGAGATCTTCTGCGACGGCTCCGCCTACATCGTGGACGACTTCTGCCAGCTCACCGAGGCCGGACGCCCCGCGCCGCTCTGGGCGGGCGAGGTGGACAAGGGCCACGCCGAGGAGATCCGACGCTTCGGCGCGTGCGTTGCGAAGGGCGCGGACGCGCCGATCCCCATCGACGAGATCATCGAGACGACGGCGCTTGCGCTGACGATCGAGGAGCAGTTGCGTTGAGACGTCCGGGATCCTGAGGCTCGTCGAGGCTCGATGCTCGTGTCCCGGGGCTCGCGTCCCGGGGGCTCGCGTCCCGGGGGCTCGGGGCTGGGGGCCGGGGGCTGGGGGCTCGGTACTCGGTACTCGGGGCGCTCGGGACTTCCGTATACTCCGCGAATGCCCCTCGTCGAAGTCCTCGCGACCGAACAGCCGCAACGCCCGACCCGGCGCGTCGCGATCTCGGTGCTCGTGCCGATCTACAACGAGGAGGAGAACATCCCGGCGCTGTGCGAGCAGCTCCTCGCGGTGCTCGACGCGATAGAGGACACGTTCGAGGTGATCCTCATCAACGACGGCAGCAGCGACGCGTCGCTCGCGCGGCTCCGCAGCGCGGCGAAGACGCGACGCGAGATCAAGGTGATCCACCTGCGTCGCAACTGCGGGCAGACGGGCGCGCTCATGGCGGGGATCGACCACGCGTCCGGAGAGATCATCGTGCCGATGGACGGCGATCTCCAGAACGATCCGCGGGACATTCCGCGTCTCGTCGCGAAGCTCGAGGAGGGGTTCGACGTCGTCTCCGGCTGGCGCCGCGACCGCAAGGACGCACGGTTCCGACGCAATTTCGTGAGCCGCATGGCGAACCGGCTCATCTCCTGGATCTTCAAGGTCCCTCTCCACGACTACGGCTGCACCCTCAAGGCCTACCGTCGCGACGTCATCAAGGGCGTGCGTCTCTACGGCGAGATGCACCGATTCATCCCGGTGTACGCGGCGTGGCAGGGCGCGCGCGTGACCGAGCTGCCCGTCCGGCATCACCCGCGTCTCGCGGGGCGCTCGAAGTACGGGCTGACCCGCGTCGTCAAGGTGCTCCTCGACGTCCTCGTCGTGCGTTTCTTCGACAGGTACTTCACGAAGCCGATTTACGTCTTCGGCTCGTTCGGCATCCTGTCGCTCGGGATCTCGGTCCTTGCCGGCCTGTACACGCTGTACCTGAAGTTCGTCGTCGGGAAGTCCTTCATCTCGACGCCGATGCCGCTGCTCACGGTGATGACGTTCATCACGGGGAGCATGAGCATCCTGATGGGCCTGCTCGCGGAGATGATCGTGCGGACGTATTTCGAGTCACAGCAGCGCGGGGTTTATCTCGTCAGGGAGATGATCAACTTCGAGGAGTGAGCGCGACCGTGGGCGCGTGCGTGTGCGCGTGCGTGAGCGTGTGCGTGTGCGTGACCGCGACCGCGTGCGCGTGCGTGTGCGCGACCGCGACCGTGTGCGTGTGCGCGTCCGTGTGCGCGACCGCGACCGTGTGCGTGTGCGCGACCGCGTCCGTGTGCGTGTGCGCGACCGCGACCGTGTGCGTGTGCGCGTCCGTGTGCGCGACCGCGTCCGTGTGCGCGACGGCGTCCGTGTGCGTGTGCACGACCGCGTCCGTGTGCGCGTCCGTGACCGCGCCCGCGTGCGCGTGCCGCGTCCGCTTGAGTTCAGCCGGACGAATCAGCCGTCACCGCGGGCGTGCGCCGCGTCCACTGCGGCGCGGAACCGTGCTGCCCAGTCCTTCATGGC
>CAZXBB010000283.1:0-11404 GCA_964638815.1 uncultured Isosphaeraceae bacterium
CGGGACGGCGCCGCCGTCGGCGCGGCGCTGACGCGCGTGATGGGCGACGCGGAGCGGCGCAGGCGCATGGGCGCGAACGCCCGCGAGCTTGTGCGAACGCGCTTCACATGGCCGACGATCGCGGAACGGTCGGTCCGGGCGTACGAAGACGCCCTCGCGGCGGGGTAGGGACGTGGTCGCCGGCACGTGTGCGCGACCGCGGGCGTGTGCGCGGGCGCGGGCGCGTGCGCGTGCGCGACCGCGTCCGTGTGCGCGACCGCGACCGCGACCGCGTGCGCGTGCGCGTCCGCGTCCGCGTCCGCGTCCGCGTGCGCGTGCGCGTCCGCATGCGCGTCCGCGTGCGCGTGCGCGTCCGCGTGCGCGTGCGCGTCCGCGTCCGCGTGCGCGTCCGCGTGCGCGTCCGCGTGCGCGTCCGCGTGCGCGTCCGCGTGCGCGTGCGCGACCGCATCCGCATCCGCATCCGCGTCCGAGCCCGCGCCCGCGACTACCGCGCGCGCCACTCCTCCCGCAGGACCACCCAATGCTCGTGGTCGCGCCAGCGTCCCCCGATCTTGATATAGCGACGCGCCGTTCCCTCGTAGACGAAGCCGGCGCGGCGGGCGAGGGCGATCGAGGCCCTGTTCCCGGGCTGGATGTTTGCCTCGAGCCGGTGCAGAGCGAGGCGTTCGAAGGCGTCCCGGACGACGAGACGCAGACCCTCGGTCATGAAGCCGGCGCCGGCCGTGTGCCGCGATCCGCCGTAGCCGACGAACGCGCTCTGGAATCCGCCGCGCACGATCTCGCTCACGTTGATCATGCCGACGATCGCGTCGTCCTCGCGCCGGCACACGAGGTAATTCTCTCGGTTCCGCCTCCGGCCCCGCCGCAGGTAGGCCGCGAAACGCTCGGGCGTGTCGGGCGGCGTCACCCACGGCCGGTGGAGGCGGCGGCTCGCGCGCACCATCGCGATGAACTCGGCCTCGTCGCCCGGCGCGGGACGCCGGAGGTACGTTCGGTCGCCGATGGCGAGCGGGCGTTTCACACCTCGACGGCCGGCGTTTCGAAGACCGGGTAGCGACCGTTCGCCACCTCGAGGTTGAGATGCCCGATCAGCTCACGGCACACGTCGGGTCCGATACGCCGCGCCCACGCGAAGGGGCCCTCGGGGTAGTTGGTGCCGTAACGCAGCGCGACATCGATGTCTGCGGGTTCGGCGACGCCGCGGGCGCGGGCCTCGGCGGCCTGCGCGATCAGGGCGACGAGGATCCGGGCAAAGACGTACTTCGCGCGCTCGTCCCCGGTCCGATCGGTCGCGCCGCGGCAGAAGCGATCGATCGCGCCGCGGGCGTCGGCGGAGAGCGGGGCCGGCCGCGGCTCGATCTCGATCGCGGGCGCGACCGGATCGACGCCGTGGTCGTACACGCCGCGACCGGTCTTGCGTCCGAGGTGGCCGTCGGCGACGAGCTGCTCCTGGAGCCGGCTCGGGGCGAGCAGGGCGGGGCGCCCGAGCTGCTCCCACACCGATCGCGTCGTGGCCGTGTTCACGTCCTGGCCGATGAGATCGGTCAACTCCAGCGGCCCCATGCGGAAGCCGCCCAGCGTCTTCATCGCGCCGTCGATCTCCTCGACGCGGGCGTGCCCGTCCTCGAGGACGCGGAAGGCCTCGAGGTAGTACGGCCGCGCGACGTGGTTGACGATGAACCCGGGCACGTCGCGCGCCCGGGCCACTTCCTTGCCCCAGCTCCGCGCGATCGCGGCGGCCCGGTCGACGACGGCGGGGTCGGTCCCGTCGCCGGCGACGACCTCGACGAGCCTCAGTAGCGGCGCGGGGTTGAAGAAGTGCATCCCGACGACGCGGTGCGGCGCGCCGACGCTCGCGCCGAGCTTCGTCACCGAAAGCGAAGAGGTGTTGGTCGCGATGACGGCGTCGGCGCCGACGTGCCCGAGCACATTCGCGAGGACGCGGGTCTTGACCTCGAGGTCCTCGACGACGGCCTCGATCACGAGCGAGGCGTCGGCGGCGTCGCCGGGGTTCACCGCCGCGTGCAGCCGCGCGGCGGCTTCGTCGCGTGCGTCCTTCGTCAACTTGCCCTTCTCCACCATCCGTTCGAGGCGGGAGCGAATGCCGGCAATGGCGTTCGCGACGACTTTCGGGTCAACGTCCATGAGCCGCACGGTCCACCCGTGCGTCACCGCCACCTGGGCGATGCCGGCGCCCATCGTGCCGCCGCCGATGATGAGGACGGTGGTGCTCGTCGGGTCGTGGGAAGGTGTGTCGCGCGTCACTTGCCCGTGAACTCCGGCTTGCGCTTCTCCAGAAACGCCATCACGCCCTCCATGTGATCGCGCGTCCTTCCCGCCGTCTCCTGCGCGAACGCCTCCGCCTCGAGGTGCGTCTCGAGGTCGTTGGTCTGCGCCGCGTGGAAGAGACGCTTGGTCAGCGCGATCGCCCGCGCCGGCATGCGTGCGAGCCGGCCCGCGAGCTTCGCGGTCTCCGGCAGGAGATCGTCCGCCGGGACGACGCGGTTGACGAGGCCAAGCGCGAGCGCCTCGGCCGCGTCAACCTTGCGGCCCGTGCAGCAGAGCTCCATCGCGCGGGCGTGCCCGATGAGCCGCGGCAGGATGAAGCTGCTTCCGGAGTCCGGGATGAGGCCGACCTGCGCGAACACCTCGACGAACGTCGCGTGCTCCGAGGCGATCCGCATGTCGCACGCGAGCGCGAGGCTGCACCCCGCCCCGGCGGCGACGCCGTTGACGGCGGCGATGACGGGTTTCTCCATCGTGCAGATCTGCCGGATGATCGGGTTGTAGCGATTCCGGAGGTCCGCGCTCAACTCGGGCACGTACCCGGGCACGTAGCGCTCCTTGAGCTCCGCGAGATCCTGGCCCGAGCTGAACGCCTTGCCTGCGCCGGTGAGGACGACGACGCGGACGTCGGCGTCCTTCGCCGCGCCCTTCAGCGCGGCGAGCAGCTCACGGCTGAGCCGGTCGCTGAACGCGTTGAAGGTGTCCGGGCGGTCGAGCGTGATCGTCCGCACGCGGTCGGCGGTGTCAACGGTGACGGTATCGGGTCCCGTGGCCGTGGCGGTCATGGATCACTTCCCTTCGAACCGGGGCTTTCGCTTCTGGGCGAAGGCCCGCATGCCTTCCTTCTGGTCCTCGGTGGCGAAGAGCATGTAGAACATCTTCCGCTCGAAGTCGATGCCCTCGGAGAGGGGCGTCTCGAACGCCTTGAGCACCGACTCCTTGGCGATCCGCTGCGCGACGGAGCCCTTCTCCGCCATCTCGCGCGCGATGCGGAGCGCCTCGTCCAGGCAGTTCTCCGGCGGCACGACCCGGCTGACGAGCCCGCCGCGGTGCGCCTCCTCGGCGCTGAGCAGCCGCCCGGTCAGAATGACGTCCATCGCCTGCGCCTTGCCGACGGCCCGCGGCAGACGCTGCGTGCCGCCGGCCCCGGGCATGACGCCGAGGTTGATCTCCGGCTGACCGATCTTCGCGTCCGAGGCCGCGATCACGATGTCGCACATCATCATCAGCTCGCACCCCCCCCCGAGGGCGAAGCCGTTGACCGCGGCGACGATGGGCGTGCGGATGCGCTTGATGCGGTCCCACGTGGCGAACTGGTTGCGCTCATACATCTCGGTGCTCGAGCGCTCGGCCATGTCGCCGATGTCGGCGCCGGCCGCGAAGGCGCGCTCGTTGCCCGTGAGCACGATGACGTGAACGCCGGGGTCGTCGTCCCAGGCCTCGAGCTGCTCCGCGAGTTGGGTCATCAGCTCGGGATTGAGCGCGTTGAGCACCTTCGGCCGGTTGAGCCGGGCGATGCCGACGTGACCGTCGGTCTCCGCGAGGAGGGGCGACGCCTCCGTCACGGGCCGGGTTTCGACGCTTGCGTTCGACATTGCGCGGCCCTTTCGATGATCCCCTCCAGCGTCTTGCGCGGAAGGATGCGCTGAACCTGCCGGCCGCGGCCGACGACGGTTTCCTTCCCGCCGCGCACATGATACGCGGTGACGTCGCACACGAGGGTAGTCGCGTCGAGCTCCACCGCCCGGGCCACGACGCGCACTTCGTGCCCGAGCGGCGTCGGGGCGACGTGGTCGATCGACAGGTGCGCCCCGATGCCCTCCTCGTGCGGCTCGAGATGCGGGGCGAGCACCTTGCGGGCGGCGAGCTCCATGTGGTGCGCCATTGACCACGTCGAGTAGACCCGGTGCACGATGACATCGTCGAACGCGGGGCACATGTCCTCGCTCACGCGGATCCGCACCTCGGCGGTTGCCCCTATGGTCAGCGACGTCTTCACGGGGTCATCCGGTTCCGGCGGTCACGGTGAGGATGACGACCGCCTGCTCGCGCCCCCGCGCGGTCGTGCGCGAGAGCAGACCCGAGGCGACGCTGTCGCCGGTACGGTCGTGGCGGCCGATCACGACGGGGCGGTCGAGCGGCACGCGCACGGTCGTGGACATCTCGGTCACGCGGGTCGTTCCGCCCGGCCCGTGCTGCGAGAAGAGCGGCGTGAGACGCAGCGTCACCTGGCCCGGGCCGGCCGGCGCGACGACGGCCTCCAGCGACGTCCCGGCGAACTGACCCTGCGGCACGATCAGCGTGCCCCGGCGGGGACCGAGGTCGATCGGCACGCCGTAGCGGACCTCCCCGACGTCGATGAAGGCCGGGGAATCCGCGATCGTGACGATCGATGCCCGCGTGCGCTCGCTGCGCTGCGATCGGCGCAGCGTCGCGTCGAGCGACGCGCGGAAGTCGCTCCCGCCGACGCTGATGCGGAAGCCGGGCTCGACGGCGGGCTGTCCGACGCGCACTGCGACGCTGTTGTCGCGGTAGCCGAAGATGGCGCCGACCGAGCTCGTGTCGGACTCCGACAGCCAGACGCGCTCGACCTCGATGCGGTAGTTGCCCTCGGGGAGCGAGAGCATCTTCGCCTCGTCGATCATGCGCTGCGGGCGCGTGAAGGCGTCTTCGGGCGGCGGGGCGGATGCGGCGCCGGGGTCCGCCGCGCAGCCGCCGGCGAGCGTCGCGACGAGCAGGGCGACGACGATGCAGACGAGCGTTCGCATGGCCGGCCATCATACTGTGGTAGCTTGCCGCCATGCCGAACGGGGCCGGTCTCGTCATTCTCTTCCTCGTCGCCGGCGCGGTGCTCCTCGTCGTCCTCGTGGGGCTCCTCGTGCGCGGGGCGAGCAATCCTCCGCGACGCACGGCGGCGTACGCCGTCGCGCGCGGGCTGCCGTGCGATCCCGGCGACGCGGATCTGCCGTTCGAGGCATGGCGGCTCGAGCGGCCGGGCGGCGTCGGTCTCGCCGTCTGGGAGTGCCGCGCCGGCGACGCGGACGGGCCGACGGTGGTCTTCGTGCACGGGTGGGGGCAGTCGCGGATCGACATGCTCGGACGCATTCACCCGTGGCGGGAGGCGGCGTCCGGTCTCGTCCTCTACGACCTCCGCGGCCACGGCGAGTCGGACGGGCCGAGCCCGCTCGGACACGGCGAGGACGAGGACCTCGTGGCGCTCCTGGAGGCGCTCGGTCCGCGGCGGTTCGTGCTCGTCGGCTTCTCGATGGGCGCGGTGATCGCGGTGCTGGCCGGCGCGGACGCGCGTGTGCGCGACCGCGTCGCGGGCGTCGCGGCGTACGGCGTCTTCACCGACTTCCACGCCTCGCTGGTCGGGCGTCTCCGCGCGGCGCGGCTGCCGGCCCGCCCGATCACCGACCTGGCGATGTTCTGGTTCCGGCTGCGCGGCATCCGGCACCGCTCCGTCGTCGCCGCGGCGGGTGCGCTCGCGTGTCCGCTCCTGGTGATTCACGGCGAGATCGACCGCGTCGTGTCGCCCGAGCACGCGGAGACGCTGGCCGCCGCCGCCCCGGACGCCGTCCTGCATCGCGCGGCGGGCGCGTCCCATCTCGATGCGCATATCATCGACGCGGCCGGCCACGAGCGCGTGGTGCGCGGGTTCCTGGCTAGGCTGACCACGCCGCCGTCAGGCCGACGAGTACGGCCATGACGAGCATGGTGATCAGCACGCGCTGCGTCCGATCGAACCGCAGGTAGCTCCGGAAGGCGCAGGACCACCAGACCCAGAGCCACCACGTCGTGATCGCAACGAGCGCCAGTGGCTGCCAGGTCATCCGCAGCATGACGGTCAGGACGTGATCGTCCGTGGACGGACGGAAGCGGAGCATCCACGGATCGACGGCGAACGCGAGACGGGTCGAGCCGAACGTGGCGCATGCGGCGCGCACCGCCAGCCAGGTCAGGAGGATCAGCAGGGGACCCACGACCGAGTAGAGCGCGATGCGCGCGATGTGACCCGGTCGCACACGGGCGCGGCCGAGCGTGATCGGCACACTGAGGAACGTCAGAGGCAGCCCGATCAGCATCAGGATCGGCGCGGCGAAGCGACCCGCGGTCCACCCCGCGATCTGCGCGAACGCCCCCGACACAAGGTCGATCCAGTAGTGCCCGGTGAGATGCGGTGGGCTCCGGCGCGACCGCAGGAGGGCGCTGTGGTCGTGGTACGTCTCGAGCGCGGCCGGGCCGAGGAGGGCGACCAGGACGACGGCGAGCAGCACGAGCCCCGGCGGGCGCAGGTGGATGCGGTCCGACATGCGGACGTCCCGCCAGAACCGACGCGGCCGCAACGCGCTGGTGACCGTGGCGGAGATCCGGCGCATCGGCCGGTATCGCCACGACGCCTCGAACAACCACGGGTGTCGTGCGTAGGAGAAGATGTCCTTCCACTCGAACGCGAGGCCGCATTCCGTGCACACGCTCTCCAGCGGGCAGCGCGTCGACCAGTGCGCGACCTCGCCCCGGAGGTCGCACCTGCAGCGGGGGCAGCGCGGGTCGGCGTTGGCGCTCGTTCCGGACATGAAGCCCATCATCCCCGATCGTCCGGCCGGGCCCGGGCGGGACGGCTGTTTTGCGTTCGCGCGAGCGCGGCCGGTAGCGGTCTCCCCGGCGCGCTGGTAGCGTCCGCGCTGGCAGCGTCCGCGCTGGCAGCGTCCGCGCTGGCAACGTCCGCGCTGGCAACGTCCAGGATGGTAACGTCTACGAAACGCGTGCGCGAAGCAAGGGAAAGGTGACGATGGCCAAGCGAAGGAGAACGCGGATCGAAAAGGACTCCATGGGGCAGATGTCCGTGCCGGCGCACGTTCTCTATGGCGCGACGACGCAGCGGGCCGTGCTGAACTTCCCGGTGTCGGGCCGGCCGGTCCCGCCGCAGGTGATCCACGCCTTCGCCCTGCTGAAGCGCGCCTGCGCCGAGGTCAACATGGAGCTCAGGAAGCTCGACCGCAAGCGGGGAGGGCTCATCGTCAAGGCGTGTCGGGAGGTGCAGGCCGCGCTCGAATCGGATCCCGCCGCCTTCATGGAGCACTTCCCGATCGACATCTTCCAGACGGGCTCGGGGACGAGCACGAACATGAACGTCAACGAGGTCGTCTCCAACCTCGCCTGCCGGGCGGCGGGTGGGAAGGTCGGGGCGAAGGACCCCGTGCACCCGAACGACCACGTGAACATGGGCCAGTCGTCGAACGACACGTTCCCGACGGCGATGCAGATCGCGGCGGCGGTGGCGATCCGCGAGGCGCTCATCCCGGCGATGAAGGGGCTCGCGAAGGCGCTGGGCGCGAAGGCGAGAAAGTGGGACAAGGTCGTCAAGATCGGCCGAACGCACCTCATGGACGCGACGCCCATCCGCGTGGGACAGGAGTTCAGCGGCTTCGCGGCGCAGGCGGAGTACGCCGTCGTGCGCGCCGAGCGCGCGATGATGCGCCTCGCGGAGAACCTCCCGCTCGGGGGCACCGCGGTCGGCACCGGCATCAACACGCACCGGCGCTTCGGCGGCATGGTGGCGCGCCGGCTCGCGCGGGCGACGAAGATCCGGTTCGAGGAGGCGCCCAACCACTTCGAGGCGCAGGCGACGCGCGACTGCGTGGTCGAAGCCTCGGGTGAGCTGCGGACGATCGCGGTCTCGATGTCCAAGATCGCCAACGACATCCGCTGGCTCGGCTCGGGACCCCGCTGCGGCCTGTTCGAGCTCAGCCTCCCGGCGACCCAGCCGGGCTCGTCGATCATGCCGGGCAAGGTGAACCCGGTGATCTGCGAAGCCGTGATGATGGTCGCGTGCCAGGTGCTCGGCAACGATGCGGCGCTCACGGCGGGCGGTCTCGGCGGCGTCGGCTCCCTTCTCCAGCTCAACGTCGCGATGCCGATGATGGCGGCGAACCTCATCGACAACATCCTGCTGCTCGCGCGCTCGGCGGACATGTTCGTCGAGAACTGCATCGCCGGGCTGGAGCTCAACGAGGCCATCGCGACGGGCATGGTCGAGAAGAGCCTCATGATGTGCACGTCGCTCGCGCCCGAGATCGGCTACGACAACGCGGCGATGGTCGCGAAGTCCGCGTTCAAGACGGGCCAGACGGTTCGCGAGTTCGTGCTCCAGGAGAACCTGGTGGATCCGCAACGGCTCGATGAACTGCTTGATCCCACCTCGATGACGGAGCCGGAGTAGACTGCCCGAACCGTGTCCCTCCTGGACCGCTACATCCTGCGCGAGGTCCTTCGCACGACGCTGCTGACGGCGTCCGTGCTCGTGACGGTGATCGCGTTCGGAGCGGCCATCAAGCCGCTGGCGAACGAGAACCTGCTCACGCTCGGGACGACGATGAAGTACATCACGCTCGCGATCGTCCCGATGCTCCAGTTCGCGCTGCCGTTCGCGGCCGGCTTCGCGGGCACGCTCAGCCTGCACCGGATGGCGAGCGACAACGAGATCGTCGCCGCGGCCACCGGCGGCATCAGCTACGCGCGACTGCTCCGCCCGATCGTTCTGCTCGGCCTGGCGCTGACCCTCATCATGCTCGTGCTCACGCAGTGGGTCGTGCCGCGATTCTGGGCGCGCCTCGAGGCCGCCGTCGCCGCGGACGTGACACGCATGTTCCAGAGCTCGATCGAGCGCGGCGAGGCGTTCGAGCTGGGCGACCGGCAGATCTTCGCCGACCGGCTGCTCATCGATCCGTCGCCGCCGGCGAACATCGACACGCGTCTCACGCTCTTCCACGTGGTCGCCGCCGAGCTGAACGACGACGGCGGCATCGACAAGGACGTGACGGCGACGCGGGCGATCGTCGACATCTACCGGCGTCCGGCCGCGACGTTCGTCAAGATCGCGATGCGCGACGCGGTGGCGTACGACCCGGAGGGGGGCGTCCTGGCCAATGCGCCGCAGCTCGAGTCGCGCACGATCGTGATCCCGAGCGGGCTCAACGTCGGTGTGCGTCACAAGACGCGGCGCGAGCTGCTCGCGATCCGCCGGAATCCCGACATCAACGGCGCGGTGGACGAGCGTCGTCTCGCGCTGGCGGAGGCCCTGCGCAACGAGGACGTGTGGAACCGCATTGGCGAGAAGCTCGCGGCGGAGGGCACCGTCGATCTCGTCTCGCAGCAGGAGAACGGGCCGCGATTCCGCGTCTACGCCGCCGCGATCTCCGGCGGGTACTTCTTTCCGAAACCAGGCGAGCTCGTCGCGGTCGTGCAGGAGTCGCCGGGGCGGGCGGACCTCCTGATGCGCACCGCCGACGCCCGCCTGGACCGTCACGCACCGGATCCGCTCTCGCCGGTGAGCTTCGACCTCTACCTCAACCAGTGCGAGGTTTCGACGCTCGGTGACGCCGACACGGTGAACCGGCGGAACCTGATCAAGGTCGAGGGGCTCACGTTCCCGGCCATCGAGGGGACGGACTACTCCAGCCTCTCGACGGACGAGCTGCTTGAGGCGCACGGGAAGCTCCCGCCGGAGACGCGGGAGCGGCTGGAGGCGACTGCGGACAATCTCCGCACCTACCGCGACCACCTGCGGAACGAGATCACGGGGCGGCTCCACAAGCACTACGCGCTGTCGATCACCCCGTTGCTCCTCATCCTGCTCGGCTGCGTCCTCGCCATGTGGCTGCGCGGCAGCCTGCCGCTGACGATCTACCTGTGGTCGTTCATGCCGTCGATCGTGGACCTGATCACGATCTCGAGCGGCGAGCACATGATCCGCGACGGGTACTTCGCCGGGGGGTTCACGATCATGTGGGCCGGCAACGCGGCGCTCGTCGCCATCATCGCGTCCGTCTACTGGAAGCTCTCGCGGCACTGAACTTGCTCCTCATCGACCGGTACATCCTCGTCCGGCTCGCTTCGAACTTCGTGCTGCTGTTCGCGCTGCTGTTCACGTTCGCGGCGGCGATCGACATCGCGATGGCGCTCCAGCGCTTCACCGACGCGGTGCACGCGGAGCTCGGGGACGGCGCCGGTGTCGTCCCCTTCGCGATGACGTTCGCGAAGCTGGTCTTCCAGTTCCAGGGACCGCGTCTGTTCCAGTTCTACGCGTACATGCACGGCCTGATCGCGATCGGCGCGATGGGCTTCACGCTCGCCCAGCTCTACCGCTACCGCGAGCTCATCGCGATGCTCGCGGCCGGGCTCAGCATGCACCGGATCGCGATGCCGTTCGTGATGGTGGCCTTCGGCCTCAGCGTGGTGCAGCTCCTGAACCAGGAGTTTCTGCTGCCGCGGGTCGCGCCGCTGCTGCTGCGCGAGCACGAGCACATCGGGCGCACCAGCATCGATCGCTTCCCGATCGCGCTCACCCCCGATGCGGCCGGCAACGTCATGCACTCGCCGGAGTTCGACCCCACCACGGGAGTCCTCGCCGCCCCGACCTTCCTCGAGCGGGACGAGCAGGGACGCACCGTGCGCCGGGTCACGGCCGAGTCCGCCCGGTGGCGCGAATCGACGGACGACGGCGCGAGGCCGGGCGGGTGGGTGCTGGCGGACGGCCGCGAGGTGACGCTCGCGCGAGAGACCGCCGGCGGCACGTCCACGCCGATGCTGCCGCGCGCTATCGACTTCATCGCGACCGACATGTCGCCGGAGCTGCTTCTCGTGCAGCGCTACAACCAGTTCGCGGCGATGCTCAGCCTGCGCCAGATCAGCGCGATGCTCGCGACACAGGGCGTCGTGGAGCAGGACGCCCTGCGCCGGTTCCAGTATGCGAGGTTCTCCTCGGTGCTCGTGAACATCCTCGTGATGTGGCTCACGCTGCCGACCTTCCTGATCCGCGAGCCGGCGAACCTGCTCCGGCGGGCGCTCACCTGCGCGATGATCGCCATCCCGTCGCTGCTCGGATCGTCGATCTTCATGGTGATGGACCTTCCCGGCATCCCCCCGGCCCTCAGCGTCTTCCTGCCCGTGGTCATCCTCATCCCGGTGGTCCTGGCGCAGTGGACGTTCATCAAGACCTGACATGTTGAGCCAACTCGAGATCACGACGGACGGTCCCGGCCTCTACGAGATCACGGACCGCGTGGCCGCGGCGGTCGCGGGTGCGCGGGTCGGCGAAGGTGTCAGCGACGGGGTC
>CAZXBB010000284.1:0-5354 GCA_964638815.1 uncultured Isosphaeraceae bacterium
GCTTGAGGAAGTTCTCGACGTGGTTCGGGGCGACGTCGTCCCACAGCTCCGCGGTGATGTCGCCGAAGTCGGTCGAGATGGTGACCTTCGGGTAGTCGCTCATGGTGTGCGTCCTTCCGTTGAGGTGAAATCCAGTCTAGCGCTAACGCGGAACCCGCGCCGGACGCGACTCGGGCGCGGGCGGCACCGGTCGCGCAACCGGGGAATCCGGACGCCCGACGCCGATTCTCCGCGGCGGCGCGTCGATCAGCCGCGCGGACACGATCACGGGCGGCTCTGCCGGGCGGCCCGCGGCGACGTCCGCGAGCTCGACGGCGGCGATGTCGAGGATCGTCCGCGTCCCCGCCACGGCGTAGCCGAACGCACAGTAGTGCCCGTCGAGCCGCGCCGTGCCGGCCCTCGACAGGCAGATGAAGACCTGGCTTCCGGCCGAGTCCGGCGGCTGATCGCGGGCCATCGAGATCACGCCGAAATCGTGCGGCAGATGACTCTTCTCGATCGGCAGCCAGTAGCCGGGACCGCCGCTCCCGGTCGGCGTGGGATCGCCGGCCTGGATCACGAACGGGTCGCCGTTGCGCGCGAGCGGGACGATGCGGTGGAACACGATCCCTTCGTAGAAGCCGCCGCGACACAGCTCGAGGAAGTTCCACACCGTGTTCGGCGCGACGTCCGGACGCATCGCGAGCCGGATCTCGCCGTGATCGGTGACGAGCAGGACGTCGCGCTCCGGGTAGATGCGCAGACCGGAGAAGAGCCGCGCGTCGTCGCCGCGCTCCGCGAGCCAGGGGCCGTTCGGGTTGGCGCCCGGGTCCGTGTCCGGGTCATCGCGATCGGCGTCCTTCCCCTCCCGAGCTTCGGGCGCGTCCGCGTCCTCGGGATGCGTCTCGTCGTACCAGCGGACGATCTCCGTGTACCTGATTCCGCTGGGGTTGGTCGCGTCCACCGCGACGGGCACGAGACGCGACAGCATCGGCTGGAGGACGAGCGCCGACCCGTGCGGCTCGTCGTCGACCAGCATCTGGAGCCACGCCGCGCGACGCAGCCGCAGGACATCCGGCAGCGCCGCCGCCAGATCGACGCGGCCGGGCCCGACGCCGACCGGAGGTGCGAGCGGCGTCCCGTTCACGTCGAGCAGCGCGAGCGTGAGCGCCCGGTCCTCCGCCGCGGGCACGTCCACCACGATCGGTCGGTGGACGCCGTTGTAGAGCCACGGCGACTGCAGCCCCCCCGGCGCCCCCGGCACGCCCGGCACGCCTGCCACGCCCGCCACGCCCGGCGCCCCTGGCACTCCTCGATCATCGACGTCCGCCGAGGCGTCCCGGCCCTCGCCGCCCCGGGCCGTGGCGGCGATCGCCACAGCGATGAGCGCTGTCAGGAGCGCCGCCGGGAGCGTGGTCGGTCGGATCATCGTTGTATCGTAACCGCGGATGGATGACCCGAGTCGCATCCCCCGCCTGCTGATCGAGTCGGCCACGACGGCCGCCCGGGCCGCGAACGCGCGCGCCATCATCGTGGCGGCGGACGCGCTTCCCGACCTCGCGGGCCTTCCGGCGAAGACGATCCTCGTCGTGCGCGACGGCGACGATCCGAAGGACACGGCGCGATTCGGGGACTCGACGCCGGACGTGATCACGGTGCCGCTCGCCGAGCTGGATCGCATGGGCCAGGTCAAGCTCGCCGCGATCATCGCGCTGTCGCACCGCCTGATCGACCTGGCCGATCCCGTCGTGTTCCTCACGGGCCCATACCGGTCGCTCATCGACTCGCTGGTCGTCATGACGATCGGCGCGGAATATGAACTGTTCGACACGACGGATCAGCCGAAGGTCAGCGAGCACATCAAGCGCGCCGTCTTTCACCGCGTCCTGACGCTCGCGCTCTCTCTCGGTCACCACGGACGCGAGGGCAAGAAGATCGGCGCCCTCATGGTCGTCGGCGATCACCAGCGCGTGCTCAGGCAGTCGGAGCAGATGATCCTCAACCCGTTCCGAGGCTACGAGGAGCGCGAACGCAACCTGCTGGACGAGACCATGACGGAGACCGTGAGGGAGTTCAGCAGCCTCGACGGCGCGTTCATCATCCGGCGCACCGGCGTGATCGAGACCGCGGGCGTCCGGCTCAAGGCCGGGCTCAGCGAGGGACTTCCCTCGGGGCTCGGAGCGCGTCACGCCGCCGCCGCCGGCATCACGTCGGTGACGAGGTCGATCGCGATCACGGTCAGCCAGAGTGACGGCACGGTGCGCGTGTGGCGGGCGGGGAAGATGGTCGCGAGCTTCGAGCCCAGCGGGCGGTGAACCGCCGCGCGGGCACCGGCGCACGCAGTTATCATCCGCACATGCCCACCATCGCCTCGACCCGCCTGAAGGTCGGCATGGAAGTCCACGTCGAGCTCGCCACGCGGTCGAAGATGTTCACGCGCACCGCGAACGTCGCCCATCCTGATCACTACGACGCGCCGCCGAACAGCCTCGTCGATCCGGTCGTCGCGGCGCTGCCGGGAACGCTGCCCGTGATGAACCGGCGCGCGGTCGAGATGTCCATGATGGTCGGGATGGCGCTCGGGTGCCGGATTCCGGACGTCTGCAAGTGGGACCGGAAGAACTACTTCTACCCGGACCTGCCGAAGGGCTACCAGATCAGCCAGTACGATCTGCCGCTGTGCATCGACGGCGCGCTCGACATCCCGGGCGCCGACGGGGCGACGAAACGCGTCGGGATCATCCGGGCGCATCTCGAGGAGGACACCGGCAAGCTCGGCCACGAGCTCCCCGGAGGCGCACGGTACGAAGGCTCGCTCGTGGACCTCAACCGCGCCGGCACGCCGCTCCTCGAGATCGTCACGCGTCCGGACCTCGACTGCGCAGACGACTGCGTGACGTTCGGACGCGAGCTGCGGCGCATCTGCCGCTTCCTCGGCGTGACCGAGGGCGTCATGCAGCGCGGCCACATGCGCTTCGAGCCGAACGTCAACGTCATCATCACGACGGACGACGGCGTCGAGCACGCGACGCCGGTCGTCGAGGTGAAGAACCTCAACTCCTTCAAGGCACTGCGGGGGGCGATCGAGCACGAGTCGCGACGCCAGGTCGAGGCGTGGCGGGCGGACGGGCTCGTGATGGGACCCGGCGCGAAATCGACCCGGGGCTGGGACGTGGACCGCGGCGAGACCGTGCTCCAGCGCGAGAAGGAGGACGCGCACGACTACCGGTACTTCCCGGAGCCGGACCTGCCGCCCGTCGTCGTCGACGACGCGTGGCGCGAGGAGGTCCGGGCCGCGATCCCCGAGCTGCCGATGTCGCGGCGGCGGCGCTACATCGCGGACTACGGCATGAAGGAGGAGGAGGCGCTGACGCTGACAGACGACCCGCAGACGTGCCGGTTCTTCGAGTCGTGCGTGGACGCCGCGGACGGCCGCGGATCGGCGGTCGCCAGGCTGCTGCTGAACGTCGGCGCGCAGCTGGCGAACGAGCAGGGCCGGACGATCGCGGATCTTGGGATCGCCGCCCGGCAGGTGGCCCAGCTCATCGCGATGCGCGAGGACAAAGCGATCGGCTCGAGCGCGGCGGACGAGCTGTTCGCGCTCCTCTGCGAGACCGACGACGACGCGCCGACCGTCGCGGAACGGCGCGGACTCCTCCAGGTGCGGGACGCGGGGAAGCTCGACGGGTGGGTGGACGCGGCCATCGCGGAGCAGACGCAGGCGGCGGAGGACTTCGCGGCGGGCAAGGACGCGGCGGCGGGTCGTCTCGTCGGGACGGTGATGAAGTTGAGCGGCGGAACCGCCGACGCGAAGGCGGTGCGCGCCAAGCTGGTGGAGCGTCTGCGCGGGTGACACGAAGCCCCGGGCACGCGTCCTGGCGCTCGCTCTCGGGGCAACAGGAACTAGCTAGCGCAGCTTCGGCTCGAAGACCGCCGGACCCACCCGCGGCGGCCGGTACGTCTCGCGATACTTGACGGCGCCGTCGAGGAAGAGCAGGTTGCCCATCGCCGGCTCCCCGTGCCACGAGGCCTCGCGGCCCGTCGCCTGGCTGACCTCGTACCAGACCGGATCGCCCATGATCACGAGCCGCGACGCGACGGTCGCGATCTCGTCGCGGCGGAGCCCCCGCGCCGGACCCGTGCCGGCGAGAAACAGCCCCGCGCTCGCGCGGTAGCTCGTGCCGAACGATCGATATGCGGTGCGGTCGCCCGTGCCGACGCCGCTCGTCTCGCCGCGGATGCCGTCGTCTGCCGGACAGCGGAAGATCTCCTCGGCCGCGTGGCGCCGTGCGGTGGTCGCCACGTACGGCGTCAGCGGGCGGTTGAGATCAAGGAACGGCCGGTCGTCAACGGCGGAGAACCGGACACCGCCGTAGTGCCAGCCCGGCTGCACGGGCACGTGCGGAAACGCGCCGGCGTGGTCCTCGAGGTACGCATGCCACGCGACACCGCAGTTCCGCAGGTGGTCGGCACACCCCTCCCGGGAGCTCGCCACGCGCGCCGACGCGAGCGCGGGCAGCAGCAGCGCGAAGAGAATCGAGGCCACGGCCAGCGAAATGGCGATCTCGAGGAGCGTGAAGCCCCGGCGATGGCGACGGGCGTTCATTCCGGGCAATTATATGTCACGGGACCATGCGGTCGGTCGCGGGCGCACCGAAAGGCATCCTGCCACGAGTGGTGCCGGCGCATGATGGACGACTCGACGCTGCTCGAGACTTTCGGCGCCACCCGGCCCTTGCCGAGCCAAGGACCGGGGCACACAGCCTTGCGACGCGCCGGCGTTCTTCAACGGTCGGCTAACCGTTCGCGACGCCCACCCCGACGCCGAGCGTCTCCGCCATGGTCACGCCCAGGTCCGCCGGGCTCTCCGAGACCGCGACGCCGTGACCCCGCAGGGCCTTGATCTTCGCGTCCGCGGTGTCGTCCGCGCCGCCGATGATCGCTCCGGCGTGACCCATCCGCTTGCCGGGCGGCGCGGTGCGGCCGGCGATGAACGCGACGACCGGCTTCTTCATGTGCGCGGCGACCCACGCGCCGGCCTCGGTCTCGTCGGCGCCGCCGATCTCGCCGATCATCACGACGCCGTCGGTCTCCGGATCGTCGTTGAACATCCCGAGCAGCTCGATGAAGTTCAGCCCCTTCACGGGATCGCCGCCGATCCCGATGCACGTCGTCTGCCCGATGCCGAGCTCCGAACACTGCCAGACCGCCTCGTACGTGAGCGTGCCGCTCCGCGAGATCACGCCGACGGCCCTTCCCGACGCCGCGTCGGACTTCGCGAGGTGGATGTAGCCCGGCATGATGCCGATCTTGCAGCCGCCCTCGAAGACCGCCGACGGGCCCTCGCCCGAGACACGGCGTCCCGGCGTGATGAT
>CAZXBB010000285.1:0-8493 GCA_964638815.1 uncultured Isosphaeraceae bacterium
ATCTCAGCTTCGGCGGGCGGCGCAGTCGGTGGCGCTCAACATGGCCGAGGGCATGGCGGCGCGGGACGGCAATCGACGAAAGGCGTACGACACGGCGCTGCGCGAGGCGCGGGAATGCGTGGCGGCGGTGGACGTCGCGCAGCGGTGGGGGTACGTCGGCGAGAGCGCAGTCGCCGTCGACCGCATGGAGAAGATCGCCGCGACGCTGATGCGACTCATGATGCGGCGGTCGTGACAGGGTGAGTCGCGCGTGTGCCCCGGTCCTGGGCTCTGACAGGGCCGGGCGGCGCAGGGACGACGTGGGCTGCGACGCCACGCGCACACGCACGCAGTCTCGCACCCGCCGACGCACACGGACGCGCACACGATCCGGACGACGTCACGCTCCGGTGTGCCCCGGTCTTTGGCTCGGCAAAGGCCGGGTGGCGCGGGCCGACTCAATGACGCTCCGATTCACCCGCCGCGTCCCGCCTTTACGTGCTCGTGTCTCTCGTACCGCCGTCCGTGTGCGCGGACGCGGACGTGGACGCGGACGCGGACGCGGACGTGGACGTGGACGCGGACGCGGACGCGGGCGCGGACGCGGGCGCGGACGTGGACGCGAACGCGGACGCGAACGTGGACGCGGACGCGCACGCGGACGCGCACGCGGACGCGGACGCGAGACCCCCCCGCGCCGCGAAATCGGCTCACCGCAGCTTCAGCGACACCAGCGCCAGCATTGCGAACGCCACGCCGAGCACCCAGAATCGCGTTACCACCTGCTGCTCCGACCAGCCGCCGAGGTGAAAGTGATGATGGATCGGCGAACAGCGGAAGATTCGGCGGCCCTTTGTCCACTTGAAGTAGCCCACCTGGAGCACGACGCTCATGAGCTCCATCACGAAGACGCCGCCGATCACGAGGACGAGCACTTCCTGGCGGATCGCCACCGCGGTGTACGCGAGCAGGCCGCCGAGCGAGAGCGAACCGGTGTCGCCCATGAAGACCTGCGCCGGCGCGCAGTTGAACCACAGGAAGCCGAGGCAGGCGCCCGCCATCGAGCCCGTCACGACCATCAGCTCGCTCGCTCCGGGGATGTGCGGGAACATCAGCGTCCGCGCCGCCTGCTCGTCGCCGGCGACGTAGCAGAGCACCATCATCGCGAACGAGCCGACCACCAGCAGGCCGGGGGCGAGGCCGTCCATGCCGTCGGCGAGGTTGACGGCGTTGGACATTCCGGCGACGAGGAGCGTCGCGATCACGACGAACGGCAACGCCCCGAGCACCAGAACACCCGGCTCGATCTGGAACGTCTGCGGCGCGTACGTGCGCTGGAACGGCAGCGTGAGGGCGTGCGCCGCCTCGCTGCCGGCACCGGTCCGGTAGAGGACGAACCCCACGATGAACCCGATCCCGAGTTGGAAGAGGAGCTTTTCCCACGCGTAGAGGCCCTCGCGCGAGCCGGGGTTGCGGCTGCTGGCGGTCAGCTTCAGCCAGTCGTCCGCGCCGCCGAGGACGGCGAGCCAGATGAGCGTCCCGAGAGCGAGGTGCACGGAGCGCTCGGTGAGGTCGGCGAACAGCAGCGTCGTCGCCACCATCGAGCCGCAGATGAGGATGCCGCCCATCGTCGGCGTCGCCGCCTTCGACGCCGTGAGCCGGTTGAGGTCCGCGTTGTAGAACTCCGGGGCGTCGCCGATCTTCTTCTTCACGAGCCAGCGGATCGTGCGCTTCCCGAAGAGCACGACGAGACCGAAGCTGAACACCACGGCGATGAACGCCCGGAACTCGAGCTGGTACAGCACCTGGAAGATGCGAAAGAGCCCGATCTCGTCGAGCCACCCGGCCGTGGATTCGAGCAGGTTGTACAGCATCGATCAGCGAAGCGGCGGCGCACCGGACGCGGTTCTCCCCGATCCTCCCGCCGTCCGCCCCTTCGCACCATCGGCGATCTCCACTTCGAGGGTTGAAGTTCGCCCGCCGGCGCTGCCGGCGTTCTCCGCGCCGACCTGCCGCAGCGCCTCGACCACGCGCTCGAGCCCGACGCCGCGCGAGCCCTTCACGAGCAGCGCGTCGCCGGGCCGCAGGCGGCGCCGGATCGCGTCGATCAGCCGCGCGTCCACGGCGGGCGCCCGCGTCACGCGCGATGCCGGCCACACGCGACGCAGCGCGGCCTCGCCCTCCGCCCACGCCGGCCCGACGAGGAATGCGTGGGCGATCGGGCGGCGGGAGTCCACGTCGATCAGGAAGGTCCCCAGCTCGCGGTGGAGCGGCACCGTCTGCGCGCCCAGCTCGAGCATGTCGCCGAGCACGACGAGACGCCGGGAGGCGGCGTCGGCCACTTCGATGAAGGTGTCCAGGGCCGCCATCATCGAGTCGGGATTCGCGTTGTACGCGTCGTCGCAGACAATGACCGGGGGCCCGCCCCGCCACGGGATCGTTTCGCGCACCATGCGCATCGGCGGCGGCGCGAGGCCCGCGAGGATCGCGCTCATCGCCTTGTCGTCGAGACCGAACCGGCGCCCGATCGCGACGGCCGCGATCGCGTTCGCGGCGTTGTGCCGGCCGGGCAGAGCGAGGTCGAACCGCACGCGCTCGTTCACCTCGAACCACCACCGGTCGGGATCCCCGCCGTGGCCTCCGCGGGCCGTGAGCCGCAGGTCGGCGTCCGGCGCTTCGCCGAACCGCACCAGCGACGGTCGCGGAGCGACGAAGGGACGCAGGGCCGGCGCATCCGCCGTCACGACCGCGAGACCGCCCGGCCGCAGCGACGCGAGCAGCGTCGCCTTCTCCGCCGCGACGGCGTCCACCGTTCCGAACCCCTCGAGGTGCGAACGGCCGACCGACGTGATGACCGCGATGTCCGGCTCGACGAGCCGCGCAAGGTGCGCGATCTCGCCGGGGGCGTTCGTGCCGATCTCCACCACGAGGTACTTCTCGTGCGGCCGCGCTGCGAGCAACGTCAGCGGCACGCCGATTTCGTTGTTGAACGATCGCGGGGCCGCGCTGCCGGGGAACCGGCTCGCGAGCAGGGCGTGCACCATCTCCTTCGTCGTGGTCTTGCCGCAGGAGCCCGTGATCGCCACGATCTTCGTCGCGACGAGCGTGCGGCGATACGCGGCCGCGAGAACGGCCAGGGCCCGGCGCGTGTCCGCCACGACGAGCGCCGGCAGCCCCGCCGGCACATCGACGGGGCGATCCAGCAGCGCCAGCACCGCCCCGCCGTCGCGGGCGTCGGCGAGGTGATCGTGACCGTCGAAGCGATCGCCGTGCAGGGCGATGAAGACGCGTCCGGCGAGGTCCTCCCGCGTGTCGGTGCCCACGCCGCTCGCCGCCACCGGACGCTCGGGCCGCCGGATCCAGCGCCCGCCTGTAACGGCGCGGATGTTGTCGCCCGCGAAGAACGTCATGACGTCGGGCGCCCGTCCCGCCGCGCCGCGAGCGCCGCCCGCGCGATCGCGCGGTCGTCGAAGGGCCGCCGCTCGCGACCGACGATCTGGTAGTCCTCGTGCCCCTTCCCGGCGACGAGCACGACGTCCTCAGGCCCGGCTTCGCCGATGACGGCGCGGATCGCCTCGGAGCGGTCGAGGACGCTGCGGGTCCCCGCCCTCTTCACCTCGGGCACGCCCGACATGATCTCGCCGATGATCGCCGAGGGGTCCTCGGTGCGCGGATTGTCCGAGGTCACCACGACGTGGTCCGCCCACCGGCACGCGGCCGCCGCCATCCGCGGGCGCTTCACGCGATCGCGATCACCTCCGCAGCCGAACACGACCCAGAGCCGCCCGCGCGGCGGCACGATCGGCCGGAGCGCGCGCAGCACGTTGTCGAGCGCGTCGTCGGTGTGGGCATAGTCGACGAGCACGGTGAAGCCGTCGTCCGGCCCGGTCACGACCTCCAGGCGGCCCGCCGGCGCGCGGCAGTGCGCGAGGCCCTTCGCGATCGCCCCGCCGTCGAGACCCAGGGCGTGGGCGACCGCCGCCGCCTGGAGCGCGTTGGCGACGTTGTGATGACCCGGCAGCGGAAGCGCGACGTCGATCGTGCCGAACGGTCCGCGGAAGGTGCACGCGGTGCGGTCCATGCCGGTCGCCGCGATCGTGGCGTGGCAGACGGCGGTCTCGTCCGTGAGGCTCGTCGTCAGCACGCGGCACGCGCACGCATCGGCCATGCGCGCGGCCGCGGGGTCGTCGGCGTTCACCACGGCCCACGCGTCGGCTTCGAGCGCGGCGAAGAGACGCGTCTTGGCCGCGCAGTACGCGTCCATCGTGCCGTGATAGTCGAGGTGGTCGCCCGAGAGGTTCGTGAAGACGCCGCCGGCGAGACGGAGCGCCGCGGCGCGGCCCTGCGCGAGAGCATGGCTCGAGATCTCCATCGCGCAGGCCCGGCATCCGTGCCCGACCATCCGCCCGAGCAGCTCGCTCACCTCGACCGCCGGGGGCGTGGTGAGCGCGGCGGGCTGCATGTCCGGCTCCCCCGTGTTCGTGCCGATCGTACCGATGAGCCCGCACCGGGTTCCCGCGCGCTCCAGGAGCTGGTGCACGAGGCAGGCGACCGTCGTCTTGCCGTTCGTGCCCGTGATGCCGACGAGCGCCAGACGCCGGCTGGGCGAGCCGTGGAAGCGCTCGGCGACGTGCGCCGTCATGAGCGCGACGTCGTCGCAGGCGAGCACCGCGACGCCCGCGGGGACCGTCCGCGAGTCGAGCGCGCTCGCGCGGTCAACGAGCACCGCGTACGCGCCGCGAGCGATCGCGTCGCCGATGAACCGCCGTCCGTCCGCCTCGGCGCCGACCCGCGCCACGAAGAGCGCACCCTCCTCCACGCGTCGCGAGTCCTCGACGATCGACCCGACGCCGAGGTCGGACGCGCCGTGCACGATCTCGATCGGCAGGCCGTTGATGAGCTCTTCGAGACGCATGGTGGAGACCGGGAATTGTCGAGGATGGGGGACCGGGTCACCAGACCGCGGAAGGCCCGCACAGCTAATCCACATCCCCCTCCCCGTCGAAGTCGAACGCCTCCCGCGCAAGGTAGTGCGGCCGCCGCATGGCGATGTTCAGGATGACCCCCACCATGATCCACGCGGACACGAGGCTCGATCCGCCGTAGCTCACGAAGGGCAGCGTCATGCCCGTGATCGGCATGAGCCCGAGGGTCATGCCGGTGTTGATCGTCATCTGGGCGAAGAGGATGGCGACGACGCCCACCGCCACCAGCCGCCCGAAGGGGTCCTTGCTCTGCGCGGCCGTGAGCAGGCCGCCCGCCACGATGAGCGCAAACAGCCCCCACGTCGCCAGCGCGCCCAGCGCGCCCCAGCGGCAGGCGACGACCGCGAACACCATGTCGTTGTGCTCCTCCGGCAGCCGGTTGTGATGCACCAGGTCGGCCGCGCGGTCACGCCCCACGCCGATGATCCCCCCCGCGCCGACGAGCGTCATCGCCCTGTCGCCCTGGTAGCCGATGTCCTGGACGTGCCGCGTGTCGCCGATGACCTGGTAGTAGAGCGCATGGATGCGGTTCTTCTGGTGCGGCCGCAGCCACGGGTACGTCGCCGGCGCGGCGGCGAGACCGAGCACGATGATGAGCACGAGATGCCGCAGCTTCGCGCCGGCCGCGACGAGCATTGCGAAGAGCGTCGGCAGGAAGAGCAGCGCGGTCCCGAGGTCGGGCTCGACGAGCACCAGCCCCATCGGGATGAACGTGAGCAGGAACGGCCAGAGCAGCCCGAGGAAACGCCGGTAGTTCTTCCGGTAGCGCAGATAGCCGGCAAGCGCGATGATGTACGAGATCTTGGCGAGCTCCGACGGCTGGAAGTCCGTCACGCCAAGACTGATCCAGCGCCTCGCCCCGTTGCGCGGACGCACGATCGACTCGGGCACGACCGGCAGCAGCACGAACACGAGCAGGCCGACGACGGCGATGAGCAGCGGCACGCTGAAGACGCGCAGCCACCGGTAGTGCGGAACCGCCGCGAGCGCGGCCGCGATGACCCCGACGCACAGGAACGCCGTCTGCCGCGTCGCGTAGTCCGAGCCGGCCAGCTCCGGGGGAATCGTGCCGATCGCGAGGATGCCGACGATGCTCAGCCCCGCCGCGCCGGCGGCGGAGAGCCACCCGGGGTTCAGCATCTCGAGGCGGCGGCGGTGGAGCGTGCGGGCGCTGCGGCGGAACCCCGCGGTGAAGACGCCCGACGTGGAGACCGCGCCGTGCATCACGTCCCGTCCTCGCGCGACCCGGTGAACGGCGTCTGCGGCAGGTAGCCCTCGTGCTGGAGGGCGCGGATCACCTGGTTCGCGACCGGCCCCGCCACGCGTCCGCCCGAGCCGCCGTTCTCGACGAGCACGGAGATCGCGAACATGGGCCGCTCGGTGTCGTTCGGACCGACGAGCCCCACGAACCAGGCGTGATCGAGGTGCAGGATCGGCTCGTCATCGAGGCCGATCACGCCGTCGCCGTTCGTGTCCCGGGGACGCAGCGGAGGCGCCTCGGCCGTGCCCGTCTTCCCCCACACCGTGACCCCCGGCGCATTGAAGATGTCCTCGCGCACCTGGTCGTCATAAGTGATGTGGTGACCCGTGCCTCCCGGCGACACCGAGCCGCGCAGACCCGCGAGCGCCGCCCCGACGAGCACGGGGTCGAGCGCGAGATCCGGCCGCGTCGGCCGCGCGACGGGCGGATCGCCGATCAGCGTCGCGTCGCGCCACGACCCGCCGCGGGCGAGCATCGCGAACGCGTTGGCGGCGTGGAGCGGCGTCCACGTGATGCCGGGCCCCTGCCCGATGCCCATGCTGATCGTGTCGAACACGGACGCGGGATGATCGGCCGCGAAGAGGTGCCCGGCGCTCTCGCCGCGGACCGCCCGCTCGCCGTCCTCGACATATTCGTCGAGCAGGCCGACGTCGAGATGGCGGCCGGCCCCGAACCGGCCGAGCCAGCCCACCATGCCGCCAACCCCGAGCCGCTCCGCCAGCGTGTAGAAGAAGATGTTGCACGACTGCGCGAGGGCGGCCTCGGCGCGCAACTCGCCGTGCGTCGCGAAGTCCCACACGTCCCGGTAGATCCAGCACCGCGCGCTCTGCGTGACGTTCGGGAAGTAGTGTCCGGTGCACTCGATGGAGTCCTCGAGCGCGTGCACGCCGTCGGTCACGGCGCCGACGAGCACCAGCGGCTTGATGATCGAACCGGGCGGGTAGATCGCCTCCGCGGGGCGGTTGACCCACGGGTGGTCGATGGCGTCGCGCGCCGGATCCAGCGCACGGATCGCCTCGCCCATGGCCCGCGTCGGCGTCGAGACCATCGCGAGGATCTCCCCGCTCTCGACCTCGATCACGACGACCGCGCTGTTCAGCGGCCAGCCGGCGGGGAGCAGGGTGTTCTTGTGGAACGGCTGGACGGTCGTGAGCCCGACCTCGTCGGACAGAATGGCCTGGATGCGGGACTGGAGCGCGATGTCGAGGGTGAGGGTCAGGTCAACGCCCGGCGCCGGGGGGCGCCGCGTCTCGTCGTCCTCGTCGAGCCGCCGGTGCACCTCGCCGCGCGTCCCGCGCAGGAGGTCCTCGAAGACGCGCTCGAGCCCCCGCTCGCCGGCGGTGTCGTCCACGCTGCGGTAACCGCCCGGATCGATGACGCCGTCCTCCCTCCAGAACGGGCGCCGCGCCACGTCCTCCGCCTGAACGTCGCGCATCGTGCCGAGGATGTGATCCGCCACGCCGGTCACCCCGATCGTGATCGGCGAGGAGACGAGCGGGCGCGGAAGCGTGTCGCGGTCGAGGCGAACGGTGCGCGTGAGCTCGGGGTACTCGCGGCGGCGGGCGTCCTCGACCTCGTACACGTCGGGCAGCTCGTCCGCTTTCGCCCGGAAGGCGAACGCGACCTCGTCGGACACCGAGGGGAGCACGACGTGCGCGGATCGCTCCTCGAGGATCGGCTCGCGGCGGAACCTCTTTGCGGCCCCCGGTCCGAACTGCGCGATCTCGCCCTCGAGCTGACGCGCGGCCCGGACGTCCACCTGGCTTTGGACCTCCTCGACGATGCGGTCGAGGCGACGCTGGAGCTCCGGGACCCCGATGCCGCCGAGGAGGCACACCTCGGTCCACAGCCCGTCGATCGCGCTGTCCCATTCCGCCATGAACGACCCGGCCGTCTTCGCCTTCTCCTCTTCGGTCATCTCGCCCCAGCGCGTCCCCCCGACCTCGCGTCGCGCCCGGAGCCGGGCCTGCTTCCGCGACCACGCGCCGGTGATCGCCTCGTAGTCCACCGCGATCGCGTACCCGGGCCGGTCAACCGCCAGCTCGCGTCCGTTGCGGTCGAGGATGCGCCCCCGGTACGTCGGCAGCATCGTGTGCCGCAGGAGCCGCCGGTCGGCCTTCTCGCGTCGCTCGGCTCCCTGCACCAGGGACAACCGCGCGAGCTGCGTGCCCAGCACGAGCACGACGATCGCCATGACGCCCGTGAGCAGAAGCAGGCGGCGGTGGAACATGGGGATGGTCGGGTGCTTGCTCATCGATCAGGGCACGA
>CAZXBB010000286.1:0-2565 GCA_964638815.1 uncultured Isosphaeraceae bacterium
CCCCCCCGCCCCTCCCGCCGCCCGCCCCCCCCCATCGCGGACGGAGGTGGCGCGGAAGTTCTTTTCGCCGCCCCCCGAGGCGATGCTGGCGGCGCTAGTGAAGAGCGGAGCGATCACCGAGGAGCAGGCCCGGCTGGCGGCGCGCGTGCCGGTGGCGGAGGACATTACCGCCGAGGCCGATTCGGGCGGCCATACAGACAACCGCCCAGCAATAACACTGATCCCGACCATGCTGGCCCTGCGGGACGAGATGCAGCGCCTGCATGGTTACGACCGGCCGCTGCGGGTCGGTGCGGCCGGGGGGATCGCGACGCCGGCATCGGTGTGCGCGGCCTTCGGCATGGGTGCGGCGTATGTGATGACCGGATCGGTCAATCAGGCCTGCGTCGAGGCAGGGACATCGGCGACGGTGCGGGAGATGCTGGCCCACGCCGGTCAGGCCGACGTGGCCATGGCGGCCGCGGCCGACATGTTCGAGATGGGCGTGACCGTCCAGGTCCTCAAGCGCGGAACGATGTTCCCGATGCGCGCAGCGAAGCTCTACGAGCTCTATCGCTCGTGCGAGAGTCTCGACGCGATCCCTGCCGACGAGCGCGCGAAGCTCGAGAAAACCGTCTTCCGGGCGCCGCTCGCCGAGATCTGGACCCAGACCCGCGCGTTCTTCGCCGCGCGCGATCCGAAGCAGATCGACCGCGCCGAGCGCGACCCGAAGCACCAGATGGCGCTCGTGTTCCGCTGGTATCTCGGCCAGTCGTCCCGATGGGCGAACCGCGGAGAGTCATCGCGCCGGGTCGACTACCAGATCTGGTGCGGCCCCGCCATGGGCGCCTTCAACGAGTGGGTCCGCGACTCGATCTTCGCGCCGGCCGAGCGCCGCCGCGTCGCCGACGTCGCATTGAATATCCTGTTCGGCGCCGCGGTTCTCATGCGGGTCAATCAGCTACGTACCTGTGGCGCGGCGATTCCGGCAGAGCTTCAGAGAATCGCGCCACTCGACCCCACGGACATCAAGGAGTACCTCAGTTGACGGACCACAGGGCCCCGGCTACCGCCTCGAAGACCACGAAAGCCGTCCCGATCGCGATCATCGGGATCGGCTGTATGTTCCCGAAGTCGAAGAACCTTCGCGAGTACTGGGCGACGGTCAAGAACGGCGTGGACACGATCACGGAGATCCCGGAGACCCACTGGTCCCCGGACGAGCACTTCGACGCGGACCCGAAGAAACCCGATTTCGCCTACGCGAGACGGGGCGGCTTCATCGACGCGGTCGATTTCGACCCGCTCGCCTACGGCATCCCGCCTAACGTCATCGAGGCGACCGACACCTCGCAGCTCCTCGGAATGGTCGCCGCATCCCAGGCCCTCGAGGACGCCGGCTACGGCAAGTCGCGCGCGTTCGATCGCGATCGCGTCAGTGTCATCCTCGGAGTCACCGGCACGCTCGAGCTCGTCATCCCACTCGGGGCGCGACTCGGACACCCGATCTGGCGCCGCAGCCTGCGCGAAGCAGGCGTGGACGACGCCGTGGCCGAGGATGTCGTGCAGCGCATCGCCGACTCGTACGTGCCCTGGCAGGAGAACTCGTTCCCCGGGCTGCTCGGCAACGTCGTCGCAGGACGCATCTCGAAGTTCCTCGACCTGGGCGGAACGAACTGCGTCGTCGACGCCGCGTGCGCGAGCTCACTGAGCGCGGTCCACCTTTCCGCGATGGAGCTCGAGAGCGGCCGCGCGGACATGGTCGTCACGGGCGGCATCGACACGTTCAACGACATCTTCATGTACATGTGCTTCAGCAAGACACCCGCACTGTCGCCGACCGGCGACGCGAAGCCGTTCGACGCGAACGGCGACGGCACGATCCTCGGCGAGGGTCTCGGCGTCGTGGTGCTCAAGCGGCTCGACGACGCACAGCGCGACGGCGACCGGATCTACGCCGTCCTGCGCTCGATCGGCTCCTCGAGCGACGGAAAAGGCGAGGCGATCTACGCGCCGAGCTCCGAGGGCCAGAAGAAAGCGATCCGGCGCGCGTACGCGTCAGCCGAGGTCACGCCTGACACAATCGAGCTGCTGGAAGCGCATGGCACCGGGACGAGCAAGGGCGACGCGGTCGAAGCGCGGGCGCTGAACGAGATCTACGGCGATGCGAACCGCGACGGCCGCTGGTGCGCGATCGGGTCAGTGAAGTCGCAGATCGGGCACACGAAAGCCGCCGCGGGCGTTGCGGGCCTCATCAAGGCCGCGCTCGCGCTTCACTACAAGGTGCAGCCGCCGACGATCAAGGTCACGCAACCGGTCGAAGAGCTGCGCGACGCGCCGCTTTTCGTCAACACGTCGCCGCGACCCTGGGTCGGGTCGTCGGATCATCCCCGTCGCGCCGGGCTCAGCGCCTTCGGCTTCGGCGGCAGCAACTTCCATTGCGTCCTCGAGGAGGCCGATCCGGTCAAGCACGCGGCCGACTGGGATGGCGAGGTCCAGCTCTTCACGTACGCGGCCGACGACGCCGAGGCGATCCGTCGCTCCGTGTCAGGCCTTGCAGAGCTCGGATCGTGGGACGCCGTTCGC
>CAZXBB010000287.1:0-15127 GCA_964638815.1 uncultured Isosphaeraceae bacterium
GAGCGACCCCCGCACCCCGTGTTACACCCCCATTGCGCACGGCCCCACACGACCCACGCGCAGGCGGCAGGATGCCGCCGTCGCACTGGCAAGTCGGGACTTCGTAGCGTGAGCTGCAGGATGCAGCGTCGTCGCGCGTGACGGCCAAAGGTTTGTAAACCACGCAACGCGCAAATGGGGTGCACGACGCGGCCCCCCGAACGTTCGAGCGACCCCCGCACCACGTGTTACACCCCCATTGCGCACGGCCCCAAACGACCCACGCGCAGGCGGCAGGATGCCGCCGTCGCACTGGCATGTCGGGACTTCGTAGCGTGAGCTGCAGGATGCAGCGTCGCCGCGCGTGACGGGCAAAGGTGTGAACAGCGCGTCACGCCAACGACCCTCCCCCTGCCCCGGAGGGGGTCCTGCACGACGCAGCCCCCCGAACGTTCGAACAGACCCCCGCACCACGTATTACACCCCCGTCGCGCGACCGGCCCCGAACGTCCATCGCACCCGGAACCGGATCGACGGCATACTACTGGATGCGAGGGGCGGAATGCCAAGTCACCACGTACGTGGTGAGGGGGATCGTGCTCAGGTGGCGTCCGAGTTACTCACCTGGCTCCTAAATGTCGATGTTCTTCACCTCGAGCGCGTGATCCTCGATGTACGCCCGTCGGCTCTCGACGTTCTCTCCCATGAGCGTCGAGAACAGCTCGTCCGCGTCAGATGCCGAGTCCCACTGCACGCGCAGCAGCACACGGCGGGCGGGGTCCATCGTCGTCTCCCACAGCTCCTCGGGGTTCATCTCGCCGAGACCCTTGAAGCGCTTGATCTCGATGCCGCGGCGGCCGACGTCGTGGAGCGACGTGAGGATCGACGGGATGTTCGGCACTTCGACGACGCTCTGCTTGTCCGTGTCGCCATCGACGCGCCACGCGAAGATGGTGGGGAGCTTCTCGCCCGTGACGGACTCCTCCTGGACCAGCGCGTAGTCCTCGATGTTCAGGTCGAACTCGGCGAGTCGCACGAAGAGCTGCTGGAGCTCGCGGTTCTCGTGCAGCTCTCGCAGCGTCGCCACCCGCGTGCGCGGGATCGCGCCGCCCGGGGGGGCCGCTGCCTCGTCCCCCGCGCCGGTGGCGCCGCGGGCGGCCCGCGCCCCGCCGAGGTCGTCGAGGATGAGCCCCTTCTCCTGGATGAGCTCCCGCGCCTGCTGGAGCGACCAGCAGAGCACTTCGCCCTCCGGCCACTGGAGGCGATGCGTGGGCAGTCGCCGCGAGCCTTCCGGATCGCGGTCGCGCGACTCGAGCAGCGTGGTGAACGGCGTGCCGCGACGCTCGGAGACGGACACGAGCTCGCGCAGACGCGTGAGCGTGCGCACGAGACGCGCGAGCTCCTGGCCCTCGATCCGCGCCTTCTCCCGTCCCTCGGCGTCGCGAACGAGGAGTACCGCGCGTTCGAGGGCGAGCTCCGTGAGCACCTTCGTCATGTCCTCCTCGTTGAGGACATATCGCGTCTTCTTGCCGTGCGAGAGCTGGTAGAGCGGCGGCTGCGCGAGGTAGACGCGACCGTTCTTGACGAGCTCCGGCATCTGCCGGAAGAAGAACGTCAACAGGAGCGTGCGGATGTGCGAGCCGTCCACGTCGGCGTCGGTCATGATGATGATGCGGCCGTAGCGCAGCTTCGAGATGTCGAAGTCCTCGCCGATGCCGCATTGCAACGCCTGGATCAGTATCCGGATCTCCTCGAAGCCCAGGACCTTGTCGATTCGAGCCTTTTCGACGTTCAGGATCTTGCCGCGGAGCGGGAGGATCGCCTGCGTGTCGTGATCACGGCCGCCCTTGGCGGAACCGCCGGCGGAATCACCCTCGACGATGAACATCTCGCTGCGCTCCACGTCGTTGGTCGCGCAATCGGCGAGCTTCTGCGGCATCCCGCCGGAGTCGAGCGCGCCCTTGCGCTTGATGAGCTCGCGCGCCTTGCGCGCCGCCTCGCGGGCCTGCGCCGCGAGCACCGCCTTGAGGCAGATCTTCCGCGCGTCGGCGGGATGCTCCTCGAGCCACGCGCCGAGCTGGTCGCTGACGGCGGCGCTGACGAAGGTCTCGGCCTCCGGGTTCAGGAGCTTCTCTTTCGTCTGGTTGTTGAACTGCGGCTCCGGGAGCTTGACGGAGACGATGACCGTCAGGCCCTCGCGAAGATCGTCACCGCTGGGCGTGATGTCCTTCAGGAGCTTGGTCCGCTTCGCGTACGCGTTGATCGTGCGCGTGAGCGACGCCTTCAGGCCCTGCACGTGCGTCCCGCCGTCGGGATTGATGATGTTGTTGCCGAACGCCAGCATCAGCTCGTTCGTGGCGTCCGTGTACTGCATCGCGATGTCGCAGGAGATGCCCGTCTCCTCGTCCTCGGAGAGGATGCGGATCGCAGGGCTCATCGCCGTCTTGGCGCGGTTCAGGTGCTCGACGTAGCCGATAAGCCCGTTGTCGAAGCGGAACATCTCCTCGCGCGTCTTGCCCTTCTGGTCCACGCGCTCGTCGACCAGCCGGATCGTCACGCCCGGATTGAGATAGGCGAGCTCTCGCAGCCGGTGCTGGAGCATCTCGTAGCGGAACTCGATGTCAGGGAAGATCTGCGAGTCCGGGAGGAAGCTGATGCGCGTCCCGGTGTGGGCCGAATGCTCCCCGACCGCGTCGGCGCGGTCGGCGATCTCGCGCAGGGGCTTCGTGATCTCGCCCCGGGAGAACGTGATGAGGTAGACCTTCGAGTTCTTGACGACCTCGACCTCCGTCCACTCCGAGAGCGCGTTGACGCACTTGACGCCCACGCCATGCAGGCCGCCCGAGACCTTGTAGACGTTGTCGTCGAACTTCCCGCCCGCGTGCACCTCGGTCATGATCACCTCGACGGCGGGACGCCCGTCGATGGCCGGGTTCTCGTGCTTCATCGGATCGACGGGCATGCCGCGTCCGTCGTCAATGACGGTGCACGAGCCGTCGACGCCGAGCCGCACCGTCACGGTGGTGGCGTAGCCGGCCATGACCTCGTCGATCGCGTTATCGACGCACTCGTAGACGAGGTGGTGGAGCGCGCCGACGGTGACGCCGCCCACGTACATCCCGGGTCGCTTGCGGATGGCCTCGAGCCCCTCGAGCACCTGGATCGACTTGGAGGTGTACGCGTCGCGCTCGCTCTGCGGAAGGCTTGTCTCGGGCATGGTGGATGCGTCGGGTCTGTCGGCCATGGGTCGGTCAGCCACGGGTCGGTTGGCCACGGGTCGGTTGGCCACGGGTCGGTCGCACGGGTCGGTCGCACGGGTCGTTCGCACGGGTCGTTCGGCCACGGGTCTGTCGGTCACGGTGGGATCGCGTGGATCGGGTCATTATACCTGAACGGGAACGTCGTCAGCCCGCGTTACGCGTGAAGCTGGTTGCCCGGTCGCCGGTCGCGGAGCTGTCGCCGGAACCGTCGTTGGAACTCAGCGAACCGTCGCCCGAACCGTCGCCCGCGTCGCCCGAACCGTAGCAGCCCCCGGAGACTGCACGTGACCGCCTTCACGCGCCGACCGAACGTCATGCAGCGCGGCAGGCCGCACGACGACCCGCTTCATGGACAATCCGGGCTAGACTCCGGGTCATGCACCCCCTCCTCTGGATCGGCGTGGGCATCGCTGTCGGAGCGATCGCGACGGTGCCGATCGTGCGACGGCTCCTGCGCCGTGCCGAGTACCGCGCGCGTCTCGCCGAACGCCGCGCGCGGGAAAGCGAACGGCTGGCGGAGCTCGGCTCGATGACGGGCGGACTCGCACACGAGATCAAGAACCCGCTCTCCACGATCGGCCTCAACGCGCAGCTCCTGACCGAGGGGATCGAAGAGGCGGAGATGCCCGAGGATCAGCGAGAGCGCCTGCTGCGGCGTCTGGGAGCGCTCGCCCGCGAGGCCGAGCGTCTCAAGGGAATCCTCACGGACTTCCTCCAGTTCGCCGGCCGCATCAAGCTCGACCCGCAGCCCCTCGACCTCGTGCGCATCGTCGAGGACATCGGCGACTTCTTCCACCCGCAGTGCGACCAGGCCGGCGTGATGCTCCGCATGCAGCCCGCGAGCGGCCCGGTCATCGCCCGCGTGGATGACCGGCTCTTCAAGCAGGCGCTTCTCAACCTGATGATCAACGCCGTGCAGGCCATGACGTCCTCGGAGCCGGGCGCGGGTTCGCGCGAGCTGATCGTCCGAGTGGACCGCAACGAGGAGGGCGCGCGGGTCGAGGTGACCGATACCGGTCCCGGAATCGAGCCCGACAAGCTCGACCGGATCTTCCATCCTTACGTGTCGCACTCCGCCGGGGGCACGGGTCTCGGCCTCCCGACGGCACGGCGCATCATCGAGGAGCACGGGGGCCGGCTGGAGGTGAGCTCGGTCGTGGGGCGCGGGAGCAGCTTCGTGATTCACCTGCCGGAGAATCGGGAAGGCGCGTAGGCACGAAGGGCCGCCGAGCCGGGACATTCCCCGGACGCGCAGCCCTGCCAGCCTGCGGGCCTATTGACTGAGCAGCTCCTCGTTCTCGAGCAGGCTCCTCGAGATCTCAGCGAGCGGGCGCCGGTTGTTCCGCGCCTTCCGCTGGAGCAGACGCATCGCTTCGGGCTCGGTCACGCCCTTGCGCTGGACGAGGATCCACTTGGCCTGCTCGACAATCTTGCGATCCTCGAGCCTGGCCTTGAGGCGGTCGATCTCCGTGCTCTTTCCGACGGAGTCCAGGAAGCGCCCCCACGCCACCGAGATGCCGACCCGAAGCTGATCCTGGGTCACGGGCTTCAGGAGATAGCCGAACACGCCCACGCGCTTGCCGGCCTCGACGTACTCGTCGTCGGAGAACGCGGAGAAGATGACGACCGGAACACCCATGCGACCGAAGATCTCCTCCGCGACCGCGAGCCCACTCTTCTTCGGCATCCTGATGTCGAGCAGCGCCAGGTCGGGCATCTCGCTCTCGCAGAGGCTCGCCGCTTCCTCGCCGTCGGCCGCGGGTCCGACCACCGCGTAGCCGAGCTCGCGCAGGCTCTCGGCCATTCCGGTTGCGACGAGGTGCTCGTCGTCCGCCACCAGAATGCGCCGGGGATTGTCGGGATAGTCGTCGCGCCGGCCTGCGGACTCCACGCCATTCCGTTTCGTCGTCACATGGTCCGTGGTCATCTCACACCCCTGGTCACACGCCGGGCCGGCCGCACCCGGCGCACCGCGACTGTCGTGCCATCACTCACGCATCGAGTATACCGCATACGACCGACGATCGGTCAATCCAGAAAATCCTCCTGAGCCAGACGCTCGGGAACGTACGTCTCCGTCACATAGGAGATGTCCTTCGTGATCAGCGACTCGACCTCCATCTTGAAGCCGTTCGCGAGCAGACGCTTGATTTCGCGTTGCCAGGGCCGTTTGTCCCTGAACCAGGGATACTCCATGATCTGCCTGGCCCGCGTGATGTCCCGATCGTTGAGGTCGATCCTGACGTCGTCACTGAGCTCGCACCGCTCGTAGTCCTCGGCCCGGATGCCGATGAAGCGGGCGTCCGGCACGGCCATGCGCTGGCTCTCGAACGCGAGGTTGATCGAGCCCTGCTTGATCACGCTGTAGATGTAGTGCCCCCACGGATCGCAGTCGAGCAGGCAGTAGATCGGCAGTTTCAGCTCGCGGTGCAGCCGGGCGAGGAGACGGCGGACGCCGCGCGGCGGCTGGCCGGAGCCCTCGGTCAGGATGCAGTTGTGGGTCTCCCAGAACCGGTCCTCGTTGAAGCGGCTCCAGACCGTGTCCTTCTCGACGTGCAGGACGAACTTCGCCTCGCACTTCCTGAACTGGATGACGTTCGGTTCGCAGATGCTCGGGATCGCGTAGCCGCCGGTGCCCATCCTTCGGCAGTCGATCTCGTCGCCGTTGTCCACGATCGTGATGTTCCCCACCATCGTGCCGCGCTTCTTCGCGAAGACGTGCAGCTCCTCGCGCAGTCCGTCGAGCGTCACCTCAAGATCCTCGAGGATCGCGTCCGACTCGCTCTGGTCGTCGAACGTCTTCTCGTTCGTGCCCGCGATCGTGTGCAGGCCCATGTAGTACATGCCGCGGAGGCTGAGCGTCTTGTCGGCCTCGATGAGGTCCTTGCAGCCCTTTGCCTGGAGGGTCATCTGCATGAACTTCTTCGCCTGACCGAGGTTGAAGAGGTTGCGACGCTGCCTGCTGTCCCCCATCTCGATGATGCGCTTCTTCGGGTTGAACCGCATGTTCGTCACCGTGCGGAGCGGGATGTCGACGAAGGGATCCTGCTGCGCGAGCCCGCGACGCACGACCCCCGCGCCGAGCTGCTCGATCTTGGCGAGGGTCTCCCGGTCGCGCTTCGCGCTGACGGCGGCCTGCCGGGCCGTCTGGCCCCGCCCCCGCCCCGCCGTCTTCTTCTTCCGCACCGGCGTCTCCTTCGCGGCCGGCGTCTTCGCGGCCGTCGTCTTCGCGGCCGGCGTCTCCTTCACGGCCGGCGACTTCCTCTCGACGACCTTCTTCCTGACGACCTTCTTCCTGACGATCTTCTTCCTGACGATCTTCTTTCGCGCAGGGCCGCTCATCGGCTCACCTCTTTCGCCCGTTGCGCCGGGGGGTCTTCCCGCGCGACGCCCGTTTCCTGCCGGTCTTGCGCCCGGGCGCCGGAACGTCGTCGCCGAAGAGCGACTGCGATTCCGGCGTCCCCGTTCCCGCCTGCCGATCCTCGACGATGATCACGTCCTCGTCCGCGGCGAGGCGGCCGCCGTCGTCGATGACCTTGCCCTCGTCGTCGAGCTGGTAGTCGGCCTCCTCGGTCTTCCGCTTCGCCTGCTCGAGCAGCGCCGCGTACAGCGCCTCGGGGTCGGCCCCGGTGATCGCGTGGCAGTTCTTCGCGATCTCGCCGATGTACCGCTCGAAGACGCTGCGGCGATCCGACTCGCGCCTCATCTTCTTGCGGCGCCGCAGGTAGGTCCCCAGCTTCCGCCCGCACTCGCGAAGCGCGAGCTTCATCTCCTTGCGGATGTCGTCATAGTCGGCGATGGCCTCCTTGCTCTCGCTCGTGAACGGCACCCACACGCTCGCCATGTGGATCAGCACGATGAGCGGCCCGACCGGCAGCGCGCCGCGCGGCTGTACAAGGTTGTAGTTCCTCCACCCGGCCTCCACGACCGACTTGAACGCGCAGCAGGCGGACTGCTGGTAGAGCAGAGGAACGCGGTTCGCGAAGCGCAGGACGCGGGCCGACTCCTCCGACGGCAGCTCACCGCCGTACGCGATCGCGACCTCGATCTGGAACGGGTTTCCGCGGTACACCGCGGGGGGCCGCGTGGACGCGGTGAAGAACTCCGCCTTCACGCCCTTGAGCAGACCGGCGAGCAGCGCGCGGGATCCGATCGGGACCAGGCAGTCGGTCGGCGGCGCCGTGATGCGCACGTCCTGGATCGCCTGGTACAGACGCGTCGCCTCCTCGTGACCAACGGCCTTGACCCACGTCCGGTTCGTGAGCCCCGCCTTCTCGCAGATTTCCCGCGCCCTGGCGAGCCCCACGCGGCAGAAATCGGTCTGGAGGAATCCGCCGAGCTGCTTGGCCTCCGTGCGCTCGAGCATCTGGATGAGCGTGCCGAGCTCGATCCCCTTCGGGTGCGGCTTGATCTCCGTCGGCTCCTCCGGGAGATCCGTCACGGCGCGCGGGAAATCGATCGTTTCGTTCGCCGGCGTGACGTACGTGAAGGTGGCGTGCGGATTGGCGATCGACGTCTGCTCGAGATACTCGTCAACCGACTGCCGCCCCTTGAGGTACTTGCCCTCGAGCTCGATCTCGACCTGGGTGCCGTGCCCCTCCGGGAAGAGGCGATCGTCCTCCGTGTGCTCCTCGTCGGTCACGACCTCGGCGCGGTTCTTCGAGGTGTCCATCTTCAGGCGGATCTCGTGCGCCGGCTTGCGCTTCGAGGTCTTGCTGATGATGAGGACGGGCTTGCCGGTGGTCATGAGCCCGTACATGCCGGCGGCGGAGATCCCGATCCCCTGCTGCCCGCGGCTCATCTTCATGCGGTGGAACTTCGAGCCGTACAGAAGCTTTCCGAAGATGTTCTCGATCTGCCTGCGGACGATGCCCGGCCCGTTGTCCCGGATGGAGATCCTGAAGCGGGTCTCGCCGAGCTGGAGGACCTTCACGTGGATGTCGGGAAGAATCCCCGCTTCCTCGCACGCGTCGAGCGCGTTATCGACAGCCTCCTTCACCGTCGTGAGCATCGCCTTGCGCGGATTGTCGAAGCCGAGCAGGTGGCGGTTCTTCGCGAAGAACTCGCTCACCGAGATCTCGCGCTGCTGCGCGGCCATCGATTCGGCGGTGGCGCGCGAGCGGGTCTTCTTCTTGCCCTTCGTGCTCATCGTCGTCGGTGCTGCGAGAGTCGTCATTCTCCAACGTCCTTGTAGCGCGAACGCGAATCGCGCGCACTCTCACGATATACCATCGGCCGGAGCCCGGCCGGGAAGCGCAAAAACAAACAAACCAGGTCCTGTCTCGAACCTACGCCCCTGCCACCAGCTTCAGCATCCACATGCACAGCAGACCCGCGTAGGTCCCGAGCACGTACCCGGCCACGGCGAGCAGGACGCCCACGGGAGCGAGGCTCGGATGGAACGCGGACGCGACGATCGGGGCGCTCGCGGCGCCGCCGATGTTCGCCTGCGAGCCGACGGCGACGAGGAAGACGGGCGCCTTGATCAGCCACCCGACCGTCAGAATCACGATGACGTGCACTGCCATCCAGATCGCGCCGAGGACCACGAGGGCCGGGGCCTCGCCGATCTGCCGGAAGTTCGCCGACGCGCCGATGCACGCGATCAGCAGGTAGAGGAACACGGAACCGATCTTCGACGCGCCGGCGCCCTCGAGGCGACGCACCGGCGTGAACGAGAGCACCACGGCCACGCCGGTCACGAGAATGAACTTCCACGTCGTCGCCGAGAGCATGGGCCGGGCGTCCGCCCCGTAGACGAGATGCTCCTCGAGCCACCGGCCGGCGACGAAGCAGAGCCACGCGCCCACGAACGCGAGCGCGATCATCAGCATCAGGTCCGTCAGCGACGGCATGCGCGACGTGCGTCGCTGGTACTCCGCGATGCGCTCCTGGAGCATCTTGATCGCGCTCGAGTCGGCGCCGGTCAGCGCGTCGATCCGGTCCTGCTGGCCCGAGGCGTAGAGGAGCACGCCCATCCAGATGTTCGCGATGAAGACGTCAACGATCACCATCATCCCGAACATGTTCGCGGACGTGCCCGCGATATCGCCGAGCGCGACCATGTTGGCGCCGCCGCCGATCCAGCTCCCGGACAGCGCCGCCATGCCCTGCCACGTGTCGTCGGGCACGACGCTCTTCATGATCAGCAGCGCGATCGGACCGCCGACGACGACGCCGGCCGTCCCCGCGAGGAGCATCACGACGGCCTTCGGCCCGAGCCGCAGGATTCCCGGTACGTCGAGCGACAGGATCAGGAGCACCAGGCTCGCCGGCAGCAGGAACCCCCGCACGAAGGCGTACAGCTCCGACTCGCTCGGGATCACGCCCAGCGTCGTCAGGAGCGTCGGCACGAAGTAGCAGAAGACCAGCTTCGGGACGATCCCGAACAGCCGCCGCCCCGCGGCGTGCTCGCCGACACGGAAGAGCACCGCGAGAACGGTCAGCAGCACCGCGAGCACGCCCACGGGATGCTGGACGAACGGTTCGAGCTGGCCGGGCTCGGTGGGCACGGGGTGCGATTGTAGTGACTCCGCCCACCGGCGCTTGACTCCGGCGCGCGACCCTCCTCCCGTACTGGCGTGAGTTCTGATCGCCACTTCATCACGGGCGAGCGCCGGTGGCTCGAATCGCTCTACCGGCGCTACCACCGCCGATCGTTCGTCGCCCCCGACCCGCTCCAGTTCCTTTATACGTGCGACGACCCTGAAGACCGCGAGATCGCAGCGCTCGTCGCCGCGTGCCTGGCCTACGGCAACGTCAAGGCGATGCTCCCGGCGATCGCGCGCGTGCTCGGGGTGCTCGGGCCGCATCCCGCTGCCGCGCTCCACGGCACGACGAACCGCGCGCTCGCCGCGCGGCTCCGCGGATTCCGCTATCGCTTTACGACCGGCGCGCAGATGACGGCGCTGCTCATCGCCGCGCGCTGCGTCGCCCGGCGCCACGGATCGCTCGCGGCCTGCCTCGCGTCACACGCGCGATCCGACGACGCGACCGCGCTCCCGGCGCTCGGCGGACTCGTGGACGAGTTCACCGGGGCGGCACCCCGGCCGCTCCCGCACCTGCTGCCCCACCCGCGTGACGGGAGCGCGTGCAAGCGGCTGAACCTGCTGCTCCGCTGGATGGTGCGCGCCGACGGGGTCGATCCCGGCGGCTGGAGCGGGGTCCGGCCCGACCAGCTCGTCATCCCGCTCGATACGCACGTCCACCGGACCGCCCTCGCCCGGGGCTGGACCAGCCGCCGGACGCCGAACCTTCAGTCGGCGGTGGAGATCACCGATCTTCTCCGGCGGATCCGGGCGGACGACCCGCTTCGATACGACTTCAGCGTGACACGCCCGGGCATCCGGGGCGAGTCGGTAAAGTAAACGCGGATTTAACGGGGCCCCGGGCGTCCGGCCGCCTTGAATGAACCGTGGAAAACCCGCCTTCGACCAACCCGGGACTCCTGCTCGTCGAGCACCGCCTGATGGCACTGCCGAAGCTGCTGCGGCGGGCCGATTGCAAGTGGGAGCAGAATACGGAGCACGTGCACCGGCTGCGGGTCTCCACCCGGCGGGCGGACGCGGCTCTCGCGGCATACCGGCCGCTCTTCGCGACGCGGCGCTGGAAGAAGACGCGTCGCCACGTCCGCAGGATGCGGGGGGCGGCGCGCGAGGCCCGCATCTGCGACGTCCATCTCGCGATGCTCGAGGAGCGTCTGCCGGCGGCGATCGGTGACGCGCGGGTGACGCTCGCCGACGCAATCCGCCTGACCCGGGCCGATCGCGTCGTCGCGCAGGCGCCGATCACGCGCCTCGCGGCCCGATGCCCGGCGGAGCGCATCGAGCGGTGGTCCCGGCGGCTCATCGCGTCGGCCGACGACCCGGCGTCCGTCGATCTCGACCGCGTCGCCGTCGAGCACGTCGGCTCGCTCACCGAGGCCGCCCGATCGGCGGCCGCGGCCGACCTCGGTGTTCCGACGAACCTCCATGCGCTGCGGCTGGCGGCGAAGAAGCTGCGTTACGGTCTCGAGATCTTCGGGCCGTGCTTCGACAGCCCGGTCCGCCAGACGATTCTCCCGCGGCTCAAGGAAGCGGGGGACCGCCTCGGCGCGATCAACGACGTGTTCGAGATGGCCGACCGCCTCGAGCGCTACGCGAAGCGGGACGGCCGCGGGCTGCGCGAGCTCGCCACGGTGTACAGGGCCGACCAGGACGCGCGCAGCGCCGCGTTCCTCGCGTGGTGGCGGGAGGACGTCGCCGCCGACCTGCTCGGCCGCATCGACGCGCTGTCGCTGGCGCCTCACCTGAACGGATGATGCCTTCGCCGTCGCTACCATCTACGGCGGATCGAGGCCGAGGCACCATGCCCGATTACCCCACGACCCATCGCTCGCGCCGCGTCGCCACGGTGGACGTGGGCACGAACAGCATACGGCTGCTCGTCGCCGAAGCACGACCGGACGGGAGCTACTCGCTCCTCGACGACGAGAAGGTCGTCGCGCGTCTCGGTCGCGGCATGAACCGGTCGCGCGTGCTCGATCCGGCCGCGATGCGCGACGCGGCGCGAGCCGTCGCGCACATGCACGCGATCGCGCAGGGCTACAACGTCGAGCTGCTGCGCGCCGTCGCGACGTGGGCGGTGCGCGTCGCCGAGAACCGCGACGAGTTCGTCGAGCTGGTGCGAGTGGAATCCGGCCTCACGCTCGATGTCATCGACGGCACGGACGAGGCGCGGCTCGCGTTCCTGACCGTGCAGGCGGCCTTCGACCTGGAGGGTCGCGACGTCGCCGTCGTGGACATCGGCGGAGGCAGCACGGAGGTCGTGCTCAGCGCAAACGGCCTGATCGAGGAGATCGACTCGTTCTCGCTGGGCGCCGTGCACCTGACGGAAGCCGTCGCCTCCATGCGGGCCTCCTCGCCCGAGGCGCGGCTGCACAAGCTGCGACGCCTCATCGACCGGGAACTCAAGTCGTCGCTTCGCAACGCCGTGATCACTCCGCAGGTCGTCATCGGCGTCGGCGGCACCTTCACGACCCTCGCCGCGATGGATCAGCATTCCCGGCGCGGCGTCCGGGGCGAATCGCCCGGGGCCGGGATCCGCGGCTACGAGCTGCGTCGCGCGGACATCCGCCGCCATCTCGACGGTCTCAACGCGATGACGCCGGCTGAGCGACTCGAGGTCGGCGGGCTGAATCCCGACCGGGCGGAGATCATCGTCGCGGGCCTGGCGATCGCCGACACGGTGATGAAACGACTGCACGTGAACACGCTCCAGGTTCACGACCGTGGCATCCGCGACGGCGTGCTGCTCAGCATGACGCAGGAGCTGTTCCCCGACGCCCCCGCCGCCGGGCCGAAGGGACGCGACCGCATCGACGCTGTGCGCCATTTCGCGGTCCGCTGCAACTACGAGCGCGACCACAGCGAGCACGTCACCGACCTCTCGATGCAGCTCTACGACCGGCTCGTCGAGCAGATCCCCGGGCTCCCGCAGTCGGTCATCGACCCCTCCGCGCGCGAGGTGCTGCGGACGGCCGCCGTCCTCCACGACATCGGCTACTCGATCAACTACGCGCGCCATCACAAGCACAGCTACCACCTCATCATGCACAGCGAGCTGCCTGGCTTCAGCTCGCGCGAGCTGGAGCTGATCGCGAACGTGGCGCGCTACCATCGCCGCGCGCATCCGAAGAACGGGCACGCCAACTTCCGCCGCCTCGGCGAAGACGACAAGGACCTCGTGCGGCACCTTGCCGCCCTCCTGCGGATCGCCGACGGGCTCGACCGCGCACACGGCTCGTGCGTGGATCGGGTCAACCTGGAGATCGATCGCCGGACGGCCTGGTTCACGGTCGACGCGGCGGCGAAGCCCGAGGTCGACCTCTGGGGCGCGGCCAGAAAGAGCCTGCTCTTCTCGCGGGTCTTCGACCTCGAGCCCCGGTTCCACTGGTCGGGCGAAACCCGGACCGCCCCCCCGCTCCCCGCGGCGCGGGCAAAGGGGGACTGAGGGACGCGGACCCGATCTCCGCCCCCCCTTTCACTTTTGACAAACCCGGGCTTGCCCGGACGCGGCGTCGTGATCACGATGGAAGCGGTCGCGTGCCTATCGTCATGAGGCTTCGACCAACCGCTCGCGCGTGGAGGCAACGTCGATGACGGTACTGATGGAACTCTCCAGGATCTTCATCCGCGAGATGACCGACATGCAGATCATCGAGCTGAGCGAAATCGGGGGAGAGCGCACGTTCCCGATCGTGATCGGTCTGACCGAGGCGTTCGCCATCGAGCGCCGGCTCAAGGGCGTCGAGATCCGGCGCCCGCAGACGCACGACCTGCTGGCGTCGACGATTCGCGAGCTCGGCGGCCGTCTCAAGGCGATCATCATCAACGATCTCTGCGAAGGAACGTTCTACGCAAAGCTCATCGTGGAGCAGGACGGCGAAGAGATCGAGATCGACTCGCGACCCTCCGACGCCATCGCGCTCGGAGTCGCCGAGGACGTCCCGATCTACGTCGCGGAAGAGGTCCTCGCGCAGACCCAGAGCGACGCGGACCTCGAAAGCGAGGACGACGACGACGACGAAGTCGAGCTCGACTGGGACTGACCGGGGGCGCGGGGGGGACGATGACCGCCGGACCGAGACACCAACCGACCGGGACCCTGATCACCGATCCCGCGCCGCAGCATTACCTGACCGACGAACCCGGCATCGGCGGACGTCTCAAGGCGTCCGCGGAGGACTTCATCGTCGAGGAGCAGCCCCTGTACGAGCCGTGCGGGAGCGGCGAGCATCTCTACCTCCGCATCCGCAAGATCGGGTGCGCCCACGGCGAGATGCTGAGCTGTCTGCGTCGCAAGTTCGGGGTCCCCGAGCGGGCGATCGGTTACGCCGGCATGAAGGACAAGGTGGCGGTCACGACGCAGACCGTCTCGGTCCACCTGTTGAAGGACCCGCCCGACACGGACATCGACCACGAGCGCATCGCCGTGCTGTGGGCGTCCCGTCACCGGAACAAGATCCGGCGCGGTCACCTCCGGGGGAACCGGTTCTCGATCCGGATACGGGACGTCGAGCCCGCGCAGGCCCCGGCCGCGCTGCGGTCGATCCGCCGACTCGAGCGGGAAGGCGTCCCGACCTACTTCGGGCTTCAGCGTTTCGGATACCGGCGCAACAACCACCTGATCGGGGCGATGGTGCTCAAGGGCGAATGGGACGGCGCCATCGCCGAGCTGCTCGGCGCCCGCGGAAGCGCGTTCCCGGAGTACCAGCGCGAGCGGCGGGAGCATTTCGACGCCGGGCGGATCGACGACGCGATACGCCAGTGGAGCGCGGCCGATCGGAGCGAGCTGACGATCCTCAAGGCGCTGCGCCGCGGAATCGGCGCCGAGCGGGCAGTGCGGGCGGTCGGCGGCACCAACCTCAACTTCTGGACGAGCGCACTTGTCTCGGCCGCGTTCAACCGCGCGCTCGACGGTCGCATCGAGTGCGGCGCCGTCGCGCGCCTCCACGAAGGCGATCTCGCCTGGAAGCACGACAGCCGCTCGGTGTTCCCGGTCACCGCCGAGGAACTCGCGCGCGGCGATCTCGAATCACGGCTCGACGCGCTCGGGATCTCGCCGAGCGGTCCGCTCTGGGGCTCGGGCATGACGCGCGCCGGCGGCGTCACGGCCGACATCGAGCTCGGCGCGCTCAATGCGGCCGGGATCACGGTCGAACAGCTCGAGGCATCGCCCGACTGCCCGGAGGGAAGCCGCCGCCCGTTCCGCGAGCGTCTGAGCGACGCCAGCGTGGACGCCGGGGCGGACGAGAAGGGGCCGTACATCCGGGTGGCGTTCGACCTGCCGCGCGGGATCTACGCAACCGTCGCATTGCGCGAGGTGATGAAGACCGACCAGCACGAAGA
>CAZXBB010000288.1:0-14184 GCA_964638815.1 uncultured Isosphaeraceae bacterium
GGGGCGATCGTGCTCGACATCGATACCCCCGGCGGGCGCGCGGACGTTACGCTCGACATCTGCAACCTGCTCAAGGATCCATCGGCGACGCCCCCCAACGTGGTGGCCTGGATCCACCCTCAGGCATACTCCGCCGGCACCATCATTGCGCTCGCATGCCGCGAGATCGTCGTCGCGCCGAACGCGACGTTCGGTGACGCCGCGCCGATCCAGGCCGTCCCGGTCGCCGGCCTCATCCAGATGGCCCCCGCGGAACGCGCGAAGATCGAGGCGCCGCTCCTGGCGGAGGTGATCGACTCGGCCCGCCGCAACCACTACGACGAGAACCTGGTCCAGGCGTTCGTCAGCGTGGGCGTCGAGCTCTGGTTGATCGAGCATGTCGAGACCGGCGAACGCATCATCGTCGATCGGGCGGAATACGAGATCGTCTTCGGCGAGGCCCCTCCGGACAGCCTGACCTCCGTCACTCCGTCGGCCGCCGCCGCGCAGCCCCGGGGCGTCGCCCCCTTCTACGAGTCGCTGGGGCGGGCCGGGGCGGAGCCGCCCGACGAGAACGCGCCGTCCGCCGCCGACATCCGCGCTGAGATCGAGCGTCAGCAGTACCTGCCCCCGTCGCGCGCGCCGCTGACCGCCGCGAGCCGGGAGAAGTGGCGGGTCCTTGCCCAGGTCATCAGCGACGACCGGCTCCTGACGGTCAAGGCGCCGGAAGCGTTGCTTTACGGCCTGAGCCGGACCACGATCGCCAACGACGCCGAGCTCATGGCGTTCTTCGGAGCCAAGACCCTGGTTCGCTACGACCGGACGTGGTCGGAGTCGCTCGTCCGCGTGCTCGTGAGCTTCCCGGTCCGGCTCGTCCTCATCGTGATCTTCCTGCTCGCGCTCTTCATCGAGCTCGCGGCGCCCGGGCTCGGGGGGTTCGGGGCCGCGGCCGCAGCCGCGCTGCTCGTCCTGGTCGGCGCGCCGTACCTCGCGGGGCTCGCGCAGTGGTGGGACATCCTCCTCGTCGTCGTGGGCATACTGCTGGTCGCGGTCGAGATCCTCGTCCTGCCCGGGCTCGGCGTGGCGGGAATCCTCGGCGCCGGGTGCCTGCTGGTCGGGCTCGTCGGTACTTTCGTCAGCGGTGATCTCGCGAGCGCCGCCGGGCAGCGGGAGCTGGGCACCGGCGTCGCCGCCGTCCTCGCCGGCTTCTTCACGGCGGGAGTCGCGATGTGGTTTCTCTCCCGTCACCTCGAGTCCTTCTCGCTTTTCCGGCGCCTCGTGCTCCACGCGGAGCTCGGCGGCGGCGCGGCGCAGCGTCCGGGAACGCTCCTCGACGCAGTCGCTCCCGCGCGGGCCGGGCTGGCGGTCGGCGCGACGGGAGTGGCCGAGACCGATCTGCGACCGTCCGGACGCGCGAGGATCGACGGCCGGATCGTGGACGTCCAGTCCATCGGACGCTATATCGAGCGGGGAAGTCCGATCCGCGTCGTCAGCACCGGGCGTTACGTCATCGAAGTCGAGGAAGCCGATTGATGAGCATCCTGCTGCTCGCCCAGGACCCCGCGGCCACGCCGCCGGATGGCGCGTACTTCATGTGGGGGTGCGTGCTCTTCGGCGTCGCGCTCGTCCTGCTCTGCATCGAGTTCTTCGTTCCCTCCGGGGGCCTGCTCGGCATCCTCTGCGGCGTCGCGGCAATCGGGTCGGTCGTGTCGTTCTTCCAGTACGACACCACGTGGGGTGTCGGCGTGGCGCTCGCGTACGTGGTTCTCACGCCGATCACGCTTGTCTTCATGTTCAGGCTCTGGCTCAACTCCCCGATCGCCAAGGCAATGATCCTCGGCGACACGACGCCGAGCGGGGAGAACGGCGACACGTACGATGACAGCGAGATGCAGCGTCGCCGGCGTCTTGAGGAGCTCCGCGAGCTCATCGGGGCCGAGGGCATCACCGAGACGGCCCTGCGGCCGGTGGGCACGGTCCGCATCAACGGGCAACGCACGGACGGCCTCGCCGAGACGGGCACGATCGAGGCGAACACGCCGGTGATCGTGACGGACATCTACGACAACCAGATCAAGGTGCGGCCCGTGGGCTAGTGACGTCACCGCGGGGGCAGTCCCGGTCACCGTCGCCGTCTGGTAAGCTACCGCCCGAACCCCCTCGCGAGGACCATCTATGTCCGTTGTCGGCAACATCTCGACTCTCGCCGCGACCAACAACCTGGTCATCGGGTTGATCATCGCCGGTGGCCTGTTCCTGCTCATCATGCTTGTCGTGACCTTGCAGTACGTCGGCCTGTGGTTCCAGGCCCTGCTGTCCGGGGCGCGAGTCCGCCTCATCGACCTGATCATGATGCGCTTCCGCAAGGTCGACCCGAAGACGATCGTCTTCAACCGCATCAGCGCGAAGAAGGCGGGGCTCGAGATCTCCACCGACGCCCTCGAGTCGCACTATCTCGCCGGCGGACGCGTCACGAACGTCGTCCGCGCGCTCATCGCCGCGGACAAGGCGAAGATCGACCTCGGCTGGGAGCGGGCGACGGCGATCGACCTCGCCGGCCGCGACATCCTCGAGGCGGTGAAGACGTCCGTAGACCCCAAGGTGATCGACTGTCCCCACCAGACCGCGGGCAAGGGCACGATCGACGCGGTGGCCCGCGACGGCATCCAGCTCAAGGCGAAGGCCCGCGTGACCGTGCGCACCAACATCGCCCGGCTCGTCGGCGGCGCGACGGAGGAGACGATCATCGCCCGCGTCGGTGAAGGCATCGTGTCGGCGATCGGCTCCGCGAGCAGCCACAAGGACGTGCTCGAGAATCCCGACAAGATCTCCAAGGAAGTGCTCGCGCGCGGTCTCGACTCGGGCACGGCGTTCGAGATCCTCTCCATCGACATCGCCGACGTCGACGTCGGGCAGAACATCGGCGCCGCGCTCCAGACCGACCAGGCCGAGGCGGACAAGAAACGCTTCCAGGCCGAGGCCGAGAAGAAGCGGGCGCTCGCCGTCGCGCAGGAAGCCGAGTACACGGCCGAGGTGCAGAAGAACCGCGCCCTCGTGGTCCTCGCCGAGGCCGAAGTGCCGAAGGCGATGGCCGAGGCGTTTCGCGCGGGCAACCTCGGCATCATGGACTACTACCGCATGAAGAACGTCGTGGCGGACACCTCCATGCGGCAGGCGATCGCCGGCGGGGACGCGGAGCCGTCGTCGTAGGAGGCGCGAGTGAGCCTGTCCTGATGTTCGGTCCCTGACCTTCGGTCGCGATCTCGAGGCCACCGGGGTGGCAATCTGAGCGTGGATCGCGGACACTCGTCCGCACGGAGCCTGCCCGCTCAGGACCCGGGACTCAGAACTCAAGACTTCGCCCATGCCCACCCTGCACGTCGTCGTCCCCATCTACAACGAGTACGACACGCTGAATGCGTGCCTGGATCGCGTGGTCGCCGTGACTCTGCCCGATCGCTGGCACATGGACCTGCATCTGGTGGACGACCACTCCGAGGACGGGGCGTACGTGGCGGCGCAGGACACCGCGAACCGTCTCGAGGGTGAGGGACACAGCGTCATGCTCACGCGTCACGAGGTGAACCGCGGGAAGGGCGCCGCGCTCCAGACGGGCTTCGACGCCATCCTCGACGCGCGCGGGCCGGGATCCGACCTCGTCGTCATCCAGGATGCTGATCTCGAGTACGACCCCCTGGACTTCCTCGCGCTGATGAAGCCCATCGTCGCCGGCGAGACCCGCGTCGTCCTCGGCACGCGCTGGGCCGAGCCCGAGGCGCTCAAAGGGCTCAAGCGACGCGTCCACGCGTGGGGCAACGGCATGCTGACCCGCATGAGCAACGCCGTGACCGGCTACCGCGTGACCGACATGGAGTGCTGCTACAAGATGATGACGGTGGACGTGCTGCGCCGGCTGCGCCCGATGCTCACCGAGGAGCGATTCGGCATCGAGCCGCAGATGGTCGCCGGCTTCTCGCGACTGCGCGAGCCGATCGTCGAGGTGCCCATCTCCTACGATCCCCGCGGCCTCAGCGCGGGCAAGAAGATCGGCTGGACCGACGGCGTGCGCGCGATCTACGTCATCGGTCGCGAGCGTCTGCGCGGACGCAACGCGGCGGCGATCGTCGCGCCCGCCGCGGAGCGCCAGACGTGAGCGACCCGCTCGTCAGGGACGCTGGTCTTCTCGCTCCCCGCAAGATCGCAATCCAGCTCCTCGGTTTCGTCGTCGGCCTCTCGCTGCTCGCATGGTGCATCCGCAGCGCCGTTCGCGGCGGCGGCTGGGAGCGCCTCGCTGACGCCGACCTGCGACTCGTGGCGGCGATGCTGGCGTGCTCGCTCGGCAGCCAGCTCCTGAACGGCGCGGCGTTCTGGGTCACGATCCGACCGGTGAAGAAGATCCCGCTGCTCGACCTCGAGTGGCTCAACGTCACGTGCGGCATGCTGAACTACGCGCCGATCCGTCTCGGGGCGCTGGGCCGCATTCTCTACCACGTCCGGGTGGACGGGCTCGGCCTGCTCCAGATCGCCGGCTGGTTCACGTTCATCCTCTACACGGTCGCGCTCGCCGTCGCGTCCTGCATCGTCGCGACGCTCGTGCGCGACCAGATCGATCTGTGGTGGTTCCTGCTCGTGCTCGGCCAGGTGGCGCTCGGCGGGATCGTGACGCGCGTGCTCGTGGACAATCCGATCATCGTCAGGCACGGACGCGGGATCAACCAGATCCTCGCCCACCGCGTCGGCGTCTGGTCGGCGCTGGCGTTCCGCCTGCTCGACCTGGGCATGTTCGCGGCGCGGATGGCGATCGCCCTCCGCATCCTCGGCATCGAGCTGCCCGCGGCCCATGTCGTCGTGCTCGCCCTCGTGGCGCTTGCCGGCAGCCTGATCCCGATCGGGCGGCTCGGGTTCCGCGAGTTCTGCGTGGCGATCACGGCCGAGCGTCTCAGCATGATGGCGAGCGACGTGGAGAGCAACATGCAGCAGCTCGCCCTCGTCGAGTCGGCGGGCGAGGCCGCGGTCCTGATTCCCGTCGGCGCGATCGGGCTGCTCGTGATGCGGAAGCGGTGGCGGGCGGCGCGAGTGAACACCGCGTGACGCGCGCACGCCGGCTCGGAGCCTACGCGCGAGACGCCTCGCGCAGCGCGGACCGTATGCGCAGGATCGCGATCACGACGAACCCTGACGCGAGCGCCATGAGCAGCACGCCGGCGCCCACGATGACGAATCGCAGGGGCTCCGCCTCGTTGCCCCACTGGTCGCGCACCAGCCAGCCGAGCGCGGTCACCGCCGTGACGACCATGAACGCGGCGGGAATGGCCGTGAACCACGCCGGACGGCCGCGCCGGATGAGCCACAGCGACACCGTGGTCAGCGCGAGGGCGCCGATGAGCTGGTTGCCGGCGCCGAAGAACGGCCAGAGCGCCTTGTAGATGTCGTCGTAGTAGGCGAAGAGCAGCATCATGCCGACCGCGCACGCCGTGTTGAGCAGCGGGTGCGACAGCACGGCGGGAGGCCGGCCGGCCCAGAGACACGACCACAGCTCCTCGAAGAGATATCGCGCGAGCCGAATGGCGGTGTCGAGCGTGGTGACGAGGAAGCCCTCGATGATGAGAATGCCAAGCACGCAGCCGATCGCCATCGGGATGCCGAGATTGGTGAAGACGCTCCCCGCGGACACGGCGAAGGTCTGGATGACACCGCCGGCGGACGCCATGTTGCCCGCGTAGAGCGCCGGGCCGAGCTGGCTGCCGACCGCGGTGAGGACGAGGAGCGCGAGGAAGCTCTCGAGGATCATCGCGTTGTAGCCGACGCGCCGGCAGTCGGTCTCGCGCGGAATCTGCTTCACCGTCGTGCCCGTTGCGACGAGGCTGTGGAAGCCGCTGATCGCGCCGCACGCGATCGTGATGAACATGATCGGCCAGAACGGGCCGTTCGACCGGCTGCCGGCCTCGATCGCGCTGAACTTCATCTGCATCACGTCGCCGTTCATTCCGGCGAAGACCGTGCCGAGGGCGAGCAGCATCAGCCCCGCGTAGAGCACCTGCACGTTCATAAAGTCGCGCGGCTGGAGGACGATCCACACGGGGATCCAGCACGCGAGGAAGACGTAGCCCGCGAGGATGATCATCCAGCTTTCGGGCGAGATCGTGACCGGCGCCATGAAGCCGGCGACGACGCTGACGACGCAGAAGCCGCTCGCGAGCAGGAACACCGGCAGCCCGCGCATGTGACGCCGGTTGATCGCGAAGCCGAGAAGCGGCGCGAGGGCCGTCATCACGATGACCGACGTCGTCGCGATGCCGCCGATGCGGCCGTGGAGCACGCCATCCTTCTCGAGCGTCAGCAGCATGGTCTGCTCGGGGCCGAGACCCAGTGCTTCGAGCGGATAGCTGCTGCTCAGGGCCCGGGCCGAGAGCTTCAGGAAGATCGCGTTCACGAGCGAGATCACGAGCAGCAGGAACGCGACGAAGAGGAAATACCCGAGGTTGCCCAGCGTGCGTCGCGCGATCTCGGCGATCGTCTTGCCGCCCTCGCGCAGCGAGACGCACATGGCGGTCATGTCGTGCACGGCCCCGTACAGCACGCCGCCGAAAATGATCCACAGCCACGCCCAGCCCCACCCGAACGCCAGCGCGATGATCGGACCGACGATCGGGCCCGCCCCGGCGATCGACGCGAAGTGGTGGGCGAACACCACTTGTGTCGGTGTCTTGACGTAGTCCGCCCCGTCCGCGAACGCCTCCGAGGGAGGCGGCGTGTCGTCGTTCAGCGCGAATACGCGCTGGATCCAGAACGGGTAGCTGCGCGTGGCGAGGAACAGTACGACCGCCCCGACGCCGACGACGAGGAGGATGTTCATGGCCGGCGCGTCATTCGAACAGCGGGGTGCACCGCTCCACGCGCGCCCCCGCCGCGTCGCACACGGTGAAGGCCGGACGGCCACGCATCGACGCCGACCCGTAAAGGCCGTCCCTGCGCACGGCGTAGACGGTCGCGGCGAAATTCGGCTCGTTGTTCTCGTTCAGCAGCGCCGGCCGCTTCGTGTGCCCGGCGATCCAGCGCAGCACCTCGAGGCAGGCCTCGGTCGGGTCGTCGCCGCGACCCATGTGCTGGACGATCTGGAACGCACCGCATGACTGGATCAGCGCCTCGCCGCGCCCCGTGGCCCCGGCGGCGCCGATCTCGTTGTCCACGAACATGCCGGCGCCGATGATCGGCGAGTCGCCGACGCGGCCGGGGATCTTGTAGCTCAGGCCGCTCGTCGTGGTGCACGCCCCGATGTTGCCGCCCGCGTCCACGGCCGCGCAGTGGATCGTGCCGTTGGTGAACGGGACGCCCTCGGGGTCGGCGGCTCCCGCCGCGTCAACCGGCGCCGCCACGGCCTGGTCGTCGTCCAGCCAGTCGTCGTTCGGGTTGAGGTTCCGCTTCCAGCGAAGCCAGGCACGACGCGCCTGCGGCGTGAGCATGTCCTGCTCCTCGAAGCCGTGCGCGACGGCGAAGCGTCGCGCGCCGTCACCGACGAGCAGGACGTGGTCGGTGCGCCGCATCACCTCGAGCGCAACCCTGGCGGGATTGCGGATGTTCTCGATCGCGGCGACGGCGCCCGCCTTGTGCGCCGGCCCGTCCATCACCGACGCGTCGAGCTGGACGACGCCGTCCTCGTTCGGCAGCCCCCCGTACCCGACGCTGGTCACGCTCGGATCGTCCTCGTAGAGCGTGACCCCTTCGACGACGGCATCCACCGGCCGCGCCCCCCGCGCGAGCTCCGCCATCGCGCGCTCGACCGGCCCGGTCCGTCCCGCCGAGCAGATGACGACCGGCCCCTCCGGCTGGGGAGCGATCTGGGCGCGGGAGCGGGTCGCGGCGAGCCCGGCGGCCGCGGCCCCCGCGGCAAGGAACGCGCGTCTGTCGATGCTGGTCATGCCTACAGCGTAGCAGGAGACACCGCGGACCCAAACCGCGCCGGGACCAAGCGGCGGAACGCCGCCGGTCGCCCCCGGCCGGTCCCGAACGCGGGGTGCGACGGTCGAATCCTGCCGCCCCGCCTGCCGCCCCCCCTGCCGCCCCCCGGCCTCTCACGTGTCACGCGTCGCGCGCCACGTCGCGCGCCACGACCCATGCCCAGTTGAGCACGAACAGCGCGCCCAGCGCGATCCACCGGACCGGCGTCATGCGCAGTTCGACGCGGCGCCCGAACCCGACGCGGGTCACGAGCCACGAGGCTCCCGCGATCAACCCGACGAAGACAAGCGGATTAAGGAGGAACGCGTCGAACACGTGGCCCCGGAGCGCCGCGAGCACGGCGCGCGTCCCGCCGCAGGTCGCGCACGGTACGCCGGTGACGCGGCGGAAGAGACAGAGCGGCGAGCCGCTGAAGCCGGAGCGGGCCTGCACGGCGGCCACGGCGACGACGCCGATCGCCCAGGCGGACATGACGCCGACCACCCTCGGCGCCAGGTCGAGCCGCCACGATGCGCGCGTCAGCGTGAAGGGCATCACGCGGTCAGGGGTTCATGCCGCCGCTGGCGGCCGCCGCGAAGACGCCGAGCGCCAGCATGACCAGCACGACCGGGATCATGATGATCCACAGGATCACGCTGATCATCCCGACGATCTTCCCGGCCTGCGTCAGCCCCTGGCCCGCCGGGTCCATCTCGCCGTGCTCCATCGCGCGCAGGTCCCCGTTGCCCATGACCCAGGCGACGATGCCGAAGACGAAGCAGGTGACCCAGGAGAGGATGCCGAAGACCAGGATCAGGACACCGCGATGCGGTCGCAGGCCGGCGCCGGGCCCCGGAACGGAAGGTGGTGCCTGGGTCATGAGTGCTCTCCTTGCATGACGGGGGAATCGCCCGCCGGGGCGCCGACGCCGCTCGGGACTTCCCCCGTATCGGCACGACCTCGTCGGACCTTTGAATCGTTGGCCGCGCCACCTCGTTCGAAACAACCGGACCGTTCTTCCGAATGAGCTGCTTTCGCGTGGCAGCGGGCGATCGATTATCATCTCCGCGCGCCATCGCGTCGCGACAGGCCCCGCCCCGGAGATGCCCATGCCGCCTCCCTCCTCTCCCGGATCGTCCGCTCTCGGTGGCGTAGCCGGCACGCTGAAGCCTGCGCTGCTCGGCGGACCGCCGGCCGTGACGCTTCCGCAGGAAGACGCGCTGCGCTGGCCGATCATCACCGACGAGGACGAACGGGCCGTCTGCCGCGTACTCCGGTCGGGCGAGCTCTCGGTGAGCACGGAAGTCGCGGCGCTCGAGGACGACTTCCGGCAGCGCCTCGGCGTGCGGCACGTCATCGCCCACAACAACGGCACGGGCGCGATCCACGCCGCCCTCCACGCTTTCGGGCTCGAGCCCGGTGACGAGGTGATCGTCCCCTCCGCGACGTGGTGGGCCAGCGTCATGCCGATCCTTCACCAGGGCGGCGTGCCGGTCTTCGCCGAGACTGAGCCCGATTGCATGGGGCTCGACCCCGCGGACGTCGAGGCGAAGATCACTGACCGGACGCGCGCGATCATCGTCGTTCATCTCTTCGGCATGCCGTCGCGAATGGACGAGCTGCTGGAGATCGCCCGCCGTCACGGTCTTCGCGTCCTCGAGGACGCCTCGCACGCGCACGGTGCGGTGTACCACGGAAGAAACATCGGCACGCTCGGCGACGCCGCCGTCTTCAGCATGCAGGCGAACAAGCTCGTGCCCTCCGCCGAGGGCGGCGTGCTCGTGACCGACGACGACGAGGTGATGACCCGTGTCGTCCGCTACGGGCACTACGAGCGGCTGCTGCCGATGAAGGACTCGCCCGAGCGGCGGTTCGCGGCCACCGGTTTCGGCATGAAGTTCCGCATGTCGCCGCTGAGCGCCGCCGTCGCCCGGGTGCAGCTCTCGCACCTCGACGAACGCAACGCCGAGCGCAACGCCAACTGCATCGCGCTGTCGCAGCGGCTCGAGGCCCTCGGCATCCGCACGTACACGGCGCCGCCCGGGGTCGATCGCGTGTACTTCGAGTTCCTCGTCAGCATCGACGAGCGCGCCGCGGGGTTGAGCGCCGAGACGCTCGCCGCCGCACTCCAGGCCGAAGGCGCCCTCGCCGGCGCGCCCCGCTACCCGCTGCTCCACCAGCAGCCGGTCTTCACCGAGGGCACGTGGGCGCGCATCGCGCGTCTCGACGAATCCATCCGGCCGCTGCCGAGGTACGACAAGGCGGACCTCCCGCGCACGACCGCGGGCAACGCCTCGCTGCTGAAGCTGCCCGCGTTCCCGCGAGCGGACGAAGCGCTCATCGAGCAATATGCAACCGCGTTCGAGAAGGTCCTCGCCCACGCGGTCGAGCTCACCGGGGTCAGGGCATGAGGCACCCGTCGTCCGCGGACCCGGATCGCGCCAAGGCACCCGACGTGCACGAGATCGAGCGACGCTTCAGGACGCCCGCGGTGCGCGCGGTGCGCCCGCTCGTGCTCGGGGGCATCAAAGCGCTCGGGCTCGTCCGCGGCTACACGTGGCGGGCGGAGGGCCTGGCGACGCTCGACACGATCGATCTGCCGGTCATCTTCGCCGCGAACCATTGCAGTCATGCGGACACCGCGGCGATCCTCGGATCCCTGCCCGGACCGATCCGACGCCGCACGTGCGTCGCGGCGGCACTCGACGTCTTCGGCCCGGCGTCCAACGGCGTCACGACGCTCAAGGGATTGCGACGCGAGTGTCTCCAGATCGTCGTCGCCGCGGGCTTCCACGCCTTCGCGTTCGACCGGCACGGGCCGCCTCACCGCTCGCTCCGCACCGCCGTCGATCTCGTGCGCAACGGCTGGAGTCTCCTGCTCTACCCCGAGGGCACGCGCAGCCGCAACGGCGAGATCGGCCGCTTCAAGCCAGGCGTCGGCGTGCTCGCCCGCGCGACCGGGCGACCCGTCGTTCCGGTCCGCGTCGCGGGGGGCCGGAACGTGCTGCCGTGCGGCGCAACCATCCCCCGTGCGGGCGAGATCGTCACGTCGTTCGGGCCGTGGATCGCGCCGTTCGAAGGCGAATCGGCCCGCGAGTTCACCGCCCGCATCAGGACCGGAATCATCTCGCTCGAGCCGCGTCGCGAAGACGTCCACGGGATGGCGTCCTCCGTCGCCCCGTGCCCGAAGTTCGCGGCGGTGCCGCCGGCCGCGGCGGGCGACGTCAAGCGGTCCGCCTGAGGTCGCGCGGTGTGCCCCTGGCTCCCCATCACCGTGCTCGGCGCCGCGTCCCCGGCCTCCGCCGGCTTCCTCGGCTGGCAGATCGCCGACGTCCCGATGCTGCTCATGCTGCCGGTACTGCTCGTGCTGAGCGGCTTCTTCTCCGGCTCCGAGACGGCGCTCTTCAGCCTGACGGAGGCCGAGCGCGTGTCATTCCGGGATCGGCACGCCATCGCGTATCGGGCCCTCGACGCACTGCTCGCCGACCAGCGAATGCTCCTGATCACGATCCTGCTCGGGAACATGACGGTGAACGTCCTGTACTTCGTGGTCACGTCCGTGCTGATGATGCACGCCACGGGCGGCGCGGTCACGAAGGCGATCGCGGGAATCGTGTTCCTGTTCGTCATCATCGCAGTCGGCGAGGTCGGCCCGAAGATGATCGCCAGCATCGCCCACGATCGATTCGCAGCCGTGGCCGCTCCGCTCCTCTACATCTTCCACCGCGCCATCGGCCCCATCCGGCTCATCCTGAGCCACCTGGTGATCGGTCCGCTGAGCCGTCTCACCGCCCCCGCCTCCGCGCCGCCGGGTCTCCATGACTCCGAGCTGCGCGCTCTGCTCGACGTGTCCGAGCGCAGCGGCGTCATCGACGGGGAGGAGCAGCGTCTGCTGCGGGAGGTGCTCGGCCTGCGCCGCATGAAGGTGCGCGACGTCATGACGCCGCGCGTGAACATGATCGCGCTGCCGGTTCCGGCCACGCGCGAGCAGGTCGCCGAGGTGACGCGCACACACCGGCTCGGGCGCATCCCGATCTACGGCGACAGCCTCGACGACATCGTCGGCATCCTCGACGTCAAGAAGTTCCTGCTCGATCCGGGCATCGATGCGATCACCGATCCGCGCGTGCTCAGGACGCCCGAGTACGTGCCGGACCTCGTGACGCTCGACCGGCTGCTCGAGCGTTTCCGCAGCCGCGACTCGCCGGTGGCGATCGTCGTCAACGAGTACGGCGGCACGGAAGGCGTCGTGGCGGCGGAGGACGTCGTCGAGGAGGTCGTCGGCGACATCGTCGGGCCCGACGAGACGCCGGCCGTTCCCCCGCGTCTGATCGGACTCGGCGCGTGGACCGTCAGCGGCGCGCTGGGTCTCCCGGCGTTCGCCGATGCCTTCAGCCTGAAGCTCCCCGACGCGGGCGCCGCGTCGATCGGCGTGCTCGTCGCGCAGATGCTCGGCCGGGCGCCCGAGGTCGGCGATTGCGTCGTGCTCGAGGGCCTCGAGCTCGAGGTCGCCGCCGTGGACCGGCGCCGGGTGAGCACCCTCGTGGTGCGTCTGCGCGAAGGCGGGGACGACGGCGGGCAGGAGGCGACGCCGTGACATCCGTCGAGATGCTCGGGTTCCTGACGCTCGTCCTCGTCGGCTTCGCGCTGTCGGCGGTGTACTCGGGCCTCGAGACCGGGTTCTACACGATCAACCGCGTCCGCCTCACGGTGCTGGCGGCCGGCGGCGAGCGTTCGGCGATCCGGGTGCGGCAGATGGTCCAGGACGCGCCCCGCACGCTCGCGGTCATTCTCGTGGGGAACAACACCGCCAACTACCTCGCGACCTACGGGCTCGCCGAGCTCATGCACGAGACGGGACTCTCGGACTGGGGCCTCATCGCCGTCGAGGTCGCGGTCGTGACGCCGCTCCTCTTCGTCTTCGCCGAAACGCTTCCGAAGGACCTGTTCTGCACGCACACCGATCGGTGGACGTACTGGCTCTCCCCCGTCATCACGGTGTCGCGCGTCATGTTCACGATCACGCTGCTGATGCCGGGGGTCAGCCTCGTCACGTACGTCACCACCCGGCTGCTGCACGGCCACGCGCGGGATCCGGTCACGGCCCGGCAGCGGATCAGCCAGCTTCTCCGCGAGGGCGTGGGGGCGGGCGTGCTCTCGCCGGCGCAGGCCGCGCTGACCGACCGCGCGCTCACCCTGCGGACGCAGCGGGTCGATCGGGTCATGGTGCCCTGGCGCACGGTGGTGGCGCTGCCGCTCGGGGCCGGGGAGCGGGCCCGCGAGACGCTGATCCGGCGCAACGCGTTCACCCGCTTCCCGGTGGTGGACGAGAACGGGCGCGTCCGCGGCATCTTTGCCTGGACCGATCTCGTCATCGGGCCGGGCCGCGCGACCGGCGACCTCATGCACGCCCACGTTGCCATGCCCCCCGGCACCCACGTGCTCACGGCGCTCGATGCGATGCGCCGGCAGCGGCAGCCGATGGCCGTCGTCGAGGATCCCGCGACCGGCCGCCCGCTCGGCATCGTGACGATGAAAGACCTCGTCGAGCCGCTCACGGGCGAGCTCGCGGTCTGGTAGGCGTGACTGGACCTCCGCCGATTCCTGCCCGATATGATGGCGGGTGACCGGAGGAAGACGTTGAGCCCGCACCGTTCCGTCCTGCTCGCATCCGTGATCGCGGCCCTCGCCGGCTGCGCCGGTCGCCCCACGGGGATCGATCTGGACGGGCGCCGCGTCGATCCGCTCGCCACGCCCAACGCGACCGCCACCGTCATGATCTTCGTCATGGCGGACTGTCCGATCGCGAACCGCTTCGCGCCGGAGATCGGCCGCCTCCACGACCGCTTCGCCGCCGAGGGCGTGGACTTCTGGCTGGTGTACGCCGACCCGGCCGCCACGCCTGAGCGGATCCGCGAGCACATGGCCGAGTACCGGTACGCATGCCTCGCGCTCCGCGATCCCGGGCACGCCCTCGTGGATCGGGCGGGGGCGACCATCTCGCCCGAGGCCGCCGTGTTCACGGCCGACGGGCGCCTGGTCTACCGCGGGCGCATCAACGACCGCTTCGTCGAATGGGGCCGCACGCGGGTCGCCCCGACGAAGCACGATCTCGCCGAGGCGGTCGAGCGCGTGCTCGACGGCGAGGCGGACGAGCTCGTGACGACCCCGGCCGTCGGCTGCTACCTGGTGGACCTCTGATGCTGCGCACCCGTCCCGTCCGTCCCATGCCCGACGCGCTCGCCGCGATCGCCGCGCTCGCGGTCG
>CAZXBB010000289.1:0-6876 GCA_964638815.1 uncultured Isosphaeraceae bacterium
CCCGAATGGCCGCGCGAGACAGAGGCGGACGACGAGCTCGACGACTTCGGCTACGGCTTCGGCGGGATCGCAGCGTAGGAAGGGCTGTGTGCCCCGGTCCCTGGCTCGGCAAGGGCCGGGTGGCGTACGAACCTCCGACACCGTCGTTCCATGGGTACACCACCCGGCCCTGTCAGAGCACAGGACCGGGGCACACCGGAACCGCGATGAGGTGGCCGTTCACTTAAGCCGCAAGTGTCTGGCGTTTCCCGTTTCCCATTCCCCGTTGTTCAATTGACCATTCCGAGGTTTCTGATTCCCCGTTCCCGATTCCCCATTCCGCCGGATCGACGACTGCAGCCTTATGCCGTTCGGCCGATGTTGCCTGAGCACGCGGGAGTCGGTGGAAACACCTCTGGAAACGGGGAACGGGGAGCGGGGAATCGGGAACCTCAAAATGGTCAATTGAACAACGGGAAACGGGAAGTCGGGAATCTCGGGCCAGCTAGAGCACGCGCACATGCTCGGCGCCCACGATGTCCGCCAGCCGCTTCAGGACGGCCGGCTCGGGCACGACGCGACGCGCGGTGCGCAGCCTGACGCACTTCCGGTCGGTCTTGACCTCGATCATCACCTCGACGGCCTTCGGGCCGTCGCCGCCGGCGAGCCCCGCGGCAACGCCGCGCATCGCGTGGGCCTGCTGGAGCACGCCCGCGGTCATCTCCATCATCGTGGCCGGAGCGCCGTTCGCCTGGCGGCCGTCGAACACGATCTCGACGGCGCGGGCGAGGTGCATCGGCGCGTCCTCGGGCCGGAGCACGCGGTCCACGATCACCTGTGTTCCGCGCGTGCGGTCGGCCCGGCCGACGAGCAGTACGATCGCGTCGTCCTGGAGCCGCCCCGCATCGCGGGCGAAGACGTTCGAGAACACGACCCCGTCCACTGTGCCCCGGCGGTCCTGGACCGTAATCATCGCCATCTTCTGCCCGGCGCTGCGCCCGGTCTTGACGGCGGTGATGCGGACACGCGTGAGGATGCCGCCGATCACGACGTTCGCGTCCTGGGCGCGGTTCTCCATGTCGGCGGTCGTCGCCGTACAGAATCGCGCGAGCATCGCGTCGTGGGCGTCGAGGGGATGGCCCGAGATGTGGATGCCGAGCGTCTCCTTCTCCCCCTCGAGCATCGTCATCTCGTCCCACGGCGGCACGGTCGGCAGGGGGCGATCGACGCGCTCGGTGACGCCCGTCTCCTCTTCCATCGCGCCGAAGATCGACATCTGCCCGCTGCGCCGGTCCTCCGCCGCCTGCTGCCCCGCGCTGATCGCGTCCTCGATCGCCGCGAACACCGACGCCCGCCGCTCGGACCCGTGCAGCGTGTCGAACGCGCCGCCCTTCACCAGCGCCTCGATCGTCGCGCGGTTGACCACGCGTCCCGAGACGCGCTCGCAGAACTCGAAGAGCGACGCGAACGGGCCGTTCCGGTCACGCTCCTCGATGATCCCGCGGATCGCGCCCTTGCCGACGCCCTTGATCGCGCCGAGGCCGAAGCGGATATGGCCGTGCAGCGCGTCGCGCGGCTCGTCCCGATCGTACACCACCGAGAAATCGGCGCGGGAGAGATTCAGGTCCGGCGGCCGCACCTCGACGCCGATGTGCGGATCCGCCTCGGTGTGATCGGGGAAGACGACGTGATTGCAGTCCTCGAGGTAGGGCGCCCAGTCCTCGATCTTCTTCGCGCCGCTCTCGTAGGTCAGCACCGCCGACATGTAATGCGCCGGGAAGTAGGTCTTCAGGTACGCCGTCTGGTACGCGATCATCGCGTAGCCCGTCGAGTGCGACTTGTTGAAGCCGTAGCCCGCGAACTTCAGGATGAGGTCGAAGAGCTCGTCCGCTTTCCTGTCCGAGAGTCCGCGGGTGCGGGCGCCCTCGATGAACTTCGGCCGCACCGCGTCGATGACGCTGTGCTTCTTCTTGCTGATCGCCTTGATCAGCGCGTACGCCTGCCGGAGCGGGATGTCGCCGAGGCCATGCACGATCTGCATGACCTGCTCCTGGTACACCATGATCCCGTAGGTCTCGGCGGTGTACCGGTCCACGATCTCGTGCACCTTCGGCACGGGCTGCCTGCCGTGCTTGCGCATGCAGTACTCGGGGATGAGGTCCATCGGCCCCGGGCGGAAGAGGGCGTTCGCCGCGATGAGATCCTCGAGACGGTCCGGCTTCATGTCGAGGAGCAGCTTCCGCATGCCGCCCGACTCGAACTGGAAGATGCCGGATGCGTCGCCGCGGCGAAAGAGCTCGAGCACGCGCTGGTCGTCGGTCGCCAGGCGATCGAGATCGAGCGGGTGCGGCCCGGCCCCTTCGGAGGCATCGTCCGCCCGGCCGACGGCGCGGTAGATCGCATGCGGTTCGAGCGTTTCGCGCACGAGCCGCTTCGCCAGCTCGATGGTCGAGAGCGTGCGCAGGCCGAGGAAGTCCATCTTGAGGAGGCCGACGCGCTCGCAGGTCGGTCCGTCCCACTGCGTCACGACGTCGTCGCTGCCGGTGGCCGTGCAGAGCGGGACGATCGTCTCGAGCGGCTGCGTTGCGACGACGACGCCCGCCGCGTGCACGCCGGCGTGACGCGCGTGATTCTCGAGCGCCAGCGCCGTGTCGATGACGCGCCGCGCGTCAGGGTCGCCTTCGTACTCCGCCCGGAAGTCCGGATCCTTCTCGAGTGCTTCGGCGATCGTAATGTTCAGCTCGGCGGGGACGAGGTTCGCCAGCCGCTGGCCCTGCTGAGGGCTCATGCCGTTGACCCGCGCGACGTCCTTGATCGCCTGCTTCGCCTTGAGCCGGCCGAACGTGATGATCTGCGCGACGTAGCCGTACTTCCCGCGCACGTAGTTGAGCACGTCCGCTCGCCCGTCCTGGCAGATGTCGATGTCGATGTCGGGGTACTCGCTCCGATCGGGGTCCGTGAAGCGCTCGAACAGCAGCCCGTACTCCACCGGGCACGCGTTGGACAGGCCGAGGACGTAGCCGACCATCGTGCCGACGCCGGAGCCGCGGGCCGCCGCGGGAATGCCGCGGTGCCGCGCCCAACTGACGAAGTCCCAGACGATGAGGAAGTACGCACTGATCAGCTTGTCGGCGAGAATGGTCAGCTCGCGGTCGATGCGGGCGCGCTTCTCGTCGTCCACGCCGTCCGCGCCGTATCGCCAGATCGCCCCGGCCTCGGCGAGCATGCGCAGCGCCCCGTCGCACTGCGCCTTCAGCGTCTCGCGCGATGTTGTGTCGGCGTGCCGGTCGTAGGGCTCGAGCGTGAACTGGTCGCAGAACGCGTTGTACCAGGCCGTCGAGCCGACGGGATGCTCGCACTCGAACGCGCGGACGAGCGCGCTCGCTCCGGCCGAGTCGTTCGGCAGGTCCCCGTAGCCGCTGACGATGCGGACGACGGGCGCGTGGTTCGCCGTGAAGTCGAGATCGACGTTGCACCGCTCGGCGATGCGGCCCGCGTTTTCGATCGCCTCGGGCAGATCGGGGAAGAGCGCCGCCATCTCCTGGGGAGACTTGACGTAGAGGTCCGTCGAGTACCTCAGCCGCGCCGGATCGTCGCGGGTCTTCTGCATCGAGATGCAGCACAGGCTGTCGTGCGCGTCGTGGTCGTCGCGGCCGAGGAAGTGCGCGTCGTTGTCCGCCACGATCGGCAGGTCGAGCTCGCGCGCGAGCCGGACGAGCAGGGGGTTGATCCGCTGCTGCTCGACTACGCTGTGGTTCTGCACTTCGACGAAGAATCGCGGCTCGCCCCGCTCGTTGGGGACGAACGTCGCCGCGTGCCACCGCGCCTCCTCCACCGCCGCCTCGTAATGGGCGTCGTTGCCGGTCTGCACGTGCTGGAGCAGGTGATGGGCGATCGAGCTGCCGAGGTGGCCGTTGATGGCGATGATGCCGTCCGCCCACTGCGCGAGCGTGGACTTGTCCATGCGCGGCTTGTAGTAGAAGCCGTTGAGGAACGCGTCGGAGCTGAGCTTGAGGAGATTCCGCCAGCCCGTCTCGTTCTCGGCGAGCAGCACGAGGTGGAACCCGCCGTCGGCGATGCCGGTCGGCTTGCGCTCCGTGCGGTCGCCCACGGCGACGTACGCCTCGATGCCGAGGATCGGCTTGACGCCCGCCGCCTTTGCGCAGTTGTAGAACTCGACCGCGCCGTACAGGTTGCCGTGATCGGTGATCGCGACCGCGTTCATGCCGAGCTGCTTCACGCGCTCCATGAGCCGGGGGATCTTGTTCCCGCCGTCGAGGAGCGAGTACTCGGTGTGCAGGTGAAGATGCGCGAAGGGCGCGGGGCGCGAGGGCGGCGCGGGGGATGCCGGGGGCGCGAGGGGGGCTGCTTTCGCGGCGGGGGGAAGGTCCATCCGTGGGTGCTCCGTTCGACGAACAGCCATCGTACCGCGGGGCGCCGGGACGGCGACCCGCGGCAAGTTGCTCACGGCGTTTCGGCCCTATCATTCCGTCATGTCCCGATTCCAGACCTACGCCGGCCAGGGGACGCGTCGGGCCACCGTCGCGTGGCAGACGCTCAATGCGCAGCCGAGCTGGATCACGCGGATCACCATCGCGGTCTTCGTGATCGTCATCGCGATTCCGGCCATCGCGATGCTGGTCTTCGCGCTGGTGGCCGCTTCCCTCGTGTTCCTCGTGCTCTGGGGCGTCGCGCGAATCGCGCGGGCGTTCCATCGCGTCTTCCCCGCCGACGACGGCCGCGAGAATGTCCGCGTGATCCGACCGAGGAACCACTGAGCAGAATCCCCCGGCACGACCCCCCGGCACGACCCCCGGCACGTTGACCCGTTCGTGGATGCCGGGGCCGCTTGCCGCACTCGACGAGATGCGCACGACATGACGAGACAAGAGAGCTCGAAGCCGGTGAGCGTGCCGCTTCGCCTGCCGCGCTTCCTGCCGCCCGCGGTCGCGCTGGCCGTCGCGCTTCGCGCCCTCGTGCCGGCGTGCGCCCAGGACGATCGGCTCACCGTCGAGGACGTGGTCTCGCTGCGGAGCGTGTCGGCGGCCGAGATCGCGCCGGACGCGCGGCGCGCGGTCTACGTGCTGTCGGTCCCGCGCGACGCGGACGACGAGCCGGGCGCTCCGCGCACCGAGATCTGGATCGCGCCGCTCGACGGCGGCGACGCGCGGCGATTCTCGCGCGAGGGGGCGGACGCGTCCGATCCGCACTGGTCGCCCGACGGGACGCGCATCGCCTTCGTGCTGCGCGGCCCCGGCGAGGACGACAAAGCGCAGATCCACCTCATCGCAGTGGACGGCGGCGAGGCGACGCGGCTGACGGATCACGAGACGGGCATCCGGGCCCCACGGTGGTCTCCCGACGGGACGCGCATCGCGTTCCTCGCGCGGGAGGCGGCGCCGGAGGATGAAGCCGAGGCGAAGGAGCAGGGCCGCGACTGGACGGTCGTGGACGACCCCGGCGCCCGCGACCGGCTGTGGATCGCGGACGCGGAGACGGGCGCGATCGAACCCGCGTACGAAGCAGACCTCAGCGCGAGCGACGTCGCGTGGACGCCCGACGGACGCACGCTGGTCTTCGTCGCGTCCGATCAGCCGGGCGCCGACGGGGAGATGATGAACAGCCGGATCTACCGCGCGAACGCCGGCGGCGACGCACCCCCGGAAGTGCTGACGCCCACCGTCGGGAAGCTCGGACCGTTCGCCGTCTCGCCGGACGGACGCACGCTCGCGTTCCTCGGCGCGACGAGCCGGAACGACCCGCTGCCGCAGAGCGTCTTCGTCACGCCGATGGACGGCAGCGAGCCGGTCAACCTCGGTGGGGGACGCCAGGCGTCCGCGTCGGAGGTGCACTGGATCGGCGACCAGAGGCTGCTCGAGCTGGCCGCGGCGGGCACGCAGGTCGGTCTCAACGTCGTGCACGCGGACCACGGCGCGCGGCAGGTCGTCGTGGACGGTGCGGCGCGCGAGCCGGGGCTTCCCGTCATCCAGTCCGTCAGCGCGCATCCGTCGGGACTGTTCTGCGCCGTCGTCCACCGCAGCGACCACCCGCGCGAGCTTTACGCGGGCGGCGTCAACGAGAAGACGCTGCGCCGGATCACGAATCACAACCCCGGTCTCACGCGATTCCGCCTCGCCCGCGCCGAGTCGGTCGCCTGGTTCTCGTCGGACGCGTTGCGGATCGAGGGGGTGGTAACGTACCCCGTCGGCTACGAGGAAGGCCGACGCTACCCGCTCGTCGTCAACCCGCACGGCGGACCCGAGGGCGTGACGCTCGACGGATGGAACGAGTTCGCGCAGCTCCTCGCCGCGCGCGGCTTCCTCGTCCTCCAGCCGAACTACCGCGGCAGCGGCGGACGCGGCGTCGAGTTCAGCAAGGGCGACCACGACGACCTCGGCGGGCAGGAGTTCCGCGACATCCTCGCCGGCATCAACCTGCTCGTCTCGCGCGGCGTCGCCGACGAGGACCGTCTCGGCATGGCCGGCTGGTCGTACGGGGGCTATCTCTCGGCGATGGCCGCGACGCACCACAGCGATCGCTTCAAGGCCGCGGTCTTCGGGGCGGGCATCTCGAACTGGGTCTCGTTCACGGGCACGACGGACATCCCCGACGAGATGTCCACCGTGCACTGGAACCGCCCGATGGAGGACAACTTCGAGCTCTACTGGGGCCGCTCGCCGCTGTCGGCCATCAACCGTGCGCGGACGCCGACGCTGATCCTGTTCGGCGCCGATGACGACCGCGTGACGCCGGGCCAGGGCCACGAGCTCCACTACGCTTTGAAGAAGCGGGGCGTGCCGACGGAGATGGTGCTGTATCCGCGCGCGGGTCACGGCGTGCGCGAGCGCGCGCACCGGATCGATCTGCTGACGCGGCAGCTCGATTGGCTGGAGCGGT
>CAZXBB010000290.1:0-5960 GCA_964638815.1 uncultured Isosphaeraceae bacterium
CGCGCACACGGACGCGCACACGCACACGCAAGCGCAAGTACCCGCGCCCGCGCCCGCAACCGCCCTTACGGCCCGTACGGAACGACGCGCATACCTTCGGCCGACATCGACTCCACGCCACGAATGGTCTCGATCAGCGGCGGCTCCGCGTGCGCGGGCGGCGTCATCACGTCGAGACGCGGCCGCGGCTCGGCCGCCGCGGGCGTCGACTCCACCGCGAAACGCTCGATGTGCGCCCCCAGCGTCTCGAGCGCCCGCTCCATCCGCACGTACCCGCGGTCGAGGTGATAGACCCGGCTCACGGTCGTCTCCCCCGCCGCCGCGAGACCGGCGATCACGAGGCTCGCCGATGCGCGAAGATCGCTGGCCATCACCGGAGCGCCGATGAGGCGGCCGTTGCCCTGCACGACGACGGTCGGCCCCTGCCGGAAGAGCTGCGCGCCCATGCGGGTGAGCTCCGCCACGTGCATGAACCGCTCGGGATAGATCTTCTCCGTGATGATGCTGTTGCCGCCTGCGAGGCACAGGAGCGCCATCATCTGGGCCTGGAGGTCCGTCGGGAAGCCGGGGTACGGCTGGGTCGTGATGATGGCGGGGGCGAGCCGGTCGGGCACGTGCACGCGCACCGTGCACGACGTCACGGGCTGCGCGGGATCGAGCCGCTCGATGCGGACACCGACGGCCTGGAGCCGGTCGACCACCGCGAGCAGCGCGTCGTAGGGGAAGCGGTCGATCACGACGTCGCCGTTGGTGATCGCGGCGGCGCACGCGTAGGTGCCCGCGACGATGCGATCGGGGATGATCGCGTGGTCGGCGCCGCCGAGCTGGCCGACACCCTCGATGGTGATCCGCGGCGAGCCCGCCCCCGTGATTCGGGCGCCCATCGCGTTGAGCAGCCGGGCGAGATCGACGACCTCCGGCTCGCACGCGGCGGACTCGATCACGGTGGTGCCTTCCGCCAGCGTGGCGGCGGACATCACGTTGGCCGTGCCGAGGACCGTCGAGCCGAAGGGGCCGCCGAGGAAGATAGTGGTGCCGCGGAGGCGGTCAGCGGTCGCGACGATGTCGCCCCCCTCCAGCTCGATCCGGGCCCCCAGGGCCTCGAGACCGCGCAGGTGGAGGTCCACCGGCCGTGCCCCGAACGCGCAGCCGCCGGGCATCGACACGCGGGCGCGGCCCCGCCGCGCCAGCATCGGTCCGAGCACGCAGATGCTCGCCCGCATCGTGCAGACGATCTCGTAACGGGCGTGTGTGCGGGTCAGGTCCTCGTTGTGGAGCACCATCGTCTCGCTCTCCGAGACGGGCCGGTCCACGCGGCAGCCCAGCTCCGCGAGGAGCCTGATCATGTTCGTCGTGTCGGAGAGGGGCGGAACCCGCCGCAGCGTCAGCGGCGCGTCGCCCAGGAGGGCCGCCGCCATTAAAGGCAGGCTGGCGTTCTTCGATCCCTCGATCGCGATGCGCCCGGAGAGGCGGGCACCGCCCTGAATTCGGAATGCATCCATGTCGTGAAGCGGGCGTGAGAGGCCGGTTGAGAATCCGTTCCTTCCCGGTTGATCGGCCAACCGGGGCTCCGCTCCGCAGGATAACGCAGCCCGCACAGGCGTCAGGGCTTCACGCGAAACTCACCATTCATCCCGAAATCCCTACACCGGGCTCCCCATCGTCGCCGTGCGGTTCGCGCGGATCGCGCCTTGGGGAGCCACGGGCGCGAATCGTACCTTCGGGTTGTCCAGACATCCGAGGAGACGCCCATGCGACAGAATTCCAATTACATCAACATAGACGCAGGGATCCTCTCGTCGGTCGTGCTCCTCGCGGCGTACCGCAACTGTGAAGCCGCGGACGAGGAGGCACCGGACAGCATCGAGCTCACCGGCACCGTTCGCGACTTCAGGGAACGCACCGCCACCGGTGGCCACCCCGATTTCGAGCTGAAGCCGAGCCACGGGTTCGGTCACTACGCCGGCAACGTCGCGCTCATCCTGGGCGACGACGGAAAGCCGGTCTTCACGGGGGACGGTCGCAAGATCAACCAGCAGGCGATGGACGCCGAGGGGCGCTCGATCGCCCCGCACCTGGCCAATCACCGCTACGAGGCCGGCGAGCTCGTCGCCGACGCGGACCTTGACGACGACCAGGCGTCGCTCGGCTACGCCGACACGGGCGCGATCACCTCCGCCGACAGCTTCCACACCTGGTACCGCGACGTTCTCGGCCTGAACCTCTCGAAACCGCTCACGCTCTCGCTGGTGAAGCAGGACGACGGCAGCTACGTCTTCGACGACAAGGACGACGAGCTGTACTCGCAACTGGGCGGCTTCTTCCCGATCGAGGGCGACCTCTTCGGGAACTCGGGCGGCAGCCCCGACCGGAACTTCCACTTCACGTTCGAGCTCCACACCGAGTTCACCTACGACGCCGCCGGCGACCAGATCTTCAGGTTCGTCGGTGACGACGACGTCTGGGTCTACATCGACGGCAAGCTGGCCATCGATCTCGGCGGCGTCCACTCCGCGCAGGAGCAGCACATCGACCTGAACCGGATGGGGCTGGTGGACGGCGAGACGTACCGGCTCGATTTCTTCTTCGCGGAGCGTCACCGGACTCAGTCGAACTTCCGCATCGAGACGAATCTCAAGCTTGCGCCGAGCGGCCCGAAGGTGCCCTCCGTGACGATGGCCTTCGACTGAGCGACATGAGGGGAGCAGTCCGCGGGGGACGGACCCCAGGCGACGACCACGACAACAGCGGCGTCTGTCCCCCTGCGATCGCGCCGCTGCGAGCGGCCCGGGAGACCGGGCCGCTCCTTCTTCTTTAAAGCGCCGCCCGGCCTGCTCGACGACGTATTCGCCGGGCGGTTCGGCTGCAGCCGCGGTCCGGCTTCCGGTTCGGGACCGGCATCACGGTCGGGCCCCCCGGCCCCGGCCCCCCCGGCCCGGCCCCGGCCCCCCCTCAGCCCCGGCCCCCTCCGGCCCCGGCCCCGGCCCCCGGCACCCGGGCCCCGGCCCCCCGGCGCTCACGCCAGCTTCGACCGAGCCCGCACAGGCCGCACCAGTTCACAGGGGCGGCCCGGTTTGCCTCGCTTCTCGCTTTCATCGGAAGCCACGGATCGTAGGTTTCAGCCGTCGGGTGGTTCGCCGCCCACCTGAGGAAGGAGCTCGACCCCATGCAGTTCGACACTCACACCACTTCGAAGGCCCTCGGCGCCGGATTCATCACGGCAGTCGGCGCACTCGGTCTCCTGCTCGGGCCCGGTGCCCTCGCCGGTGGCGGCGGTGGCGGTGGCGGCGGAATGGACGATCCCGCCGAGCGCACGCTCGAGCTGCGAGGCAAGGTCCGCGACTTCAACGAGCGGACACACCCGAGCGGTCACCCGGACTTCGAGCGGCGACCCAACGCCGGCTTCGGACAGTACTGCGCGAACGTCGCGTCGATCCTCGGTCCGGACGGCAAGCCGATCTTCTCCGGCATGGGCTGGAAGCTGACCTCGGACTGGCGCGACGACGCAGGCCGCCCGATCTGCCACCTGCTCTACGACCCGACGCGTGGCGACACGCAGGGATCGCGCGGCGTGTCCGACCAGGGCGGCATCGAGTCGGCCGCGAGCTTCCGCACGTGGTTCAACGACGAGCCGGGCGTGAACATCTCCAAGCCGCTGACGCTGACGTTCCACTACGACGATGACCGCGAACTGTTCGTCTTCGACGACAAGGAAGACCCCTACTACAGCGACCTGGGCGGCTTCTTCCCCCTCGAGGGCGAGCTCTTCGGGAACCCCGGCGGCAGCCCGGACCGGAACTTCCACTTGACGTTCGAGCTCCACACCGAGTTCAAGTACGACCACGAGGCGAAGCAGGTCTTCCGGTTCATCGGCGACGATGACGTCTGGGTCTACATCGACGGCCAGCTCGTGATCGACCTCGGCGGCGTGCACTCGGCCAAGGAGCAGTACGTCGATCTGAGCCGGCTCGGGCTGGAGACCGGCGAGACCTACGCCCTCGACTTCTTCTTCGCCGAGCGTCACCGCACGCAGTCGAACTTCCGGATCGAAACGAACCTGCTCCTCCAGTCCATCGACCTCCCCTCTGTCAGTGCGGCGTTCGATTGAGCCCGGTTCGCGCGCCCGGCCGCGGTTCCGCGGGGGGACCGCGGCGGGCGCTCTCTTATCGTGATTGGACGCACCGGCCCGCGCCGCTTCGAGGTGGCGCGGGCCGGGTTTTTGCATCGGGCCCGACCGCCGTACACTCCCCCCATGACCGGTGAGATCACTACGCAGGACCAGCGGACCTCGGACCCGGAACTGCCCGAAGCGAAGATGCAGCTCGTCCGGCCGACGGCGCCGGTGACGGGTCGCGTGGTCTCCACGCGGACCTGCATGCGAGGCAAGTCCGCGAGCTTCATCCGCCACGTCGCGATCGACGTCTCCGGAACGCCTCTCGAGGGGAACTTCCTCGTCGGCCAGTCGTTCGGCGTGGTCGCTCCCGGCGTCGACGCGAGCGGCAAACCGCACAAGGTGCGTCTCTACTCGATCGCGTCCCCATCCTGGGGCGAGGACGGCGAAGGGAAGGTTCTCTCGACGACCCCCAAGCGCGTGCTCGACGAGCGCACGCCGCAGAAGGAAGGCGACGATCCCGACGACCACAGCCTGTTCGTGGGCGTCTGCTCGAACTACCTCTGCGACCTGCGCGTCGGCGATGCGGTCGCGGTGACCGGGCCGGCGGGCAAGTCGTTCCTGCTGCCGAAGCGACCGGCGGAGCACGACTACCTCTTCGTGGCCACGGGCACCGGCATCGCCCCGTTCCGCGGCATGGTGATGGAGCTGCTCGACGCGCCCGGCGGCGCGTGCAGGAGCCGCATCGATCTCGTGATGGGCGCGCCGTATACGAACGACCTGCTGTACGACGACATTTTCCGCGACTACGCGGCGAAACACGAGAACTTCTCGTACCACACGGCGATCAGCCGCGAACCGCGCCCGGACGGACGAAGGGGTCTCTACGTCGACGCGCTCATCGACGAAATGATGGAGCCGGTGTTCAACACGCTACTGTCGAATCCGCGCACGCTCATCTACGTCTGCGGCCTCGCAGGCATGCAGGTCGGTCTCTTCCAGGTACTCGCGAAGCACGGCCACGTCGACGCTTACCTCGCGATCAAGGACGAGGCGATGGCAGCGACGGACCCGAAGAGCTGGGAATACGACAAGATCAAGCGCTATGTGCGGTCCACGAAGCGGTGCATGCTCGAGGTGTATTAGAGCGCTCCGTACGGCGGGCGGGCTGACCCGTGGGCCGAGGGGGGCCGACACTCGCCAAGGCGAGCGTCGATCCGAGACGCCCCTCCCTGGAAGGGAGGGGAGGTTCCACCGCAGGCGTTGCTTGCGGTCGCGCATGCGCACCCGCCAACGCGCTCCGATCCTCTCCGCGGCTCGGTCGTTCTCCGCACTCGTCGAGTCTGCGCACTCCGCCCCCGCGCAACGCTCACAGGCCCTCCGCCACCAGCGGCGCGAAGTGCTCCGCATCCAGCAGGCAGTTCTCGACCGCCGGCAGCGCCCAGTTGTCCTGGTTGACGAAGAAGATGCGCTCGTCGATCGGCCGGCGAAGGAGCTCGGTCTTGCCGTCGGCGATGAGGCCGGGTCGCGCGATGGGCATCGCGTGGCCCCAGCGGGTCATCCGCACCTGGCGCACGGCGCTCTCGGGAACGGCGAGCAGCTCGAGCATCCGCCGCACTTGGGGAGCCAAGGAGCGCGTGTAGTCGTCGAAGCCGTCCTCGTGCAGCAGCGTCCAACGTCCGAAGTCGAAGGGCAGCGGCCAGTACAGCGTCAGCACGCTCTGCGGCACGTCGCCGCTCCGTGCGAAGTGGCCGTTCAAGAGGTCGGTGACGCGCGAGGTCGCCTCCGCCTCGGATTGCTGCGAGGGGTACTTGCGCGCCATGTGCAGGAACACGTCGTAGAAGTCGAG